>NZ_JBHUJW010000007.1:0-843 GCF_042683565.1 Brevibacillus sp. GCM10020057
GTAACCCGGTTGGGGGCCAGCCGCCGAAGGTGGGGTAGATGACTGGGGTGAAGTCGTAACAAGGTATCCGTACCGGAAGGTGCGGATGGATCACCTCCTTTCTATGGAGATACGACGATTACGCTTATTCGCTGTTCAGTTTTGAGAGTGCATGCTCTCATAGTCTGGTGATGATGGCGGAGGGGACACACCCGTTCCCATACCGAACACGGCCGTTAAGCCCTCCAGCGCCGATGGTACTTGCTCCGCAGGGAGCCGGGAGAGTAGGACGTTGCCAGGCGGACGCCAAAAGGATCGTCTGCTAAAGACGCCTCATTCATGAGGCAACGCAGACACTAGCACATCCTGTGCGTCGTCGTTCCTTGAAAACTGGATACTGCATGTATTGCTAAGGATTTAAACTGTAAGTACTTTTTAGTGCTGACCAATTGTGGTTAAGTTACTAAGGGCACACGGTGGATGCCTTGGCGCTAGGAGCCGAAGAAGGACGCAGCGAACTGCGATAAGCCTCGGGGAGCGGTAAGCACGCTTTGATCCGGGGATCTCCGAATGGGGCAACCCACCATCCGTAATGGGATGGTATCCTTCACTGAATCCATAGGTGATGAGAGGGCAGACCCGGTGAACTGAAACATCTAAGTAGCCGGAGGAAGAGAAAACAAAAGTGATTCCGTCAGTAGTGGCGAGCGAACGCGGAAGAGCCTAAACCGTCGGGTTTACCCGACGGGGTTGTGGGGCGTCTCACATGGAGTTACAAAAGATGCGCGTAGGTGAACAGTCTGGGAAGGCTGACCATAGGGCGTGACAGTCGCGTAACCTAAACGCGCATCTCTCCGAGACCCA
>NZ_JBHUJW010000008.1:0-1839 GCF_042683565.1 Brevibacillus sp. GCM10020057
TTTCTCGTGATGAACCTGGAACGCCGCTTGCGGCTTCTTTTCGTCTACATTTTCAACATGCTGCTGAATCGTACCACGTACAGACAATTCGCACTGTAACGAATCGTTCAGCAAGCCCTCATTAGTAAAATTCGTGGTCCTCAAAACAGGGATTCCGGTTCCAGCCTCGTCCTCATCTCCCCATTCACCAGTCAAAGGCTTTTCAATAATTTCATATAACTTACTCACCGATAAGCCCCCTCAGTTCCTCCATCTTCGCTGCAATATCCAGGTTCAGCTTATCCAATCGCTCCATAATCACCCCAGGAGCATCATACTCCACTTTCTCATACACAACCTCTTTATAACGATTGATCGACAAATCATACCCGTTTTCCTCAATAGCAGACTTGTCCACCAAAAAACTCTGCTCCGTCGGCTTGCGATCCACTTCTCCTGCGAGATTGTGAAAACGCGACAGAATATCAGGGATATCATTCTCCTCAATCGGCGAGCGTTTATCATCCAAAGAATATCCATCCGCTTTCATATCATAGAACCAGACCTTGTTCGTCCCGCCAGCACCGGTCTTGGTAAAGATCAATACAGCCGTACTCACTCCAGCATACGGTTTAAATACCCCGCTCGGCATGGAGATGACGGCCTCCAGTTGGTGGTTTTCCACCAACTCTTTGCGCAACGCCTTATGCGCTCTGGTCGTTCCAAACAATACCCCGTCTGGTACGATACACGCGCAACGCCCACCTTTGCGAAGCATCCGCAAAAAGAGCGCGACAAACAACAACTCGGTCTTTTTCGTATCACAAACAGTCTTCAGATTGTCGTGGATACTCTCCGCATCCACGGTCCCCGTAAATGGCGGATTGGCAAGGATCATATCGTAAGCCGCAGCGATATCATTTTGCTTGGAAACACTGTCTACGTAATCAATATGCGGATTCGTAATCGAGTGAAGCATCAAGTTCATCGCGGACAGGCGCAGCATCGTACGGTCTGTGTCCAACCCGGTAAACATATCGCTGGAAAAATGCTCCCATTGCTCACTGGTCATTTCCGATTCGTACGTTTCCCGGATATATTCAGCAGCCGAGACCAGAAATCCCGCTGTACCGCAAGCTGGATCACAAATCTTGTCATTAGGGGTTGGAGCGAGCAGTCGCACCATCATGTCACGGATGTGCTTCGGCGTACGGAACTGTCCGTTTTGACCCGCTGTAGCCAGCTTGCCCAACATATACTCATACAGGTCGCCTTGCATGTCCAAATCCTTGATGTCGTGCTCATACAGCTCGTCCAATCCGGTAATGATCTTTTGCAGAATCTGCGGCGTCGGAATCAGAAACATCGCATCTTGCATATAGCGAGAAAAGGCAGACGTATTTTCCCCATTCATCGATTTGATAAAGGGAAAAACCTTTGTGCCGACAATGTCATATATTACACGAGCGTCTTTGGTCTTGAACTTGCTCCAACGCTTGGACTGTCCATCTTCATCCTGCGGGAAGATCTTTGGCATTTTCTGACCGCTTAATGCTTCAAAGCTTTCCGTTTCCAGTTCCTTTTCGTCCAGGGAGCGAATGAACATCAGGTATGTAAGCTGCTCGATTACGGTCAGTGGGTTGGTAATCCCGCCAGCCCACATATCCGTCCATATTTTATCTACCTTGTTGCGAATTTCTCCTGTTAGCATCGTGTTTTGCTCCAATCTATATTAAATATTAAGCTCTTCACCGTAAAACGTGCTTGATCTCCCTCTATCGCAGTTTTTCGTAGTTATGTAGCCGGTTTACACTCCAGTCTAATGCGAATCTTGAATCTCTCTAGATTGCGGTAGCCGTA
>NZ_JBHUJW010000009.1:0-77961 GCF_042683565.1 Brevibacillus sp. GCM10020057
ATTTGGACAGGAACTACCTGACCTTTCCAGTGTAAAGGATTTTTTTATGCCACGAACACTTAAATACCGAACATTATAGGTATTTTGAATGGTTAGAAAAGGTTAATGCAACGTTAGTGGTAGCGGAATTATTAAAAAAAAGTGGGCTGGAGAATGTAGCACTTCTTGAAACCGAAGGAAATCCTGTTGTTTATGGAGACTGGCTGCATGCACAAGGCAAACCAACCGTATTAATTTATGGACATTATGATGTTCAGCCCGTCGATCCATTGGAATTGTGGGATACCCCTCCCTTTGAACCCGATATCCGCGATGGAAAACTTTATGCGCGAGGAGCAAGTGATAATAAAGGACAAATTTTCTTGCACATCAAAGCGGTGGAAGCCTATTTGGAAACGAAGGGAAGTTTACCCGTTAACATCAAATTTTGCATCGAAGGTGAGGAGGAGATTGGCAGCCCGCACCTTCCTCTTCTTTTAGAGAAGAATCGAGAAAAATTTGCTTCAGATCTTCTTGTCATCTCGGATACAGCGATGCTGGGAGAAAATAAGCCGGCAATTTGTTATGGTTTACGAGGCCTCATTACGTTTGAATTAAAAGTGACTGGTGCCAAAAAAGATCTGCCCTCTGGTCTATATGGAGGGGCTGTACAGAACCCCGTTCATGCGATTGCGAAGATCTTAGGCAGTATGCATAATGAGGATGGCAAGGTTGCCATCGACGGATTCTATGATGATGTGCAAGAGAGTAGTGAAGAAGAGAAAGCGGCTATACTCTCTTTGCAGCATGATGATCAACAATTGTGCAAGATATTAGGGATAGCGGAACTTTATGGAGAAAAAGGATATACGACGTTGGAGAGGATGTGGACACGTCCTACCTTAGAAATAAACGGGATACATAGCGGATACAGTAAAGCTGGCTTTAAAACCATCATTCCTTCTGAAGCCATTGCCCAAATTACTTGCCGATTGGTACCTGACCAGAATCCTTTGGAAATATGCAAAAACATGGAAAAACATGTTCGCAAGTATACTCCTCAAGGTGTTACCTCATCTCTTGTCATGAAGGAATATGCACTACCGTATGTAACTCCCATCCATCATAAAGCAATTCAAGCAGCAGCGAAAGCATACCAACATGCCTACGACACGAAGGTTGCATTTATACGGGCAGGAGGTTCCATTCCCATCGTGGAAACTTTTTCAAACTTGTATCACATACCAGTTGTTCTAATGGGATTTGGGTTGCCAGAAGCTAACGTACATGCGCCAAACGAGTATTTCTGTTTGAATAACTTCGATAAAGGACTTCGGACACTACTATGCTATTGGAATGAACTGGGGAATATTTATTAGACGCATCATCATTCACATCCCGGGAGGAAACGCAAATGGCGAATCAGGCAGCAGTTATCGGATCGGGGGTCATGGGCCACGGCATTGCCCAGGAATACGCATTGGCCGGGTACACGGTCAATCTCTACGACCTGAAGGAAGAATTGTTAAGCAAGGCCAGGCGCAGCGTGGAGACGAGCCTGTCGCTCCTCGTGCGCGAGCAGGTGATCAGCGAACAGGCCAGGCAGGACGCACTGGAGCGAATCATCCTCACCACCGATTTGCAGGCAGCAGTCGCACAGGCGGACGTCATCACGGAAGCGATCCCGGAAGTCATTGAGCTCAAATGGGAGCTGTTTGAAAAGCTGGAGCAGTTTGCGAAAAAAGACGCGATCATCGCATCCAACACCTCTACGTTTTCCATCGCAAAGCTGATCGAAAAGGCGAAGACGCCGCAACGTTTCATCATCACTCATTTTTTCAATCCGGCCCAGCTCGTCCCTCTCGTGGAAATTGTGCGGGGCGAACAGACGGCGGATGAAGTTGTATCTACTATCATGGAGATTATGGTCAAGATCGGGAAGTCGCCGGTGCTGCTGAAAAAAGACGTCCCGGGCTTCATCGCCAACCGACTGCAAGCGGCTCTGATGCGGGAAGCGTTCTACCTGCTGCAGGAAGGCGTGACCGATGCAGAGCAGATCGACACGGTCATGAAGGACGGGATTGGCTTTCGCTGGGCGTTCGTCGGCCCGATCGAGACGGCGGACTTCGGCGGGCTGGATACGTGGAAGCGCGTGATCGAGAATCTTGCCCCGGTGCTGGATGCGTCGCAGAAAGCTCCGGCTCTCATCGAGGAGCGGGTGGCCAAAGGCGAGCTTGGCACGAAAACCGGTTCGGGCATTTACTCGTATGCGGACACAGCCGTCGAGGAAAAGTTGAAAGCAAGAGACGAGCAGTTTATCCGCCTGGCTAAAATGAAGCGCGGGTAAGGCATGCGGGCAAGGCGGGAGGCTTCTGCCTTGCCGGGAAGTCTGGCGGTATCGGGCAGTACGCATCAGCAGTGGGTCAAGTTCATGGGCCGCTCATGATGAAGTGGGGGATCATCAGGGCGGTCTTTTTGTGTATCGGACATGCCATCCAAGCAACCACCCCCGGTGCTCGCGCGGATGGCCTGTTTGTGCTCCGCAGGAAGAAATCCCTCTTTTCCTAGAGAAATTTACGAAATCCAATAAAAATATACTGCGAATTGGGGAAGAAAGGTCTATTATTGACACTATGGCTATAGTTTTTCAAGGGGGAGCTGACATGACAGAATTTTTATTGAGTCTCTTGCAAATTATCATTGTGAACCTCGTATTGAGTGGCGACAACGCTGTCGTGATCGCTCTCGCTTGCAGGAACCTGAAACCGGACTTGCAAAAGAAGGCAGTCTTTTGGGGCAGCGCCGGAGCCATCGTGCTGCGGATCGTTCTGACCTTCATCGCAATCTGGCTGCTGCAAATCCCGATGGTACAGGTGGTAGGAGGACTTCTGCTCATCTGGATCGCCATCAAGCTGCTGAAGGGTGAAGACGAGGAAAGTCATATCAGCAGCGGCTCCAATATGATTGAAGCGTTGAAAACGATTATTTTTGCGGACCTGATCATGAGTCTGGACAACGTCATTGCGGTAGCGGGGGCGGCTAACGGCAACCTGCTGCTGGTCATCTTCGGACTGGCCATCAGCATTCCGTTGATCATTTGGGGAAGCCAGCTGCTGATGAAGCTGATGAACCGCTTCCCGATCATCGTGCTGCTGGGGGCTGCGCTGCTCGGGTACACAGCCGGGGAGATGATTGTCGGGGACAAGCTCGTCGGCGGCTTTATCGAAGAAACCCTGCCTGTGCTGCATATCGTTTTGCCGGTCGCGCTGGCGCTTGTTGTCATCGCCGTGGGGAACTACTTGAAGCGTAAAGCAGAAAAGGAAAGAGCGGAAAGCCTCGCGCAGGATCACGCGGAGACGTTGTAATACATGATCGAGCTGGCAACAGCGGGCCAAGACCTGCAAAGCAGCGTCTGAAACGCGCACCGCATCCCTTTTTCCACGCCAAAAAGACCTGCACGCTCCTTTAGAGGAACGGCAGGTCTTTTTGGCGTGGAGCGGGCTGCTCCTGACTACGGCGATGGCATTCTGACAGGCAAACTGTGGCGGCAAAGCGGTTGCCAGCTTTGAAATGCGCTGCTGGAGAATGAAAGCGTTTGCAACTCAGGGGATAGAACAAGTCAGCTTCACATTTGTGACACAAAGGGAAAATATAACAACTCATTGTCCAAGAGATTTATGAAAAAACTTTTGACAAATTTTCAATAAAAATTTGAACAAAACATGAACAAGAAGTGAATTTTGTGTTACAATATGTTCATCAGAGAGTAACGAAAGAAGCGAAATTTACAAAGACAGGGGTCTTGTGACATGAATAACGAGAAAAAAGCGGCAGACACTTTGAAATGGATGGCTTGGACGGCAACGATCATCGGGGCATTGCTTCTGGTGTTCAATGTAAGCGATTTCAGATCGGAAAACTTTCCGCTCATGGTCTCGATCGGCTTCCTGATCGCAGGGATGAACATTTTCCTGCTGAGCACGGTCTTCCGTTTGATGAACATTCGCAAACAGCAAGCGTGACAGAAGCGCGTTGACAACCGCATAGGAAAGTCTGGTGTTTTATTGAAAGTGAATTGGCCCGGTGCTGCAACAGTAGCGCCGGGCTTTTTGGCGTGAGTGGGTACATGCACCAAATCTGGATCGATATGTGAAGGGGTGGAGATTCATAGCAATATTATGATCAACTCGTGACTGGTTCGTGAACACTTTGTAACAGAAAAACTACGAAATCTTGAACGTGGAAAAAAAGACGTACAAAATCTGCTTTACTCTGATAGTATGTAGTTGCGGTTCATACAGGTGTTCACCTACGTTGAAAAATGAATGTCAAGCATTGCTCTGTCTGTTGTGTGAAAGAGGGAGGGATTAGGAGAATGAGTGGAGGAAAAATGCTGAGGCAGCTTCGCTTTTTTGTCTTGGCAGCATTAGCAGCTGTCCTGCTGTCTGGATGCGGAAATGAGTACCTGGTTCTGAATCCAAAAGGGCCAGTTGCCGAAACGCAGTACAATCTCATTATCATCTCGGTGATTTTGTGCGCAATCATAATTGTTCCCGTTCTCGCGCTTACCGCATTTATCGTTTACCGATATCGCGATACACCTGAGAACAAGGCACCTTACAAACCGAATTGGGCGCATAACACGACCATGGAAGTTATCTGGTGGGCAATTCCGATTGTCATTATTGCCATTTTGGGTTACTTCACCGTTCGTGACACATACGCCCTGAAAGAGAACCCGAATAAAGAAGTGAAGCCGATGACCATTCAGGTTACGGCGTTGGATTGGAAATGGATGTTTACTTATCCGGAACAAAATATCGCAACTGTTAACTACCTGGAAATCCCTGCCGGCGTACCGATTCAGTTCCAGGTATCTGCCGAAGCTCCGATGAACTCGTTCTGGGTGCCTGAGTTGGGCGGCCAGGTATACGCGATGTCGGGGATGGCTACAGAGCTGTATCTGCAAGCCGATCAGCCGGGCGAATTTTACGGAGTTGGCGCGAACTTCTCCGGTGAAGGCTTTGCACACATGCAGTTCAAGGTCGTTGCCAAACCGCAAAACGAATTTGACCAGTGGGTGAAAGAAGTCAAAGGTACGACCCCTGCAATGTCCAAGGAAGATTATGAAGTGCTGAAAAAACCAGGAGTGACAGAGGAGAAAACGTACTCGGCATTCCCGAAAGGCCTGTTTGAAGAAATTGTACAGAAATACAGCCACGGTCATGACATGAACTACGTCATGCATCCGGAAGAAACGGCTACCGGCAAAGAAACCGAACAAAGTGCTGACATGAGCCAGATGCCTGGAATGGATCACTCCAGCATGGATCATTCCAAGATGAATCACTAGGGAAAAGGGAGGAGGAATACCAAGTGTGGGAAAACCTGAAAGAATTTGCGTCCACGTTCTTCGTTACAGGTGATCCGCTGATTTACGGCGCAGACGTATCCATTGCACTGACCGTAGTCGCGATCGTGTTTGTCTTGACCAAGTATAAAAAATGGGGTTGGCTGTGGCGTGAATGGCTGACAACCGTTGACCATAAACGAATCGGGATCATGTACTTGATCGCCTCGCTTTTGATGCTGTTCCGCGGCGGGGTCGACGCCCTGCTGATGCGGATGCAGCTGGCATTCCCGAACGTGGAGTTCCTGCATTCAGATCACTACAATGCCATCTTTACGACTCACGGTACGATCATGATCTTGTTCATGGCGATGCCGATGATGTTTGCTCTGTTCAACATGGTTGTACCCCTGCAGATCGGGGCGCGCGACGTTGCCTATCCGTTCCTGAACGCCGTCAGCTTCTGGCTGTTCATGTTCGGCGCGTTGCTGTTCAACCTGTCGTTTGTCATCGGGGGTTCCCCGGACGCCGGCTGGCTGTCCTATCCGCCGCTGTCGGAAAACGATTTTAGTCCCGGACCTGGACAAAACTTCTGGATCTGGGGGATTCAGATTTCCGGGATTGGTTCTTTGGCAACAGGGATCAACTTCATCGTCACCATTTTGAAAATGCGTGCACCTGGCATGAAGCTGATGAAGATGCCAATGTTTACATGGTCTGTATTGTCCAGTTGTATCACCATTATTTTCGCTTTCCCGATTTTGACAATCACCATTGCTTTGCTGTTCCTTGACCGTTTTACTGGTGCCCACTTCTTTACAATGGGCGGCGGCGGTAACCCGATGATGTACCTCAACCTCATCTGGATGTGGGGTCACCCAGAGGTATACATCGTTGTATTGCCAGCGTTTGGTATTTACTCGGAAGTCGTAGCAACGTTCTCGAAGAAACCGATCTTCGGATACAAATCCATGGTCGTTGCCTTGATGTCGATTGCGATTGTTTCCTTCTTCACCTGGGCGCACCATTTCTTCACAATGGGTACAGCCGCCAGCGTTATCGCGTTCTTTGCGATTTCCACAATGGTCGTCGGTATCCCGACCGGGGTGAAGGTATTCAACTGGCTGTTTACCATGTTCCGTGGTCGGATATCCTTCAAACAGCCTATGCTGTGGACCATTGCGTTCATTCCTTGCTTTGTCGTAGGTGGTGCGACCGGCGTCATGCTGGCTGTCGCTCCTGCCGATTATCAATACCATAACAGTTACTTCCTGATTGCCCACTTCCACCAGGTGCTGATCGGTGGTGTTGTGTTCGGTTACCTGGCAGGTCTTTACTACTGGTGGCCAAAACTGTTCGGCTTCAAGCTGGACGAAAAGCTCGGCAAATGGGCTTTCTGGACCTGGAACATCGGTTTCTACATTTGCTTCATGCCGCAGTACGCACTGGGCTTCATGGGTATGACCCGTCGTTACTACACGTACGGCTGGGATCGCGGTTGGGCAGACCTCAACCTGATCTCGACTGTCGGGGCATTCCTGATGGGGATCGGTTTCATCTTCCAGGTATGGCAAATCACTTACAGCATCAAGCACGGCGAGCGCGATACTACGGGCGACCCGTGGAATGCACGCACGCTGGAATGGTCGATTCCTTCGCCAGCGCCGTTCTACAACTTCGCTGTCGTTCCTACCGTAAAATCTGCGGATGACTGGTGGGAGACGAAACAAGCAAAAGCAAATGGCACGTATAAAGCAGAGCCTGTGCATCTGGAGCCAATCCATATGCCGAAAAACTCGGGTATTCCGTTTATTATGTCTGTCTTCTGGTTCCTGGTCGGATTTGGCCTTACATTCAACTGGGTGTGGATGGCAGTTATCGGATTCATCGGCGTGGGGCTGTGCATGTGGGTACGTTCCTTCCAATATGATACGGATTATTACGTACCGGTGGAGGAAGTGCGCAGCACGGAGGCTTCACTGGGGAGGTTTTATTAATGACGACTCAACACGACCACGCTCATGGAGCGCACGATCATGAACATGGCCACGAAGAACACGAACAACTGAAGGTCCTTGGCTTCTGGATTTTCGTTGTGACTGACTGTCTCTTGTTCGGTACGCTGTTTGCCACTTTTGCGGTGTTGATGCACAACTTCGCGGGCGGACCGACAGGAAAAGAATTGTTCGAGCTGCCGGGGATCATCGCTTCGACCTTTATCCTTTTGACCAGCAGCTTCACGAGCGGCTTGGCTGTTCTGGCGATGAACAAAGGCAAAGTGAAAGAAATGATTTCCTGGCTGGCAGTAACGGCTGTACTCGGTTTGGCGTTCGTTGTTTTGGAGATCAATGAGTTCACGCATCTGGTGCATGAGGGAGCAACCATGGCTACCAGTGCATTCTGGTCCGCGTTCTTTACACTTGTCGGTACGCACGGACTTCACGTTTCGGTCGGCTTGTTCTGGATGGTGGCGCTGATGATTCAGCTGAAACGCCGCGGCGTCACTCCGGTTACCCGCCGCAAAGTGACCAATCTGAGCCTGTACTGGCACTTCCTGGACGTTGTGTGGATCTTCCTCTTCACAGTCGTCTACCTGATGGGGGTGATGTAGGATGGCACAACATGGAAATCATGGAGATCATCACAATCACGGATCGCTTAAATCGTATGTAATCGGCTTTATTCTGTCGATTGTGCTCACCATCATTCCGCTGGTGCTGGTCATGAACAACATGCTGGATAAGGCCACTACCGTGATCTGGATTCTGGTGATGGCGGTCCTGCAATTCATCGTTCAGCTGTTCTTCTTCATGCACATCCGTGAAGGAGAAAAGCCGCGCTACAACGTACAGACGCTTATTTTGGGCCTGGTGATTGTCGTCACCATTATCGCAGGGTCCATCTGGATCATGATGTTCAATAAGTATTAAGAAAAGCAGGCTTTTGAATGAAAGAGAGGCGTGACCTGGCGATTTGCTGCCGGTGTCGCGCCTCTTTTTGCATGGTAAGGCAAAAGGGACGCTTGGGGGCATGGAACGGGGGCGCGGCAAGGCAGCTTTCTGATCCGGAGCAAATTTGCTGAAGGAACGACAGTTTCAAGATTTTCTTTTTCTCTACAAAGTATATAATTATGTTGTCAAACACATTTTGGAAGGGGGAGCTTGTCTTGTACGATATCGTCATCATTGGAGCAGGTCCTGCAGGCGGCAGCGCAGCGCTGTTTTCCGCAAAGGCAGGGAAAAAAACGCTGTTGATCGACAATGACAAAAGCATGACTAAGCGCGCCTGGATGGAGAATCACTACGGCGTTATGGAGATTTCCGGTCCGGATATGATTGAAACCGGCAAAAAGCAGGCAGCAAAATTTGGCGCGGAGCTTGTTACCGATCAAGTGACCAACATCGTGAAAAGCGAACAAGGCCTGACGGTGGAAACAGCAGAGAAAGGCTCTTTTCAGACGAAACACGTGATTCTGGCGACTGGCGTACTGGTTGACCTGGCGGAAAAAGCAGGGGTCAACACAAAGGCCGGGACAGAGCCGCGCATCAAAACCGTAGTGGACGTCGATGCCCAAGGAAAAACGAATGTGGAAGGCATCTGGGCAGCAGGCACTTGCGCCGGGGTGAGCGTGCATACGATCATCACGGCGGGCGACGGTGCCAAAGTGGCGATCAACGTCATCAGCGAGCTGAATGGCGCGCGCTACGTCGATCATGACGTTTTGAAAACCAACTGAGGAAATTTACAGCGAAACCAGTGACACTGTGCCGTGTTGCTGGTTTTTTTGTGCCATCGGTTATGAATAAAATTCAGGTGGTGGCGATTGACTATTCTTCTAAATATGATTGCGAGAGCAAAAGGGAAAATCGGCTATGCAGCGAGAAGATAAATACGACAAGACCCGTTATGAACTTGCGGCGGGCAAAAAAGGAGGGAAAACGAGTGCCCAGGATTGTCGTAGTCGATGATGATGCTCATATTCGCGAACTGGTGAAACTGTACCTCGAAGATGAGGGTTTTACCATCATCGAGAAAGCAAATGGAGAGGAGGCGCTGGAATATGTGGAAAATCACGCTGTCGATCTGGTAATCATGGATATTTTGATGCCCAAAATGGATGGCTGGGAGTTGTGCGCCCAACTGCGGGAGTTTGGGGAAATGCCGATCCTGATGATCACGGCAAAAGGGGAGGCGGCGGACCGGATCAAAGGCTTCAAGCTGGGAACGGACGACTATTTGGTGAAGCCGTTCGACCCGGTGGAGCTGGTGCTGCGGGTGAAGGCATTGCTAAAGCGATACCGGATTGCCGCGTCCAGCATGATTCGTCTGGGGAGCATTTCCCTTGACCGCAAAAGCTATCACGTGATTTTTCAGGATGGAAAAAAGGTAACTCTCCCGATGAAAGAGTTTGAGCTTCTGTACAAATTGGGGAGCTACCCCGGACAGTTATTTACCCGGGAGTCACTGATCGAGCAAATTTGGGGGATGGACTATGAAGGAGACGAGCGGACGGTAGATGTACATATCAAGCGTCTGCGGGAGCGGTTTGCAGAATACGAAGCGGATTTTCGCATCGTGACGATCCGCGGTCTCGGCTATAGACTGGAGGTGGCTGACAATTAAGTCGCTGTATGTTCGTGTGGTCCTCATCTTTATTGGTATTGTGCTGGCCAGTTTGTGTGCCGCTTATTTTATTAGTGGTTGGCTGTTTTTATCGCGGATTCAATCCGTTATTCACGATGAATTGCTCAAGGATGGGCAAAGAATCATTCAGGCGTACCAGAAGACCCCTTCAGCAGAACTCGTGCCGTTCATTCAGAACTATTCCGGCTATTCAGGCAAGCTGGTCCAGTTGTACAACCTTGATGGCAGCCCCCTGCTTGCAGAGCCGGTACCGATGGACGTAGAGGCGAACAGCGTCAAGGAAGTGCTGGGCGGTAAGTTTTCCCGCACGTTTGACGCAGTATGGCATCGCATTCCGGTGGTGGGTATCCCGTTTCAAGCCAACGGACAGCCATACGCCCTGTTTATTACCTTGCAGGAAAACCAGGTGGAGCAAGAACTGATGAACTCCATTCACCTTGTGTACGTTCTCATTTTGGTCATCGGCAGCTTTCTGATCTTGTTTGCGGCCCGTCACGTAGTAAATCCGATCCTACGCCTGACAGATGCGACCAAGAAAATGGCAAAAGGCAACTTCACATTCGAGAACCTTCCCACGAAGAGAAAAGACGAGATTGGTCAGCTGTCGCAGAGCTTCCAGGAGATGGCGCACGAGTTGTCCAAACTGAATCAGATGAGGCAGGAGTTCGTTTCCAATGTCTCCCATGAGATTCAATCGCCGCTCACCTCGATCACCGGATTCACCAAGGCGTTAAAGCAAAAGAAATTGACCGAGGAGAGCCGGCTGCGCTATTTGACGATCATCGAAGAGGAAAGCGAGCGGCTGTCCCGCCTGGGGCGAAATTTGCTGCGCCTCTCCTATTTGCAGCAAAAACAGCAGCCCTTGCAGGTGGAAGCATATCGTCTGGATGAACAACTGCGAAGAATCGTCATCGCGCTGGAGCCGCTATGGTCGGAAAAACGAATTGCGCTGGATGTGGACCTGCAGCCCTTGACCATCCACGCTGATCAGGATCAGCTAGACCAGGTGTGGATCAATCTATTGAGCAATGCCATCAAATTCACGCCAGAAGATGGTCTCATCCGAATCACGGCTGCGGCGGAAGCTGACCAGGTCTTCGTATCTGTAGCGGATAACGGGATTGGCATTGCTGAAGAGGAGCTTGCGGATATTTTCAAACCGTTTCACAAAGCGGACAAAGCCCGCAACCGCGCTGTAAAAGGAAACGGGCTGGGGCTATCCATCGCACGGCAGATCATCGATTTACATCACGGCGAAATTACCGTATCCAGCACTCCGAACAAAGGGACCACGTTCACCGTTACGCTGCCCGAGAGCCAAAGCTCCACCTAGTGCCGGCCTTCAGATATTTTTTGCTTTTTTCCAGGCATAGCTCTAATCCGTTCATATTACGTTCATAAAATGAGGGTAGAGTATGTTACAAGAAACGGGAAATCCCGGAAAATGTACTGGAGGAGATTACCTTGTGGAGAATGTTTGCACGTGTTGCTGTGTATGTTCTTAGTTTTGTGCTCATCGTAGGGGGGATCGCTGCAGCAGGCTTTTTCGGTTCCCAAAACGGCTATTGGTTTGCTGTGCGCAAGCAGCCGGTTCCTGCTTTGGATGGCCTGCATGTACCCGAGCATCAGCCCAACAAGCAGACGGTAGCGGTAGTATTGGGAAGTCCGACTACGGAAGTATTCGACTTTATGGTTCCGTACGAAATGTTTGCAATGACGGGGGCGTACAACGTGTATGCCGTTGCTCCGAGCAAACAGGTAACGTCGCTTACAGGCGGACTGGATCTTGTGCCGCACTATTCTTTTGAAGAATTGGACCGGAAGCTGGGAGGAAGTCCCGATCTGATCGTCGTCCCGTTCATGCCGATGGTGGACGAAGAAAAGTACAGACCTGTCCGCGAGTGGCTGCAAAAGCATGCCGAGACCGAAATCCTCAGCATTTGCGCAGGGTCGACGAACGTGGCCGATGCGGGTTTGCTGAAAGGAAAGTTTTCTTCGGTGCACTGGCAAGTGTTTGAGCAAGCGAAAAAAAGTTACCCGGACACCAACTGGATACCGGACCGGCGCTATGTGCAAGACGGGAAGTATGTAGCATCGGCGGGGCTCACTTCCGGAATCGATGCCGTCCTCTACGTCATTTCGCAAAAGCTGGGCGAGCCGATGGCGGAAAAGATCGCGCAGGAATTGCATTATCCGACCTACCGATTCGTCAAAAATCCGAAGGTGGCGCCGTACCGAATCGACCGAACCGAAGCGGTGTATTACATGAATCTCGCTTTTCAATGGAACAAAACGCAGACGGGCGTGTTGCTGTATGACGGGATGGACGACGGGGAGCTGATCTCGATTTTCGATACGTATTCCGCTTCCGGCACGACGAATGTGCATACGATTTCTGATGCTGTGCGCCCGGTCGAGACCAAGTATCATCTGTACGTCATTCCCCGATTCAGCATCGAAAATGCCCCCAAACTGGATCGCTTGTTCGTGACGGGAACAGAGGCAAAAGCGTTGGCAGCGAGGGAGGTCGCCTTGTGGAAGGAAAAAGGGACCGGGGTACAGCCCGAGTACACGCATGAAGATCCCAACGGCTTCATGTTCGATGCTCCGCTGACAGACCTGGCCAAGCAGGAAGACATGTTGACCGCAAACTACGGCCTGAAACGGCTGGAATACCGTCCCGACCATCTGGCTTTCAAAGGCGCTCCGTTTTCCTTTGAATCGTTCGGCAATCTGCTTCTGACCATAGTGGCAGCCTTGCTGGTTGCATTTGTGATCGACAGACGGTTCATCCTGAAACGGGCAGGACGAAACCGGGTGAGGTCTGTGTAACGGGAAGGTTGTGTGTCGCGCCGGAGAATGATCGACGACTGGCACTACAGTTGTTTCCATGATGAGAAAAGAGAAGAGCAGCGATACGAAAGCGACAAAATGCTCCTGAAGCAAAAACAGGAGCATTTTTTGCTAAGCAGCAGTCAAACGGGAACTCTTTGGAGGAAGCTGCTCGATCGCGCTAATTTTGACTGAATGGTGAACATTGGACGATGACCATACTTTTGATCGTTATTTATTTATAATGATGGTAATTACATGTTCTAAGGAAGGTATCTGATTATGTTACATTCAGCTCTCGGACGATTTCGTGTAATCGGTATTATGGAAGGCATTTCGTATTTGGTGCTGCTTGGGATTGCCATGCCGCTCAAGTATTTTTTGCACATGCCCGCTGCGGTAAAAATTGCCGGCTCGCTGCATGGACTGCTTTTCGTGCTCTATGTGCTCGCCCTGGCTCATGTGACGATGACAAACAGATGGTCGGTTTGGAAAGTCGCAGGCGCGTTTATCGCGTCGCTGCTGCCATTTGGCAACTTCGTGCTGGACGCGCGGATCAAACATGAGAAGGCGTAAAGCTATTCCATACTTTCCGGCAGGGACAAGATGCCGCCGTAGAAGGGCTGCTGCTTTGTCTGGCACGCCCAGGAGCGGGTGCCGTATTCGTAGTGCCACCATTCCTGCGCGTAGTTGGTGAATCCGGCCTGGGTCATCACGTGATAGAGCAGGCGGCGGTTGTCGCGGATTTCCCTTTCTTTTTCCGTCGGCGCTGCGATGGTTTCAAAGTGGCGGGTCTCGGCCAACTCGCTGAAATCGTCAAAATCGGTCCCCATCGCAAGCCAGCCGTCCGGTCCGGTGATGGTCAGATCGACGGCTCCTCCGGAGAGATGGGGGGACGGTTTTTCCAGATCAGTCGAAGGCTTGGCGACGAATTTGCGCAGTTCTTCCACGATGGCTTCTTCGTCCGTCCAGCCTTGCGCGATCAAGGATTGGCGAAAGCCCTCGTACAGTGAGGACTGGACCTCGTGCGACCGCCAGCCGTCCAGCACGACCAGCTGATAGCCTGCCGGCAGCAGTCCGGCAGCGAGCGCCAGTCTTTCTGCGGCTCCTTTGCGCAAGTAGACTTCCGGCTGTGCACCCTTGTAGCCGAGGTGGTAGTAGGCGGGATAGATGGCGATCCGGGGACTGTAACCCGTGAGCGGGACCATCGGCTCGCCGCATTCGCTGGCAGGAGGGGGGCAGGCGGTTTGGTCGTCGAGATTTGCCGGAATCGGTGGAATGTTCATCGGGTTCACTTCCTTGCTGATTTTGCCAGGTTTGACTTCAGAAAATGGCAGCGGCAAACCAGTTTTTCGTTAACTGAAATTATAGTTAATTTTCTGCAAGAAGTATATTGCTTGCCAGAAGGAGAGAGCAGACGCGCCATACGAGCGCCGCTGCAAGCTGTGGACCGCTCGCGGGGCACTCGTAATCGGCATTCTGTTCGTAAAAGCAGCAGTAGCCGCCCAGACGGCAAGCACCTTTTCCCCAGCTTTTGCTTGAATCCCGACCGTCATTTGCTATTATTAAAACAAGTGCCTGTCATAGACGGACGCGACAGATGAATATGTATCGTACAAACAGGTCCTTGCTTCTGTGAATGTCGTTTGCGGAAGGCAAGGTTAAAAGGGAAGTTTGGTGAAAAGCCAACGCGGTCCCGCCACTGTATGAGAGGAGCCCATCTTCACGGCGCAAGCCATCCACTGCCCAATCGGGAGCGGGAAGGAGAAGAAGGGTGATGACGCTCGAGCCAGGAGACCTGCCTGTTTTGTGTGTGCACTGATTTCCTTCGGGTCAAAGGAAGAGGTGAGGATTGTTGCATGCTGCCATCCGCGCTTTGCTTTCCTTTTTTCGTAAAAGAAGGAGAACAAGGCGTTTTTATTTGCATGAAGCAGTCCCATCAACTTTTTTGGAGGATTCCCAATGACAAAACAAGAGGCAAAACGCGGACTGCTGTTGGTGTATACAGGCGACGGTAAAGGAAAGACGACGGCAGCGCTCGGGCTGGCGGTTCGCGCGACCGGGCGGGGCAAAAAGGTGTTGGTGGTGCAGTTCATCAAGTCGCCGGAGCGGACGTACGGGGAGAAGATCGTCTTTGACAAGATCGGAATCGAGATCGTGCAGAAAGGGAGCGGCTTTACGTGGACGAAGACGCCCGAGGAGCATCGCGCAGCCTTGCAGGAGGCGTGGAGGTACGCGAAGGAGCGGCTGCTCGGCGGCGCCTACGATGTCGTCATTTTCGACGAACTGAACAACGCTTTGGCCATCGACAGCTTTCCCATTGACGACGTGCTGCCGCTCGCGGATGTGCTGGAGACGATCAAAAGCCGGCCGAAGCATATCCATCTCGTCATCACGGGACGCAGCGCGCGCCAGGAAATCATCGAGATGGCGGACCTGGTGACGGAGATGAAGCCAATCAAGCACTACTACGACGAAGGCATTCCCGCCGTGCTGGGGGTCGAATTTTGATGGGCGTGCTGGAGACGTACGGGCATGGCGGCGACCTGTGGACGGCGGCGCAGCGGTTCGGCGTGGCCCCGGGCGACTTTCTCGACTACAGCGCGAACATCAATCCGCTCGGGCTGCCGCCAAGCGTCCGGGAAATGCTGCTCGCCTCGCTGGCGGAGGTCACGCGATACCCGGACCCCGGTCATCGGCAGTTCCGTCAGGCTTTGGCCGCACGTCTGGAATTGCCGGAAGCGTGGCTTTTGCCCGCGAACGGGGCGGCGGAGGCGATGGCGCTGGCGATTCTCGGCCTCGCGCCGCAGACGGTCGGCGTGGTGTACCCGTGCTTTTCCGAATACGCCCAGCTGGCCCGGCAGTTCGGCGCCCAGGTCATCGGCTGCTGCGGTCGGGAGGAGCTGGGCTTCAAGCCGGACACAGATGAGCTGTACCGTCTGTTTGAAGCGAGCGATCTCGTCTTCGTCGGCTCGCCGAACAATCCGACAGGCATTCTGTACACGCCGCAGGAGCTGCGGCAAATGGCGGACTGGGCGCAAGAGACGAAGACGTGGCTGGTCGTGGACGAAGCCTTTCTCGACTTCGTGCAGGAGGAGCGGCAGTTTACGCTGGCGAGCAATCTGGAGCGCTATCCCCGCGTCATTCTCATGCGCTCGATGACCAAGATGTACGCCATTCCCGGGTTGCGGCTCGGCTATGCCATCGCCCAGCCCGAGGTGATCGGGCGGATGCGCGCCAAACAGGTGAGCTGGAGCGTCAATGCGCTGGCGCTGCGGGCAGGAGAGCTGTGCCTCGCGGAGCAGGCGTATGAGCGGCAGACGCGGGCGCTGATCGCTCGCGAGCGGGAATACCTCGCCGGATTTATTCGCAGCGAGCTGGGCTGGCGGGTGTGGCCGGGCGAGGCGAACTTCTTGCTGCTGCGCACGCCGGCGGACAGGACAGCAGAACAGCTGCAGGCGATGCTTGGCAAAAAAGGCATCCTCGTCCGGAGCTGCGCCATGTATCCGGGGCTGACTGTCCATGATGTGCGGATCGCGGTGCGCGGACGCTCAGACAACGAGCGGCTGACGGCGGCCTTGCGTGACGTCTGGCGCGAGGGGAGGTGGGCCGAGTGAGTGTCATTCTGGTGACGGGAGGTGTCCGTTCCGGCAAGAGCCGCTTCGCGGAAGAGCTGGCGGAGCGGACGAGCGAATCGGTGATCTACGTGGCTACGGGAGAAGCGTGGGATGAAGAAATGTCTCTGCGCATCGCTCGGCACAAAGCTCGCAGGCCTGCAAGCTGGGGCTGCCTGGAAGCGGGCGGGCGGCTGGCGGAATCGCTGGAAGCGTCCGCGAACTATGAAGTCGTGCTCGTCGATTGTCTGTCGACATGGGTGAGCAATCGGCTGATGAGCGTGCCCGAGGAGCAGTGGCGCAGCGAAGCGATCTCGCGGGACGTGCTGCGCGAGGCAAAGGAGTGGCTCGCTGCTGTGGCGAAGCGCGGCGAGAGCCAGACGGTTATCGCCGTGACCAGCGAGGTCGGTCTCGGCGGCGTGGCAATGAACCGGCTGGGCCGCTGGTTCGCTGACGTGCTGGGGGATGTCAACCAGCTGGCGGCGCGGCAAGCCGAGACGGTCTACGCGGTCATGGCGGGCATTCCGTGGAGGATCAAAGGATGAACGCGCTGTGGCATGCCATTGCATTTTTTACGAGAATTCCGGTTCCGTGGCTTACGCCCTCCGAGAAGGCGTGGAAACAGAGTGTCAATGCGTATCCGGTTGTCGGGATCGTGATCGGGCTGGTGCTGTGCGGCGTACATCAGGCGGCGCTCTGGCTGTTTGGGCCGCTGGTAGCCGCCGTATTGACGCTCGCGGCGTGGGTGTACACCACGGGTGGACTGCATCTGGACGGCTGGATGGATCTGGCCGATGGGCTGGGCAGCAGCCGACCGCGCGAGCAAGTGCTGCAAATCATGAAAGACAGCCGGGTCGGCGCGATGGGCGTCCTGGCGGCGGTGCTGCTGCTGCTGCTCAAAGCGGCAGCGCTGGCGGAGTTGTCCCGCGCGGAATGGACGCTGCTGCTGCTCGCCCCGTTTGCGGCCCGCACGCATGTCTTATTGTCCATCTGGTTCTGGCCGTATTTGTCGGCGGAAAAAGGCATCGGCAAGGGCATTCGCGAAGGGCTGTCCCCTGCTTCCATCTGGCTGGGCTACATCGTGCTGACGGCTGCGGGCTGGCTGCTCGGCGGTTGGGCAGCCGTGACGGCGATTGGGGTATCGCTGCTGTTTGCCCTCTGGTTTTCGCGCACGATTGCAGGCAAGCTGGGCGGCTTGAACGGCGACTGCTATGGCGCGGTCATCGAGAGCGGCGAGGCGGTTATGCTGCTCGTCCTGGCAGGGAGCTGGTGGGGATGAAGTGGCTTTGGATTCGCCACGGCGAGACGGATATGAACCGGCAGAAGCGGTATGTGGGACACAGCGACGTACCTTTGAACGAGCGGGGGCAGTTTGCAGCAAAGGAACTGGCGAAACGGTGGGCATCTGCGAAGGATGGGGCTGTGCGGATTTACTCCAGCGACCTGTGCCGATGCGTGCAGACGGCCCAGCCGCTGGCGCAGGCGTGGGGCGTCCAAATTGCGACGGTGTCGGCCCTGCGCGAGCTGTCTTTTGGCGACTGGGAGCTTTTTACATACGAACAATTGATGGCGCACGATGCGAAGCGGGCTGCCCGCTGGTACGACGATCCGCTCGACTGCGCTCCGCCAAACGGCGAGAGCCTGCGGCAGCTGGGCGAACGGGTCGGTTCGTGGCTGCGGGGCGTGCTGGCGGAGCTGACTGCGCTACGGAACAGGCATGGCGCTGCTCGGTTGGGATGCGGCGCCGTAGACGAGGCTTTTCCCGAACTGATCGCTGTCGTCACGCACGGCGGGGTCATCCGCTGGTTCCAGGCAGCGTGGCTTGCGCAAGACCCGGAGCGCTACTGGCAGACAGCCGGCCTTTTGCCCGGCGAGGCGCTGCTCGTGGAATGGGACGGCCAGCGCTGGACAGTGCCATCTGCGGAAGTGAAGACCATGATGGAGGAGCACGATGATAGAGGCAATGATACTGACGGCAGCCTACCTGATTGACCGGGTGGTGGGTGACCCTCGCAGCCTGCCCCATCCCGTCGTCATCATCGGCTGGTGGATTTCCCGGCTGGAGCGGGTCATCCGCGGCGTGTTCAAGCGCGAGGAGCATTTGAAAATGGCGGGTCTCCTGTTTCCGCTCCTGATCGTCACGGGGAGCTACGCGGTTGTCTGGCTGATTGTGTGGGCGGCTGCACGGGTGCATCCCGTGCTCGCCTGGCTGGTGAGCGCCTGGCTGATTTCTACGACGATTGCGACGAAAGGCCTGGCAGATGCGGGCCTGCAGATCGCCGGGCCTCTGACAAAAGGCGATTTGTCAGAGGCGAGACGCTCCCTGTCCATGGTCGTGGGCCGGGATACGGAACATTTGGACGAATCGGAAATTTGCCGGGGAGCGGTAGAGACGGTGGCGGAAAACATCGTGGACGCGATCGTCTCGCCGCTCATCTACGCGGCGATCGGCGGGGCGCCTCTGGCGATGGCGTATCGTGCCGCCAACACGCTGGACTCGATGGTTGGCTACAAAAACGCGAAATACGCCAATCTGGGCTGGGCGTCCGCCCGCTTCGACGACGTGTTGAACTACATTCCTGCCCGCCTTACCGCGCTGCTACTCGTCGTCGCCAGCTTGCTGCAGCGGTTGGACTGGCGGCAGTGCTGGAAGATCATTCGCCGGGACGCGCATTTGCATCCGAGTCCGAACAGCGGCTTGCCGGAAGCGGCAGTGGCGGGAGCGCTCGGTGTGCAGCTCGGCGGTCTCAATTTTTACCAAGGAGTTCCGTCGGATCGCGCCAGAATGGGCGATGCGCGCAGGCCGCTGCACGCGGGCGACATCCGCTCGACGGTGCGGCTGATGTACGCGGTCTCGCTTTTATGTCTCGTCGCTTGTCTGGCGATTGTCAGCCTGCTTCGCTAAGGCGGCGGGGAGTCTGTTGAAATAGGGACACTGGCACAGGGGAGCACTTGCCAGTGGAGAGGAGGGGCCGTATGAGCGGCAAGTTGTTTGTGATCGGGTTTGGCCCGGGAAGTTTCGAGCACATCACCAAACGGGCGCGGGAAGCGATTCAGGAGAGCGATGTCATCATTGGCTACTCGACCTACGTGGATCTGATCCGCGAGCTGTTGACCGATCAGGAAATCGTCAGCACGGGGATGACAGAGGAAGTGTCGCGCGCGCGGGAAGCCGTGCGCCAGGCCGAGGAGGAAGGGAAAAAGGTAGCCGTGATCTCCAGCGGCGACGCAGGTGTGTACGGCATGGCCGGACTTGTCTACGAGGTGCTGGTGGAAAAGGGCTGGACGGAGGCGACAGGCGTTCCGGTCGAGATCGTGCCGGGCATTTCTGCAATCAACTCCTGTGGTGCGCTCCTTGGTGCGCCGATCATGCACGATGCTTGCACGATCAGCTTGAGCGACCACCTGACGCCGTGGGAGCTGATCGCCAGACGGATCGATGCAGCAGCGATGGCGGACTTCGTCATCGCTCTGTACAACCCGCGCAGCGGACGCCGCACGCGCCAGATCGTGGAGGCGCAGCTCATTCTCTTGCAATACCGCTCGCCGGATACGCCGGTCGGGATCGTGAAAAGCGCTTTCCGCGAGCGGGAGCACGTCGTCGTCACGACATTGGCGCAGATGCTCGAGCACGACATCGGCATGCTGACGACGGTGATCGTCGGCAATTCGTCTACTTTTGTCTACGACGGCAAAATGATCACGCCGCGCGGCTACCAGCGCAAGTACACCTTGACGGCAGATGAGCAGCCGCTCAAGCCGCATCAGCGCCTGCGCGTGGAAAATGAGCCGTGGTCGCTGGAGGCGGCAAGCGAGGGGCAGAAGGAAGGGGCGGGCTCGATCGCCGCAGCTCCGTCCCGTCGCGCAGACCATCTGGACGGCTCGCTGTCGCTTGACACCAGGGCAGCAACGCATGATACCGGTGCCGCTGCCGCCCAAGCCGCGACGGCTGTCCTCGAAGCGCCGCCCGCAAGACAGGCGGAGCGGTCGCCGCTCGACTGGGCGATGCAGGCCTTGGCCATTGCCAACGAGGCCAAGGGAATCGAGACGCAGCCTGCCGCCTCAATCGGCGCGCGCACGGCCGCTTCCTTCGCGCCGGAAATGATTTTCGAGTGCGCGGTCAGTCCGGGCGTCGCCAACAAGAAGATTACGCCGCAGCAAATGCTCGCTCTCGCCGAGGCTGCGGGGGAAAAAGGCGAGCTGGAATACACGCCGCACCATCAGATCATCCTGCGTGTGCCGACGGCCAATCCGGAGGGCATCACGGCTCGGCTGCGCCAGCTCGGACTTATCCTCTCCCCGATCGGAGATGTTGTACAGGTCAAGGCCTGCGATTTTTGCGACGGCGAGAAAAAGGACGGCATTCCGTACGCGGAGGAGCTGTACCAGAAGCTCGGCGGCAAGGAAATGCCCAAGGAACTGAAAATCGGCTTCAACGGCTGCGGCATGGCTTGCTACGGGGCAGTCAAGGAAGATATCGGCATCGTGTTTCGCAAAGGGAAGTTCGACCTGTTCCTGGGAGCGAAAACGGTGGGACGCAACGCGCATGCAGGCATCCCGGTCGCGGAAGGCATCCCGAAGGAAGAGATCGTGCCCCTGGTCGAGCGCATCGTGACGCGGTTCAAGCAGGAGGCGTTTCCCAATGAACGCTTCCACAAGTTTTTCCAGCGGGTCGGCGAGCTGGAAGGCTACGCATGGCGGGAGCCGGCGAAGGCAGAGATCGAGAGCGCGGCGTGCGGAGACTAGCGCACGGCAGCTCGTGCGAACGGATGGAGCAGGGCTGGCCGGTGCGCCGTGCAAAGCCTTGACAACAGCAACCACTCAAGGAGGAGATTCAATGGACGCGGTACTTTTCGTCGGCCACGGCAGCAAGGACCCGGACGGGAATGAAGAAATCAGGCAGTTTGTGGCGATGCTCGAACCGGAGCTGGACGTGCCGATCATCGAGACGTGCTTTCTCGAGTTCGAGCGCCCCGACATGCTGCAAGGACTGAATACGTGCGTAAAGCGGGGGGCGACACGGGTAGCTGTCATTCCGATTATCCTGTTCTCGGCGGGACATGCGAAAATCCACATCCCGGCGGCGATTGACGAGGCGAGGGAGCTGCACCCGCACGTGCAGTTCATCTATGGCCGCCCGATCGGCATTCACGACGAGGTCATCAACATCCTGACGACGCGGATGAACGAGGCGGGGTTTACGTCCGGCGAAGCGCATGACGATCTGGCTGTGCTGGTCATCGGTCGGGGCAGCAGCGATGCGGACGCCAACAGCGATATTTACAAAATGTCCCGCCTGTTCTGGGAGCGTTTCAAGGCAAAGTGGGTCGAGACGGCTTTCATGGGTGTTACCTACCCGCTGTATGAAGAAGGGATCGAGCGCTGCCTGAAGCTCGGCGCCCGCCACGTCGTGGTGCTGCCGTATTTCCTGTTCACCGGCGTGCTGATCAAGCGGATGAGCGACCAGCTGGAGCAGTTCCGGGCGAAGTATCCCGAGGCACAGTTCACGATGGCTGAATATTTCGGGTTCCACCCGCTGCTCAAGGACGTGCTGAAGGACCGCGTGGAGGAAGCCTTGCACGGCGAAGTCAAGCTCAATTGCGACACGTGTCAGTACAGGCTGGCGGCGATGGAGCACATCGACCACCACCATCATCACCACCACGACGATGGGCACGGACATGGGCACCACCATCACCATCATCACAGTCATGATCATAACCACGATCACAGTCACGACCACAGCCACGGACACGATCACAGCCACGACCATGATCGCAAACACGACCACGTGACCAGGTAGGAGGGACGCCAGATGATTCTCGTATTGGCAGGAACGAGCGACGCCCGGGAGCTGGCGCTATTGATCCAGCGGGCAGGCTACGAGCTTTTGACAACGGTCGTCACGGACAGCGCCGCCAAAAGCATGGAGGAAGCGGGTGTTCCCGTACAGGTCGGCCGGCTGACGGCAGACGACATTCGGCAGCTGATCGCAGACAAAGGGGTTACAACGGTGGTGGATGCCAGCCATCCGTTCGCAGAGGAAGCCTCGAAAAACGCGATGGCAGCCAGCAAGGCGGCAGGTGTTCCTTACATCCGCTACGAGCGCGAAAGCATTGCTGCGCCTGGCAGTGACAAGCTGATCGTCGTGGACGACTACGTGCAGGCGGCAGAGCTGGCGGCTGACAAACGCGGCGTGATCATGCTGACGACGGGGAGCAAGACGCTGAAAATTTTCACTGACCGTCTCCTTGGTCTTCCAGATACAACGCTCGTCGCGCGCATGCTGCCGCGCCTCGACAACATGCAAAAGTGCGAAGAGCTCGGACTGGAGCAAAAAAACATCGTAGCGATGCAAGGGCCGTTTTCCAAGGAGCTGAACAAGGCGCTCTACGCCCATTACGGCGTGACGCTGATGATTACCAAGGAGAGCGGCAAGGTCGGCGCGTTTGACGAAAAAGTGGAGGCCGCCCTGGAAATGGGCATCGAGACGATCGTCATCGGCCGTCCGCAGATCGATTACGGCACCAAGTTTTCCGATTACGACAGCGTGCTGAACCAATTGAGCCAAGGAGGAAACTGAATATGGACTTCCGTACCGAATTCAAACCGATGACGGTGCAACCGCAAGAAATCGAGGACATGAGCTTTCAGATCATCGCCGACGAGTTGGGCGAGCACCCGTTTACCCCGGAACAGTTCCCGGTCGTGCAGCGCGTCATCCACGCTTCGGCGGACTTTGAGCTGGGCCGCAGCCTGGTATTCCACAAGGATGCGATCGCAGCGGGGATCGCGGCGATCCGAAGCGGCAAAAAAGTCGTGGCGGACGTGCAGATGGTGCAGGTCGGCATCAGCAAAAACCGGATCGAAAAATACGGCGGAGAAGTAAAGGTGTACATCTCCGACCGCGACGTCATGGAAGAGGCGAAGCGGCTGAATACGACCCGCGCCATCATCTCCATGCGCAAGGCGGTCAAGGAAGCAGAAGGCGGCATTTACTGCATCGGTAACGCGCCGACAGCCCTGCTCGAGCTGATCCGCCTCGTCAAGGAAGGCGAAGCGAAGCCGGGTCTTATCATCGGAATGCCGGTCGGCTTCGTGTCAGCGGCGGAGTCCAAGGAAGAACTGGCCAAGCTGGACGTTCCGTTTATCACCAACATCGGGCGCAAGGGCGGCAGTACGGTGACGGTGGCGGCTCTGAACGCGATCTCCATCATGGCGGAAAAGCTGGGATAACCGATGGCGGCGAAAGCAGACGAAAAAGAAGCGAAACCCCTCCGCCACGGCTATACAACCGGTTCCTGCGCAACGGCGGCGACGAAGGCTGCTTTGCTCGCGCTGATCACCCAGGAGCCGCAGCGGGAAGTGACGATTCGCCTGCCAATCGGCGATGAGGTGACGTTTCAGCTGGAGAGCTGCGAATTCAATGAGAAACAGGCGACGACCGCAACGATCAAGGACGGCGGCGACGACCCGGATGCGACGCACGGCGCCTTGATCGTGAGCACGGTGGAATGGCGGGATGAGCCGGGCATCGTGCTGGACGGCGGAGTCGGCGTAGGCCGTGTGACCAAGCCGGGCCTGCCTGTGCCCATCGGCGAGGCGGCGATCAATCCCGTCCCGCGCAAAATGATCCGGGAAGCGGCCCAGGCCGTGCTCGACCAGTACGAGATCAAACGCGGCATCAAGATCGTGATCTCGGTCCCGGCAGGCGAGGAAATCGCGAAAAAAACATTGAACGGAAGACTCGGCATACTCGGCGGCATCTCCATTCTGGGGACGCGCGGAGTTGTGGTGCCGTTTTCTACTGCTGCCTACAAGGCGAGCGTGGCGCAGGCGGTCAACGTCGCCAAGCAAGCAGGATGCGAGCACATCGTCCTGTCCACCGGGGGCAAGAGCGAATTGTTCGGCATGGAGATGTATCCGCAGCTGTCCGAGGAAGCCTTCGTGGAGATGGGCGATTTCGTCGGCTTTTCCTTGCAACAGTGCAAGCGCAAGCAGATGAAAAAGGTGACGCTCGTCGGGATGATGGGCAAGTTTTCCAAGGTCGCGCAGGGCGTCATGATGGTGCATTCCAAAAGCGCTCCCGTGGACTTTGGCTTCCTCGCGGGATTGGCGGAGCAGGCCGGGGCGGCAGACGAACGGGTCGCGCAGGTCAGGGAAGCCAATACAGCCGCGCAGGTAGGCGATTTGATGGCAGACACGCCCGCCTTTTTTGCCAAGCTGTGCGAGAGCTGCTGCCGCGCAGCCTTGCAGGAAGTGGGCGGGGGCATGGAGATCGAGACGATGATCATTACGATGAAAGGGGCCCTGTTGGGAAGGGTGACGATCGATGACACAGATGAAAGTGATCGGAATCGGGGATGACGGCCAGCAAAGCCTGTTGCCGTTGTACCGTTCGTGGATAGAAGAAAGCGAGCTGCTGGTGGGCGGCGAGCGGCATCTGGCCTTTTTTCCGGATTACAAAGGTGAGAAGCGCGTGCTGAAAGGCGGGCTTTCCGCCGTGGTGGAAGAGCTGCGTGCCGAGACGAGAAGGACGGTCATCCTCGCGTCGGGAGACCCGCTCTTTTACGGCATCGGCGGCCTGCTCGCCCGCAAGCTGAACGTGGAAGTTTACCCGCACCTGAGCTCCATCCAGCTCGCCTTTGCGAGGATGGGCGAGGCGTGGCAGGACGCGGCGCTCTACAGCGTACACGGCCGCAGCATCAAGGGCCTTGCGCAGCGAATCGACGGCAAGGAAAAGGTCGCGCTCTTGACGGACGCCGAAAACAGCCCTGCCGCGATCGCAAACTATTTGCTTTCGTTCAAAATGACGGAGTACGACGCCTTCGTGGCGGAAAATCTGGGCAGCGCGGAGGAGAAGACAGGCTGGTATTCGCTGCAGGAGATGGCGGACGGGGTCTTTTCGGATCTGAACGTCGTCATCCTGAAAAAGCGCCGCGAGAGCCCGGCTTGGCCGTTTGGCATCCCGGACGAGGAGTTCTCCCAGCGCAAGCCGGACAAAGGCCTGATCACGAAAAAAGAAGTGCGTATTTTGAGCCTGGCCCAGCTGCAGCTGCATGCGAAAAGCATCGTCTGGGACATCGGTACCTGCACCGGCTCGGTTGCCATCGAAGCGGCGCGGATCGCCCGGGAAGGCGAAGTGTACGGGGTGGAGAAAAACGCGGACGACCTGGAAAACTGCCAGCAAAATATGGCCAAGTTTCGCACGGATCTGACTGTCGTGCACGGCCGGGCGCCGCAAGGTCTGGAGCAGTTTCCCGACCCGGATGCGGTATTCATCGGAGGGAGCGGGGGCGAGCTTCGCGAGCTGCTGCACATCTGCTGCACCCGTTTGCGCCCCGGTGGCCGGATCGTCGTGAACGCCGCCACCATCGAGACGCTGTACGAAGCGACGCAGGCGCTTGCCGCCGAAGGCTTCGAGACGTCTGTCACGCTGGCGCAGCTGTCGCGCAGCAAGCCGATTTTGTCGCTGACCCGTTTTGAAGCGCTAAATCCGATCTACATCATCACCGCATGGGCCAAAGCGGCCGTGGAAGAAGGGGGAAGCAGCAAGTGACTACGATCGGAACCTTGTACGGACTGGGAGTAGGTCCCGGCGATCCTGAGTTGATTACCGTAAAGGCCTTTCGCCTGCTCCAGCAATCGCCCGTCATCGCCTACCCGAAAAAGCGGATAGGCAGCAAAAGCTACGCGCATCAGATCGCGGAGCTGTACGTGAAGCCTGATGCGGGCAAAGAAATGCTCGGACTCGTCTTTCCGATGACGCGGGACCCGGAAATATTGGAGCGGGAATGGAACAACACCGTGGAGCTGGTCTGGGAGCGCCTTTCAGAAGGCAAGGACGTGGCGTTCGTCACCGAGGGCGACCCGATGTTTTACAGCACGTTTATCCATATGATGCGGCTGATGCAGGAGAAGCACCCGGAAGTGCCGATCGTCACCGTTCCCGGGGTCTCGTCTTTTCTCGGCGCGGCTTCGCGGTTCAACCTGCCGCTCGCTGACGGCGACGAGCAGATCGGGATCATCCCGGCGACAGAGGATCGGGAAGCGATGCGCCGGGCGATCGAGGCACATGATTGCGTCGTGTTCCTGAAAGTGGCGAAAGTTTTGCCGATGATCATCGGCCTTTTGAAAGAAATGAACCTCGCAGACAAAGCGGCGGTCGCGACGAAAGTGACCTCTGCGGAGGAAATGGTCTGGACGGATGTGAGGGAGCTGAAGCGCGCGGAGCTTGGCTATCTTACCTTGATGGTGGTGAAAAAATCATGAAACTGTACATCGTGGGCGCAGGCCCGGGCGATCCCGACCTGATTACGGTCAAAGGCCTGAAGCTGCTGCAGGCGGCAGACGTGATTGTCTATACGGACTCGCTCGTCAACGAGGAGCTGGTCGCTTTGGGCAATCCGGATGCGGAGGTGCTGCACAGCTCTGGCATGGTATTGGAAGAAATGGTCGAGCTGATGGTAGACCGCGTCCGCCAAGGGAAGACCGTCGTGCGTCTGCAGACAGGCGATCCGTCCGTCTACGGGGCAATCATGGAGCAGATGGCTCTGTTGAAAGCGGCAGGCGTCGAAGTGGAGATCGTCCCCGGCGTGAGCTCGGTTTTCGCGGCGGCGGCGGCAGTCGGGGCGGAGATGACGATTCCCGAGCTGACTCAGACCTTGATTTTAACCCGGGCAGAAGGGCGCACGCCGGTGCCGGAGCGGGAAAAGCTGCGGGCGCTGGCGGAGCATCACTGTACCTTGGCCTTGTATTTGAGCGCGACCCTCACGAAAAAAGTGGTGCGCGAGCTGATCGAGGCAGGCTGGAGCGAGGATACGCCGGTTGCGGTCGTGCAGCGGGCGAGCTGGCCGGACCAGTTCATTTTGCGCACGACGCTGAAAAACCTCGACGAAGACATGGGCAAAAACGGAATCCGCAAGCATGCGATGATTTTGGCGGGCTGGGCGCTCGACCCGAACATCCACGAGAAAAACGAGCAGTACCGCTCCAGACTGTATGACAAAACCTTCACACACGGGTACAGAAAAGGTGTGAAAGACTGATGGTCATCGAACTGATCGAGGGAGAAATCCCGGCAATCCAAAAGCGCGGAGACTACGCCATCGTCGCCATCACCAAGCACGGCGTGGAGATGGCCCGCGACCTGGCCCAAAAGTTCCCCGGCACGGACCTGTACTACATGAGCAAGTTTGCGCGCGGCGATGAAGAGGCGCGCGGTATCCAGCTTTTCGCAAACAGCGTGCGGATGCTCTTTCCCGCCCTCTGGCCCGCCTACAAAGGGCTGGTCATCATCATTTCGCTGGGGGCGGTCGTGCGCATGATCGCACCGCTCCTAGAGGACAAAAAGAAAGATCCGGCCGTTGTCGTCATTGATGACCGCGGGGAAAACGTCATCAGCGTGCTGTCCGGACACCTCGGCGGGGCGAACGAGCTGTCGCGCGAGGTCGCGGCTGTCATGGGCGCGCGTCCGATCATCACTACGGCCTCTGACGTGCAGAAGACGATTCCGGTCGATTTGTTCGGACGCCGCTTCGGCTGGGAGTGGGAATCGGCAGAAAAGCTCACGCCGGTCAGCGCCTCCGTCGTCAACGAGGAGCATGTCGCCGTCGTCAACGAGTCCGGAGAGCGCGACTGGTGGATGCACGACACACCGATGCCGCCGTCGATTCGCGAGTACGGGACGATCGCAGAGGCACAGGCTGACGAGCCACAGGCGGCGCTGGTCGTGACGCACCGGCTGCTCACCCGGGAGGAGAAGTCGATCCTGGACAACGGCGTGCTGTACCGCCCCAAAGTCATCGTGCTCGGCATGGGCTGCAACCGGGGGACGTCGGCGGAGGAGATCGAAGCGGTGATCCAGGAGACGCTGGAAGAGCTGCAATTTTCCATCAAGAGCGTCAAGGCGCTGGCGACCATCGACCTGAAAAAGGACGAGGCGGGACTGATCGCCGTCTGCGAAAAATACGGCTGGCCGCTCGTCTGGTACACGCCGGAAGAGCTCAATTCGGTGCAGATAGAAGACCCGTCGGAGACCGTTTACAAATACACCGGGGCGTACGGAGTAAGCGAGCCCGCGGCCAAGCTGTACGCAGGCGTGGACAAACTGGTGCTCACCAAGAAAAAATCGGGGAATACGACCATTTCTGTCGGCTTGATGCCGTATCGAAGGGAGGAGCACGCATGAGCGACAGCCGTCGCATCGTCATCGCCGGAACCGGCAGCGGGGCGGGCAAAACGACAGTCACTCTCGGGCTGATGGCGGCGCTGAAACGAAAGGGACACATTGTACAAGGCTTCAAATGCGGGCCCGACTACATCGACCCGACGTACCATACGGCGGTCACAGGCCGCCCCTCGCGCAATCTGGACAGCTACATGCTCTCGCATGCTGCCGTGAAGGAAATTTTCGTCCGTGGTTCGATGGGGGCGGACATTTCCATCATCGAAGGCGTCATGGGTATGTACGATGGCAAGGAAGCGACCAGCGACACAGGGAGCACGGCGGAAATCAGCATCCTGACCGCCTCGCCCGTGCTGCTCGTGGTGAACTGCCAAAGCATGGCGCGCAGCGCGGCAGCAATCGTCAAAGGCTTCCAGCTGCTAAACCCGGCCGTGCGCATCGTCGGGGTCATCGCGAACAAAGTCGGAAGCGAAGGGCATTATAAAATCGTCAAGGCCGCCATCGAGCAGGAGTGCGGCATCCCCGTCGTCGGCTACCTGAAGCGGGAAGACGAAGTGGAGATTCCGGAGCGTCACCTTGGCCTGGTGCCGTCGGTAGAGCGGGGAGAGTTGACGCCGCTGTTTGACAGGCTGGCGGATTTGATCGAGCAGACCGTCGACTTGGAGCTCGTCTGGAAGCTGGCCCAGGCTGAGAAGCTGCCTGCGGAGCCGGTGCTGTTTGCTGCGGGCGCGACCGGTACAGCAGGGGATGTGACTGGCGAACCACCGGGCGTAACCATCGCCGTAGCGAGGGACTCGGCGTTCCACTTCTACTATCCGGAAAACCTGGAGCTGCTGGAAGCGTACGGCGCCAGGCTGCGCTTCTTTTCGCCGCTGGCAGGGGAGCCGGTGCCCAAGGACGCGGACGGTCTGTACATCGGCGGCGGCTTCCCCGAGGAATTCGCAGCCGAGCTGTCGCAAAATCAGGCCGTGCTGGAATCGTTTCGGACGGCCATCCAGAGCGGGCTGCCGACGCTGGCAGAGTGCGGCGGCTTCATGTTTTTGACAGAGGCGATCGTGACGACGAATGGCGACAGCTACCCGATGGTCGGGATGATCCCGGGCCAAGTGACGATGCAAAAGAAACTGGCAGCCCTGGGCTATCGCGAGGTGCGCGGAAAAGAAGGCAATTTCCTGCTCGGCACAGAGGAAGCGGCCAAAGGGCACGAATTTCATTACTCGACCTACCAGACGGATGCGCAGCTCCCCCCTGCCTATGAAACGAAAGGATTGCGCGGGACGAAGCCGGAGGGCTTTGCGCAAGGCAACCTCGTCGCCGGCTACACGCACCTGCATTTCGGCTCGAATCCGCAAGTGGTGCGCCGCTGGATCGAGCGCTGCATGGAGGTGTGCGCGCGTGCCTAAAGCACTTCCGTTGATGATTCAGGGAACGAGCTCGGATGCGGGGAAAAGCGTCATTGCTACGGCCTTTTGCCGCATTTTCGCCCAGGACGGCTACAGGACGGCGCCGTTCAAATCGCAAAACATGGCTCTCAATTCGTACGTGACGCTGGACGGCAAGGAGATCGGGCGCGCCCAGGGCGTGCAGGCGGAGGCGGCGGGTGTGCTCGCCACGGCGGACATGAACCCGATCCTCATCAAGCCGACGCGGGACTTTGAATCGCAGATTGTGGTAAACGGCGAGCCGTACGGAAACATGAGGGCGATGGCGTACCGGACGGACTTTTACGACGAAGGGCTGCGCATTATCGAGGAGTCGTATGCGCGCCTTTCCGCTGACTACGACCGGATCGTGATCGAGGGCGCAGGCAGTCCGGCAGAGGTCAACCTGAACGACCGCGAGCTGGTCAACATGCGGGTCGCGCGCCTGACCAACGCCCCCGTCATTCTGGTGGCGGACATCGAGCGCGGCGGCGTGTTCGCCTCGCTGGTCGGCACTTTGCAGCTGCTCGAACCCGAGGATCGGGAGCGCGTCATCGGCGTGATCATCAACCGGTTTCGCGGCGACGTCACGTTGCTGCAGCCGGGGCTGGACTGGTTTGAACAATACACCGGCAAGCCGGTGCTCGGGGTCGTGCCGTTCATCCCCGACCTGTGGATCGATGCGGAGGACTCGCTCATCCTGTATAACTACCAAAGCCAGCGGGCGTCGCTTCACTCTGGCTCGCATGACACAGCCGGCCAGCCGAATACGCGCCGCGACATCGACATCGCCGTGCTTCGCTACCCGCGCATTTCCAACTTTACGGACGTCGATCCGTTCTTCGTGGAGCCGGACTGTAGCCTGCGCTTTGTGACCCGCCTCGAGGAGTTGGGCGAGCCGGACCTGATCGTCCTGCCCGGCAGCAAAAACACGCTGGAAGACTTGCAGTTTTTGCGAGAATCGGGGCTGGCGCAGCGGATTTTGGAGCTGCATCGGGCAGGCCGCACTTACATCGTCGGGCTGTGCGGCGGCTATCAGATGCTGGGCGAGTCGATCCGCGATCCCGAGGGAGTGGAATCGCCTTTGCGCGAGTTGGCAGGGCTCGGCCTGATCCCGATGGTGACGACGATGGAGCGGCGCAAGACGACGGTGCTCTCGCGCGGCGTCGCCTGTTTTGCCCAAGAGCAGATAGAGTTGGAAGGCTACGAGATCCACATGGGACAATCGGATTACGCGGACAGCGACGCCCCGTTTATCCGGCTGGCGGACCGCACGGACGGCTACTGCTCGCAGGAGCGGCAGTTGATCGGGACGTATTTTCACGGGCTGTTTCACAACGACGTCTTCCGCACGCTGCTGCTGAATGCGATTCGCCGGAAAAAAGGGCTCGCGCCGCTCACGGATCGTCCTTCTTTTGTCGCTTTGCGGGAGCAAGGCTACGATCTCTTGGCAGAGACGGTGCGACGGCATGTCAAGCTGGACGTCATAGAAGAACAAATGAGACAATACGCAAAAAAAGAGGTGCGTACAAAATGACAGACTGGATAAAACAACTGGGCACGATCGAACCGCTCCATCAGGAAACGGCAGAACAGACGAAGCAGCACGTCGACCAGCTGACGAAACCGCTCGGAAGCCTGGGCCGTTTGGAGACGCTCGCCGTGGAATTGGCTGCGATGACGAAAGAAGCATTCCCCGTAACCAGTCCGCCTGGGGTCATCGTCTTTGCTGCGGATCACGGCGTGGCGCGGGAAGGCGTTTCCGCGTATCCGCAGGAAGTGACGGCGCAGATGCTGCTCAATCTGACGCAGGGCGGCGCGGGGATCAATGTGTTCGCTCGGCAGATCGGAGCTCTGCAAAAATTCGTGGATGTCGGCGTTGCAGCAGAAGTAGACGCCCCCGGCGTGTGCAAGCGGCGCATCCGGGCAGGCTCCGGCAATATCCTGCGGGAAGCGGCCATGACGCGCGAGGAAGCAGAACGTTCCATCCAGGTCGGCATCGAGGCCGCCCATGAGATTGTGGGCGAAGGAGCAAAAGTGCTGATCGTCGGGGAAGTGGGCATCGGCAATACGACCGCGAGCAGCGCCATCCTCGCGGCATTGACCGGGGCGGACCCGGATGAGATCGTCGGCCGGGGGACAGGCCTTACCGATGAAGGATGGCAGCGCAAAAAGGCAGTGGTACGGGAAGCGCTCGCCCTGCATCGTCCGGATGCCGCCGATCCGCTCGACGTCCTGTCCAAGGTCGGCGGGCTGGAGATCGGCGCGATGGCGGGGGCCATTCTCGGCGCTGCCTCGCGCAGGGTGCCTGTCTTGCTGGACGGCTTCATCGCTACCGTCGCGGCTCTCTTGGCCGTGCGTATCGCGCCTGCAGCGGCGGATTACCTCATCGCGGGACACCGCTCCCAGGAGCCGGGCCATGCTTATGTGCTGAAAACGCTCGCCAAGGAGCCGCTGCTCGATCTGCAATTGCGTCTGGGTGAAGGCAGCGGCGCGGCACTCGCCTTTCCGCTCGTCGAGGCGGCGAGCCGGATGGTCCGGGAGATGGCGACGTTCGCTTCTGCAGGGGTCAGCAACCGATGAGCCGTACGGGAAAAGTCTATCTGGTCGGAGCGGGTCCGGGAGACCCCAAGCTGATCACGGTCAAAGGGCTGGAGTGTCTGCAGCAGGCGGATGTCGTCGTCTACGACCGGCTGGCGAATTCCGCCCTGCTGGAGCACGCGCCTGCGCAGGCCGAGCGCATCTACTGCGGCAAGCTCCCGGACAACCACACGCTGAAGCAGGAGAAAATCAACGAGCTGCTCGCGGAAAAGGCATTGGCGGGAAACGTTGTCGTGCGGCTGAAGGGCGGCGATCCGTGCGTGTTTGGCCGCGGCGGAGAGGAAGCGGAACATTTGGCGAAGCACGGCATCCCGTTCGAGATCGTGCCGGGAGTGACGGCTGGCATCGCCGCCCCTGCCTACGCGGGCATTCCCGTGACGCATCGCGAGCACGGCTCGTCCTTTGCCGTCGTGACCGGACATTTGCGCGAAGACAAGCCGGAGCTGGCGACGGAAAAGTGGCGCGCTCTGGCGACAGGCATTGATACGGTCGCCTTTTACATGGGAGTCGCCAACCTGCCGCTGATCCGCACGCAGTTGATCCGGCACGGACGCGATCCGAAGACGCCTGTCGCGATCATCGCCTGGGGCACGCTGCCGCAGCAGGTGACACTGACGGGCACGCTGGAAGACATCGAGGAGCGGCTGGCTGAAAACAGCCATGTCACGAATCCGGCGATCATTCTGGTCGGCGACGTGGTACAATTGCGGGAGAAAATAAACTGGTTTGAGCCGCAGCTCTCGCAGGAGAAGGTGAGTCAGTAAAGGCGCATCCCATCACATCGACAGAACCGGAAGGAGGAAGGAGCCATGCGGCATTACCCGATGATGGTCAATCTGCAAAACAAGCCCTGCCTCGTCGTCGGAGGCGGGCAAGTGGCGGAGAGGAAGATCGACAGGCTGCTGGCCGCAGGTGCTTCTGTCACTGTGGTCGCTCCTTCCTGCACAGCAGCGGTCGAGGCGTGGATGCACCAAGGACGGATTGCGCTCGCCAGGCGGCCCTTTGTACCGGAAGACGTGCGGGATGCCGTAATCGTCATCGCGGCGACCGGCGATGCAGACGTCAATCTGTCCGTCTACCGGTCCTGCCTGCCCCATCAATGGGTTAACATCGTGGATCGGCCAGACCTGTGTACCTTTACGGTTCCTTCCGTGGTAGAGCGGGGAGATTTGCAGATCGCCATTTCTACCGGCGGGCACAATCCCGGCCTGGCCAGAAAGCTGCGGCAGCAGCTGGAGAGAAGCATCGGTCCGGAATACGCGGAATACACGCGTTTTCTGGGAGAGATGCGCAGGCGCGTCCTGGCGTTATCCCTGGAGGAAAAGAAAAAGCGTGCCATCCTCGCTGAACTGCTGGACGACCGCCTTTTTGACTGGACAATGAAAGGGGAGCTTGGCTGGCGGGATCGCGAGGCGGAAAAAGTCATCCGCGAACAGAGCAAGTCCGATGCCAGTGACGGCTGTGATTTTACGTGACAGGCTCGCTCCAGGCGATTGACCTGGCTCCGAAAAATGGCAACGGCACAACGCCAAGCGAAAAAAGCAGCCCGTCCTGCGCCGAGGATGAGCTGCTTTTTTGCATAAAGAACAGGGAGGAGATCCTTGTCTCGTCTACATAAACGAAGACAAGATTTTGCGCACTCTCCGCCGGTCCTTCACGATCCGGCGTTTGTCGATTACCTTGTTTCGCTTCGAGCGGAATTTGCTCGTCGTATTACCGCCGTGGATGATGTGCACAAAGTTGCGCCGGCGCAGCTTGTCGTGGCGCAGGCGGATAACTGCAGGGTGCCCGCCGCGCAGGCGGTACCTCTTTCCTTTCAAATAGTCCTTCGCTTTGTAGATCAGGGTGTAGAAGGCCGGCGACTTGGCGTACATCGGGGCGATTCGCTTCCGCTTCGCGTCGTACATGTAGCCATGCTGGTTGATAATGGCCCGGACGCCTTTTCTTGGACGATGATTCTTGAGCTGCTGGATGTAGTTTTTGCGGTACATGTCATCGGAGTCGAGCCGCACCAGATACAGATAGCGATAGCCTTTCAGACGCTTTTTGATGCTCCTTTGGTATTTGCTTTTCGGGATGAACTTGATATTTTTCGGGAGCTTCCTGTATTTGCGCAGGGCTTTTTTGATTTTTTTGCGGGAGCGGTCCTCGTATTCGACGAGAGCCACGAACCCTTGATTGCTCTGCTTTTGCAAGCTTTTGCGCGTATAGCGCATGAAGACCTTCATCCGTTTCTTGATCCAGCGCGAGGAAAATCTCTTTTTGCGGTTGAGCTTCAGCTTTTTCGAGTTGAAGGCGATCCCGACGATGATTTTTTTCTTGCTTTTCCCCATGCAGCGCTCACTCTCCTTTGCATTTGATGTCGTAACCAATACATGGTATTGGAGTTTGTCTGGCTTTGCTGTAGTCGAATACCGCCGCAGGATACAAGCACAACCAGGAATAGCGGGAGGCAAGGCAGGCAATTGGCGGTGGAGAGCGAATTGGTTAGCCATACGTGTACGTCCATGCCGACGGACAAACGAGGAGGGCTGACTGATGAATTTCACCTTACAGGAAGCGATGGAAGTGCTGGAGCGAACGCCGCGAACGTTGGAGAGTCTGTTGAACGGGCTGTCTGACGGGTGGCTGCAGGGCAGGGAAGGCGAGGGTACATGGAACGCCATAGAAGTGATCGACCATCTCATCGAGGCGGACAAAGTCAACTGGATTCCGCGAATGGAAAGCATCTTGCAAGAAGGGGAACGGCAGCTCTTTCCCCCGTTTGACCGTTTTGCCCATCTTAACCAACAGACAAAGAGCACGATGGAACAAAAGCTGCAGTCGTTTCAGCAGATTCGCAGAGAAAATATTGCGAAGCTGCAGACCGTCATCCAGCCGCAGGTGCATCTCGAGCGAACGGGTTTGCATCCGGAGTTCGGCGAGGTGAAGCTGCGGGAATTGCTGTCGACATGGGTCGTCCACGACTTGACGCACATCGCCCAGATCGTGCGGCTCATGGCCAAGCGATACGCAGAGGACGTGGGGCCGTGGAAAGAGTATTTGGGGATATTGAAAAGAGGGTGACGGACGGCAATTTGCCCGTCTGCCAAATGCTCGACCCGCTCAAGACAGCACGTGTCGAGCTGAAAAGAAAACGGCTGCCTGTGTATAAACAGACAGCCGTTTCCTTTTGCAGCGTCATTTTGGAGCTTATGCCGTTACAGACTTCGTTTCATCCTTGACCGTTCCCGGATGGAACTCGTCCTCTTGCTTGGCGATGACGACAGCTGCGACGCCGTTTCCGATCAGGTTCGTGATCGCGCGGGCTTCCGACATGAAGCGGTCGACCCCGAGCAGCAGGGCGATGCCTTCCACCGGAATCATCGGGAAAGCGGCCAGCGTTGCGGCGAGCGTGATGAATCCGGAGCCTGTCACACCGGCAGCGCCTTTGGAAGTAATCATCAAGATACCGAGCAGGGTGATTTGCTGCCAGATGCTCAAATCCACGCCGTACGCCTGGGCGATGAACATCGCCGCCATCGACAGGTAAATGGCGGTGCCGTCGAGGTTGAACGAATAACCGGTTGGCACGACCAGACCGACGACGGATTTGGAACAGCCGTACTTCTCCAGTCGTTCCATCATGCGCGGCAGGGCGGACTCGGAAGACGACGTCCCGAGTACGAGCAAGATTTCTTCGCGAATGTAGTTGATAAAAGAGAAGATGCTGAACTTGTAGTAGCGGGCAATGGAGCCGAGCACGAGAACGATAAACAGGAACATCGTGATGTAGACCGACGTCATCAAGAGGCCGAGTCTGCCCAGCGAGCCGATCCCGAACTTGCCGATCGTGTAGGACATTGCGCCGAATGCGGCGATCGGGGAGACTTTCATAATCATGTTGACAACGCCGAAAAATCCGTGAGTCAGCTTGTCAAACAGCTTGATGACCGGCTGGGAGGCAGGTCCCATGGCAGCAAGCGAGAGGCCGAACAGCACCGCGAAGAACAGGATCGGCAGCAGCTCGCCTTTGGCCAGCGCGCCGACGACGTTGTCCGGGATGATGCCGACGAAGAAATCGACGAAGCCGTGGCTTGTTTCGGCTGCGGCCTTGGTGTATTGCGTTACATCGCCCTTGGTCAGACCGGTTTTGTCGAAGCCGTGGCCCGGTTTGATGACATTCACGATGAACAGGCCGATTGCCAGCGCAATCGTGGTAACGATTTCAAAATAAATCAGGGCTTTTCCGCCGATCTTTCCGACCTTTTTCATGTCGCCCATGCCGGCGATGCCGTTGACAACCGTAAAGAAGACAATCGGCGGGATGACCATTTTGATCAGCTTGACGAAAATGTCTGCCAGTACCTTCAGTTCTGCGCCGAATTTTGGAGCGAAATGACCGACAAGAATACCGAGCAAGATCGCGATAACCACTTGCACGGTCAAATTTTTAAAATTGATCCGCATGTGACCTCGTCCCCCTCTGTAAAAGTGATTGGAATATGAAAGCGCTTCAATCGTATGGTTTGAATTGTATAAAAGGACTCTCCGAAAGAATAGAATACGGTCATATTGGTTGTTTTGGTCTTTTTGGTCTTGTCGGACTCTTGTCTGATCGACTCGATTTTCCAGATGAAAATGTCGGCATTGACATACTCTCGACATGAATCATAGGTAAAGTAGAAATTGTACATAGCACGTACGACATTGATCACAACCGGGAGAATGGAGGATGTAGCGTGTTAAAAAAACAATATCTGGCAGTTGCATCTGCACTGCTCTTGACAGCGGGCTTGTTCCCTGCAAGCTCTGATGCACAAGTGGCAAAGACAACTTTGACAGCCAACTACAACAACATCAAAGTCCTGTATAACGGCGTTCAAGTTCCTACTACAATCGAGCCATTTATTGTAAACGGGACGACCTATATCCCGCTGCGTATGATGGCAGGCGTGTTCAACAAGAACATTACGTGGGATGGAACGACCTATACCATCAACGTGAAAGATCAGGCAGACCCTGGCTACGAGGCGCAGCTCGCTGCGAAGGACGCGGAAATTCAACGCCTCAAATCGCAAATCGAGGACCTGAACGATGAAATCGACAATCTCGAAGACGATCTGGCTGATTATAAAAACAATGACGATGATGACTTTGATAGCGAATTGTCCGATCTGGAAGATCAGCTGAATGACGACTACGGCGATTACGAAGATTTGGAATGGGACATCAGCCTTGATGGCGACGAAGACAAGATCAAGGTAGAAATCGCGATCGACTTCGACGACTACGAGGATGAGTACGACGACCTGAGCGAGAAAAAACTGAAATCGCTGGTAGAAGACATCGTGAACGACATCTGGGATGATTTTGATGATAGCGATATAAAGGGTACTATCATCGACAGCAGCTCCGACGATGAACTGCACGACTTTGAAGGCGACAGCGACGACGGTACGATCTACTTCGACGACGACGAAATCTGATAGTTTTCATGACAAGCCTTGCTCCCCGAGCCTTTGGGAAAGCAAGGCTTTTTTCCTATTTCCAAAAAGAGCAAATCCACATAGGAAGAGAAAGAGGTAAACTGATAGTATAGAATGAGAGAAGAGCGGCACGCATATGTGGCCGCAAATGGGGAATGATGATATGTCTATCAATCAGGATCGGCTTCCATGAAAAGCATATTGTTAGTAGAGGATGAGCTCGTCATTTCGCGAGTATTGAAGGCTTATTTGCAGAAAGCGGGCTACGACGTGTGGCAGGCTGTCGACGGGATCGAGGCCCTGCGGCTGTTTGACGAAAACAAGCCGGATCTGGTGCTGCTCGATGTCATGCTGCCCGAGCGCAACGGCTGGGAAATCTTGCAGTACATACGGGAAAAGAGTGCCTGTCCGGTGATCATGATTACTGCGCTGGGACAGACGGATCAAAAGCTGATGGGGCTGAACGAAGGGGCAGACGACTACATCACGAAGCCGTTCGTGGCGGAGGAGGTCGTCGCCCGGGTCAATGCGGTGCTGAGGCGCTCCGCGATCCTGATTCAGGACCAGGAGACGCGCATCTTCGGCAGCCTGAAGATCAACTTCCATTCGCATAAGGTGACGCTGCACGGGCTGGATGTGCAGCTACACCCCCGCGATCTGTCCTTGCTGCTGTTTTTGGCGCAAAACCCGAACCAGACATTTACCCGCGACCAGCTGATCGACCAGGTGTGGGGAATGGATTACGGAGGCAGCGACCGGGCCGTCGATTTGGCGATCAAGCGGATTCGCAAGACGCTGGAGAACTGGCCGCCCTCCGAAGGGGAGATCAAGACGCTGCGAGGGGTGGGATACCAGTTCTGTGTTTACCAAAAATAGCAAGCCCGTCTCGCTCCTGCGCTACTGGACCGTCCGCTACCTGATTACGCTCTGCTGCGGGCTGGTCATCATCGGCGTCGTCTCCGCATACTGGATCAAATACGCGGCGACAGAGAAACAGCTCGAGGTCACGCGGCTGTTTGCCGAGGAGGTCGCAGACCGCGTCGTCGATGACGAAGGAAAGCTGCTCGTGGGCGCATCGCTGCATCAGGTGCTGGATAACCGGCGCAGGTTTATGGGGGTCGACCGGAATTTGCTGGTGTTTATCGAAAATCGGCAAGGCGAACTGATCTACAGCAGGCCCGGCCAACTGCCAGCAGCGCTGCAGCAAAACCTGAACAGGCTCCTGGCGCAAGCCGATCAGGCCGACAAGGTTAAGCAGCCAAACGGCGATACGCTGTACGTCGTCAAGAAAAATCTGGAATTTAATGACAGCATCCTTGGGAAAGTGATTTTGCTTTTTCCGGAAACGGACATCAAAGTCAGCAAGGAAGAACTGCAATACTTGGTCATCATGCTGGGGAGCCTGGGCGTATTGGGGTGGGCGGTCATCTACTTTCATTCCCGCCGCCTGTCCGAGCCGATCCGCAATGTCGTGGTGGCAGCCCGGCAGATTGTAGAGGGAAATTACGAGGTCCCGATCCCAAAGGCGATCAAGGAGCGGGAAATCCACGAGCTCGTCTACACCTTCAAGGAGATGGCGGATCGCCTGCGCCAGCTGGAAAGCATGCGCACCGAGCTGCTCGCGGGCGTCACCCACGAATTGAAAACGCCGGTGACCTCCATCAGCGGGCTCGTCCAGGCGATCAACGATGAAGTCGTCTCGGGCGACGAGGAAAAAGAATTTTTGCAGATTTGCCTGAAAGAGACGAAGCGGCTGCAAAACATGGTGGAAGATTTGCTCGACTTCAATTCGTTTGCCGTCGGAGCCATCGCAGTCGCACGAGAAGAGCAAAATCTGGGCAAGCTCCTCCGCGAGATCGCCTCGCAGTGGAAAATCGTGCAGGACGCCGATTCCGTCTCGCTCTGCATGAATATTCCCGAGAGAGAGACGCCGATTCTGGTCGATCCGGGGCGCGTCCAGCAAATTTTGATCAATTTGCTGAACAACGCGAGGCAGGCGACCGGAGAGGGAGGCAAGATCGAGCTTTCGCTGTACGAGACGCCTGCAGACATGCGCGTCGACGTGAAAGACAACGGGCTGGGCATCCCGCCGCAGGAGCAGCCGCTGATTTTCGAGCGTTTTTTCCGCGGCAGCAACAAAAAGGAAAAGGTTCGAGGCCTCGGTCTCGGCCTCTCCTTCTCCCGCATGATCGCCAAGGCGATGGGCGGGGAGCTGGTGCTCAAGGAGAGCACGCCGCAGGGCTCCACCTTCACCCTGATTCTGCCGAAGGAGTCTGCATGAGCAAAAAGCGGTGCAAGTTGGCCTGCCGAGTTGCCCGTGTGTCTGCCGGGATGCGCCGCCCGCCTCGAGCTTCACCGCCTCTGGTGAAGCTCTTTGATTTTTTTCATCAAATCCTTGCCGATGGATGGGGCGAATTTGTCGTAGACCGGCTGCAGCGCCGCCCGCCACGCTGCGCGCTCCTGCTCGGTCTGCTCGTGGATGGCCATGACGTTCATCTTTTTCAGCTTTTCCAGCTCGCTCTCGTTCAAGGAGACGGACAGCTCGTTGTTGAACGCGGTCGCTTCTGCGAGCGCTTCCTCGATGTCCTGCTGGATGTCGGGCGGAAGCTTGTTCCAGAACGACTGGTTCATGATGACGACATATCCCAAATAGTTGTGGTTGCTGACGGTCATGTACTTCTGCACCTGGTACAGCCGTTTGGTATACACATTCGAGATGGTATTTTCCTCGCTGTCAACTTCCCCTTTGGCGAGCATGCTGTACAGATCGTTGAACGAGGAGCCGACAGGAGTCGCGTTCAACGTGCGGTACTGCTCCTCCAGCACCTTGCTGGGGATGATCCGGATGCGATGGCCGCGCAAATCTTCGGGCAAGAGCAGCGGCTCATTGGAGGTAAACTGCTTGAAGCCGTTCTCCCAGAAGGCCATGCCTTTCATGTTCGACCGTTTCAGGGTGGCGAACAGCATTTGGCCGATTTCGCCGTGAAAGGCTTCTTCGACATCGCGCTGATCGCGGAAAACGTACGGAAGCTCCAGGGCAGCCCACTCGGGGATCGTGCCAGACAGATGGGAAAAGGCGGGAGCGATCATCTGGATTTCGCCGCTCATCAAGGCGGGAATCTCTGTTTTTTCGCTGTGCAGGATGCCGTTGGGGTATACCTGCACCTCTACCCGGCCTTTCGTTTTCTTTTGCACGAGCTGGGAAAAACGTTCGACAGCCAGTCCCTTTGGCGTGTTTTCCGCGACGACGTGGCTGAATTTGATGATGATTCGCTCCGAGAGCTTTTCCTGTTCTTCGTCGTAGCTCCACTGCGCAGAGGAAAAATCCTGACGGAATCCGATTGTGACGGCAGTGACGAGGCCAAGGAGTACGAACAGGGCGATGCTGGCAAACGATTTCATGACGGACACCTGCTTCGCATGAGTTGATTTGCTGGGTGTACTGTACCAAAATATAGGATAGCAAGCAATCATCGGCGGAAGGAAGAACCTTTTTGTTTAAACGCTGGGGCATTCAATGGAAAATTATGCTGCTTTCCGTCGGCATCGTCCTGTTCTCTCTCTTGATCGGCGGGCTGATCCTCGTGGGAGGCGTCATCCGGCTGACTGAGACGCAGCTCGGCCAACGCCTGATGACGACAGCCCGCACTGTCGCGGAAATTCCGCTTGTCCAGACGAGCATCCAGAAGCCGGACGGCTGGAAGATCATCGCTCCGACCGCTCGCCGGCTGCGCATCGTCAACGACGTGACCTACATCGTCGTGCTGAACATGGACCGCATCCGCTTCTCCGACCCAAGGGAGGAGAGAATCGGCACGGTCTTTCGCGATCAGGCAGTGGAAGAGGCGTATGCGGAACACTCGTATATCCAGAGGGTGCGCGGCGAGCTCGGCCTCGCCCTGCGCGCGTACGTGCCGATCATGGACGACCAGCATCAGCAGGTCGGGGTCGTCCTCGTTGGCAGAGTCATGCCCGGCATCTGGGAAATCATGCAGGGCGAACGCGGCAACATCGTCCTGACGTTCTGTCTCTCCCTGCTGTTCGGCGTGTGGGGCTCGTACCAGCTGGCCCGCCACATGAAAAAGCAAATGTTCAACCTGGAGCCGGAGGAAATCGCCCGTATTCTCGTTGAGCGGACGGCCACCTTTCACGCTATGCACGAAGGGGTCATCGCCATCGACAATCAGGAGCGGATCACCATTTTCAACGACAGGGCCAAACAAATATTCGGCATCGACGGGGAACTGGATGTGCTGGGCCTGCCGATCCGTTCCGTGCTGCACGACACGCGGCTGCCGGAAGTGCTGGAGCTGCAAAAAAACATCCTGAACACCGAGCTGCACGTCGGAAATACGCTGCTCTGGTCCAACCGCTTTTTGATCAAGGTCGAGGACAAGGTCGTCGGGGCGCTGGCGATCTTCCAGGATCGGACCGAGGTCGCGCGGATGGCCGAGGAGCTGACAGGCGTCAAGGAATTCGTCGGGGCCTTGCGCGTGCAAAACCACGAGCACATGAACAAGCTGCATACGATCGCCGGTCTGCTTCAGCTCCAGCAGTACGACAAGGCGCTCGCCTACCTGTTCGAGGTACGCGATCAGCAGGAGGAACTGACCTCTTTTCTGACCACGCGGATCACAGACGAGAACATCTCCGGCCTGTTGCTCGGCAAGGTGAGCCGCGGGCGGGAGCTGGGCATTCGCGTGACGATTGACCGTCTGAGCCATCTGGAGCGCTTTCCGCCGTACATGGACCACCATGATTTTGTGCTGATCCTTGGCAATCTGATTGAAAACGCTTTCGATTCTCTCGAAAAAAGCGACCGCCCGGACAAGGAAATCACGATCAGTATCGAGCAGGACAGCGAAATCTGCTCCCTGCTGGTGGAAGACAACGGAATCGGGATGGATGAAGATACGCTCGCGCGAATGCTGGAGCGCGGTTTTTCCACCAAGGAGCCGAAGCATCGCGGACTCGGCATGTATCTGGTGCATCAGCAGGTGAAAAAAGGGAGAGGCGAGCTGGAATGCCGCTCCCGTCCCGGACAAGGAGCCAGCTTTCTCATTACGTTTCCCATGAAGGAGGTGAATGAACAGTGACGGAGCAGACGATTCGCGTCGTCGTCATCGAGGATGATCCGATGGTGCAGGAAATCAACACGCAATTCATCGAGCGCGTTCCCGGTTTTGCCGTGGTGGGTGTCGCTGCAAACGGGGCAGAGGGAATCAGGCTGGTCGAGGAGCTGGCGCCCGATCTGGTCGTGATGGACGTCTTCATGCCCGTGCAGGACGGGATCAAGGCGCTGGTCGAGCTGCGTGCCCGCGGTCAGGCCGTCGATGTGATCGTCATTACGGCGGCCAAGGACAAGCCGACCATTTCTGCCATGCTGCGCAACGGCGCCATGGATTACATCATCAAGCCTTTCCAGTTCGGCCGGATTCGGCAGTCGCTGGAATCGTACCGTCTCTATCGCCAGCAGCTCCGTCGGGAGGGCGTGGCGTCCCAGGAGGAAGTGGACCGTCTCCTGTTCCGCCAATCGGCAGAGCAACACGGGACGGGCAGCGAGCAAGTCGCAGACACGGGAGCGTTGCCCAAGGGGCTGCATGCTGTTACCCTGGATCAGATCGTCCGCCAGCTCGATCGGGAGCATCAGTCGCTGTCGGCCGAAGAAGTGGCGGAGCGCGTCGGCATCGCCAGAGTGACGGCCAGGCGCTATCTGGACTATCTGGTAAAAGTGGGAGGAGTGCGGCTCGATGTCAGCTACGGCGGTATCGGCAGGCCGACCAATCGCTACATGCGGGTACGCAAGCCATAGACGGGAGGTGGACGAGCAGGACCGGTTGCAGCATGAGCTGTATGAAATCAAAAATGGAAAATCAGTGACAGCAACCGCGAAATGAGGGAGCGGTCGGAGCATAGAAATAAAATCGTAGATCGACTTCAAACGGGCGTACATAGAAATAAGAGGAGAAATGCGGGATGAACAAAGGAAAAGCATTGCGCGCAGGTGATACGATCGGACTGGTGGCTACTTCCAGCCCGGCGACGGAGGAACAGCTGGTCAAATCGATTGCGGAGCTGGAATCGTTCGGCTTCAAGGTAAAGGTCAGCGGTACGTGCCGGGAGCGGTACGGGGGATATCTGGCCGGAACGCCGCAGCAGCGCGCGTTTGAGTTGAACGCAATGTTCGCCGATGACGAGGTGGACGGCATCATGTGCATGCGGGGCGGCTACGGTGCCCCGCAAATTTTGCATTTGCTCGATTACGACTGTATCGCGCAAAACCCCAAGCTGTTCGTCGGTTACAGCGACATCACGGCGCTGCATACGGCTTTCGGACAGCAGGCGTCCCTGGCTACCTTGCACGGGCCGATGGCGACTTCCGACATTGCGCAAGGGATGAACGACTGGACGGCCCAGTATTTGCTTCGCGCCTTGACCCGTCCCGAGCCGCTCGGCGCAATCATCAACCCGCCGGACGAAGAAATCGTCTGTCTGGTGGAAGGGCAAGCCGCAGGACCGGTCGTAGGCGGAAATCTCGCGCTGATCGCCGCGTTGATGGGGACGCCGTATCAGCTCGATACACGGGGCAAGCTGTTGTTCCTCGAGGACATCGCCGAAGAGCCGTACCGGATCGACCGCATGCTGACCCAGCTGGCACTCGGCGGGCTGTTTGACGACTGCGCGGGCATCATTATCGGGACATGGACGGATTGCGAACCGAAAAAGCGGGAAGGCTTCACGGTCTGGGACGTCTTTCAAAATATCGTCGTGCCGTACCAAAAGCCGACAGTCTGGAATGTTCAAATCGGCCACGGGGCGACCAACATGGCGCTGCCGCTGGGCGTGCAGGCGAGCCTGGATGCGACGAGCTGCCAATTGATCATCGAGGAGAGTGTGACGGTATGAAGGCACCGTTGACCGGCCAAATCTGGCAGCAGGCGCAGGAGCTTTTGCCGTGGCTCACACAGGTGCGGCGCGATTTTCACCAATATCCCGAACTCGGCATGGAGGAATTCCGCACGCAGGAGCAGATCATCCGCTACCTTGAAGAAATAGGCATCCCTTATTGCAAATCCGCCGGGACGGGTGTGGTCGGCGTGATTGAAGGCGCGGCTCCGGGAGCAGTCGTCGCCCTGCGCGGGGATATGGACGCTCTGCCGATTCATGAGCAAAATGACACTCTCTACCGCTCGCAGGTGCCGGGCAAGATGCACGCCTGTGGACACGATGCGCACATGACCTGCCTGCTGGGGGCAGCCCGCATCCTGAATGCGCTGCGCGGCGAGCTGTCCGGCGTCGTCAAACTGTTTTTCCAGCCGGCCGAGGAGACGGTGGGCGGAGCGCTGCCGATGATTCGCGAAGGGGTGCTGGATAATCCCCGCGTCGAGGCCGTCTTTGGCCTGCATGTGTCCGCCGATTTGCCGGCCGGAAAGATCGCGGTCAAGTACGGGCAGATGAACGCAGCCTCGGACGATGCACACATTACGGTACGGGGGGAAAACGGCCACGGGGCGTATCCGCACAAAGGCCGGGACGCCATCGTCATCGCCGCCCATGTGATTACCGCGCTGCAGACGGTCGTCAGCCGCAACGTAGACCCCCGGGAGGCTGCTGTCGTCACGATCGGGATGATCGCGGGCGGGACGGCCCCGAATATTTTGGCACAGGAAGTCAAGCTGACAGGGACGATCCGCACGCTGGACAAAAACGTCCGCGCGCTCGTCAAGGAACGGGTGCGCGAGGTCGCCGAGCTGACGGCGCGCAGCCTGGGGGGATCGGCACAGGTCGAATTCGCGGAAGGCTACACATCCCTGATCAACGACAAGGAGCTGGTAGATCAGGTAAAGCGCTGCGGCGAGGCGCTGCTCGGATCAGGTAACGTCCGCGTCAACGACTTCCCGATGATGGGAGTCGAAGATTTCGCCTTCTTCGCCGAACAAGTGCCGGGCGCTTTTTACCATCTCGGGGTGCGCAACGAGGAAAAGGACTGCATCTATCCTGTCCATCACCCGCGCTTTGACATCGACGAGCGCAGCCTGGCTGTGGGAGCGGCCATGCAGGCGTACAATGCGATCGCCTTTTTGCAGGAGCGTGCGCTGCGCTCGCAGGCGGAAAAGTAAGGGCGCTCTGACGGGTATAGCGAGCATCTTTCGGCGGTACACTACAGACGTTCTTTGATTTCCATGAAAGGAAGATGTGTCTGTATGAGCACAACAATGAGCCGTCCTGTTACCGAGGTGTTGAACAAGCAGGTTGCCAACTGGTCCGTGATGTTTATAAAGCTCCATCACTTCCACTGGTATGTGCAGGGAGCAAATTTTTTCACCTTGCACGCCAAGTTCGAGGAGCTGTACAACGAGGCAGCCCAATACGTGGATGATCTCGCGGAGCGCCTGCTGGCTGTAGGGGGCAAGCCTGTGTCTACGATGAAGGCCTGTATCGAGCAGGCATCCATCAAGGAGGCGACAGGCGGTGAGTCTGCCGATCAGATGGTGCAGGCGGTGGTCAGTGACTTTACGACTATTGTCAGCGAGCTGAAGGAAGGAATTGCCGCTGCCGAAGCGGCAGGCGACGAAGCGACTGCCGACATGTTCCTTGGCATGACGGAAACGCTGGAAAAGCACATGTGGATGCTGAAATCGTTTTTAGGCAAGTAAAACGTATAGGTAAACAGAGCAGGCCGATGTCCGGTTGTCCCGGGATTGGCTTGTTTTTGTACCGTGAATGGCCTATGCAGCACTTTGGCCGCCATCTGTGCGGCAAAGGCTCTGCAAAGGCTGGACGGACCTCCGAAGAAAGTGCCATTCAGATCTGCTGGGACAACCCCTTGTTCCCAAGAGTCGCCCACTAGTGTAAACTAGCTGTGTGATAAAAACAAGAAAGCACTTTCATGATGGAAAGGATGTTCAATCCAATGGCATCGCCTTACGTTACGTTTAACCGCGAGCAGTGGAAGGCTCTGCGGGCTTCCACGCCGTTGACGATATCCGATGAGGAACTGGCCTGTTTGCAAGGCGTGAATGAGAATGTGTCCATGACCGAGGTTGCCGATATTTACCTCCCTCTTTCACGCCTGCTCAATCTGTACGTAGGGGCGACGCAGGAGCTGTATCAGGCGACTCACACCTTCCTCGGCAACAAGGACGGGAAGGTGCCTTTTATTATCGGCATCGCCGGCAGTGTGGCCGTTGGCAAAAGTACGATCGCGCGGATTTTGCAGACGCTCCTGTCCCGCTGGCCGAACCATCCCAAGGTCGATCTCGTGACGACGGACGGCTTCCTGTATCCGAACCGGGTGCTGGATGAGCGCGGGATCATGAAGCGCAAAGGCTTCCCCGAAAGCTACGACTTGCGCAAGTTCATCCGATTTTTGTCTGACGTGAAATCAGGGATTGCTGAAGTGAAAGCGCCTGTTTACTCCCATCTCTTCTACGACATCGTGCCGGGGGAATGGCAGACGGTGCGCCAGCCCGACATCCTGATCGTGGAGGGGCTGAACGTCTTGCAGCCGCCGCGGGAGTCGGAAAGCGAACAGCGCATTTCCGAAGTCATCGTCTCGGATTTCTTTGATTTCACCATCTACGTCCACGCAGACGAAAAAGACATTTTGCAATGGTATGTAGAGCGGTTCAAGCTGCTGCGGAAGACGGCCTTTTCCAATCCTTCCTCGTATTTCCGCCGCTACGCCGACTTGTCTGACGAAGAAGCAACAGAAGTCGCAACCGGCATCTGGCAGGAAATCAACGGCGCGAACCTTCGCCTTAATATTTTGCCAACCCGGGTCCGAGCCCAGCTGATCCTCGACAAAGGGCAGGATCACATGGTGCAGAGCGTGAAGCTGCGCAAGCTGTAGAAGCCGCGTTTCGTGGACAGGCACGGGATGGATGTTCGGTCAGAGCAGCATCGCTCCTGATCGCCACATGCTCGCGGCAGACGTTAGAGGGGCACGAAAATGCTCCTCTTTTTTTGGCTTGGCGCAGCCAAGTTATCCGCCAGCTGTCTACAATCGGTCAAAGTGCAGGACGTCGAACCGGATGTTTACCTTGTTCCTAATCCGCAAATTGCTCCTGTACACAGACAGACGACATGCTACGATGAGGAAAAAAAGGAGTGAACGCACTTGTACACGCCGCCGTATTTTGCCGTGACCGAACAGGATGAAATGATCGCATTCATGCAGCAGCATCCGTTTGCCTTGCTCATTTCCTACGCGGACGGGACAGATCCGGAGGTGACGCACCTCCCTCTGGAAGTGGAGAGCAGAGAGGACGGGCTGTACTTGACCGGACATATCGCCCGTAGCAATCCGCAGGGAGGTATGTTGGACCAGGCGGGTGGTACGGTGCTGGCCGTTTTCCAGGGCGCGCATGCGTACGTCTCTTCCTCGTGGTACAGCCAGCCGGGGGTGCCGACGTGGAACTACATGGCCTTGCACGCATACGGTCAGGCTCGCATTGTCACGTCAGCCGAAAAAGTGGCACAGATGATGCGCAGTCTGCTGGACAAATACGAGCAGGGACAACAGACGCCGACTACCTGGGAGGCGGTGCCGGAGAAGGTCATGGACGGCTTGCTGCGGGGGATCACCGCCTTTGAGATCAAGGTGGAGCGGATCGAGGCGAAGTACAAGCTGAGCCAAAACCGCAGCGAGCAGGATCGGCTCGCCGTCATTGCCCGGCTGGAAGCGGGCGGGAAGCAGGAAAGAGAAGTCGCGGCGGCGATGCGCACCGTCTGGCAGGAGCAGGCGAACCGCGTGTTTACGAAAACATCTCGATGAAGCGCTTGGCAGCCTTGGACAGATGGCGGTCCGTCTGCCAGACGACAGCGGCAGAGGAGGAGATCGAGGTGCCTTTCAGCTCGATGCCGCGAATCTGGTCGCCGCGATGCGTCTCCCACGCCGAGCGGGGGACGATGGACGCTCCGACTTTGGCCTGGACCATGCTGACGATGAGCGAGATGTCCGGGCATTCGCAAATGATGTGCGGCGTCACGCCCAGCCGGGCAAACTCCTTGTGGATCAGGTCGTAGATCCCGAGACCGGGGATGCTCGGCATAATCAGCGGGAGCTTGGCGATGTCGCGCATGTGGATGTACTTCGTGTCCGCGTGCGGAGAGTCGGCGGGCACGATCAGCACAAACGGCTCCTCCTCCAGCGGAATCGTGGTGCAGTTCGTGAGCGAGTGGGGCAGGCGCACGATGGCGACCTCGATGGTTCGACGCTCCAGCCACTGGTTCAACAACTGCGTGTCACCCTTCCATACTTTGTACGTAATCAGCGGATAGTGCTGTTGAAACAGGCGAATGTGCTCGGGCAGGCGGTAGGCGGACAAGGCGCTGACGCCGATGGACAAACTCCCCCGAATGCCTTCGCCTGTTTCTTTTACTTCAGCGAGCGCCTCCTCCATCTGGTGCACGATGCTTAGCGCCTGCCGGTACAAGGTGCGTCCGGCTTCGGTCAGCTCCATTCGCTTGCCGGATCGCTCCATGAGGGTGACGCCCAGCTCCTCCTCCATCTGTTTGAGCTGCTGGCTGAGCGGCGGCTGCGCCATATTCAGCCGCTTGGCCGCTCCGGTGATCTGGCCTTCCTCGGCGATGGCAATAAAGTAACGCAGCTGGCGTATATCCATGCGTACCCCTTCCTTTTGCGGATACAACTTTTCCATATGAAATCGATATGAAAGACAGATTAATTGGATATTTTTCATATCAATGCTGCTATGATAGCATAAATTTCATGACTTCACATGGAACAGATACGGGAAGAAAGAAGGGAAGATTTGTGCGTACGTGGATGGAGAAATGGTTTCACTTGCGCGCTGAAGGCACGACAGTCAAACGGGAAATTCTGGCTGGTTTTATCAGCTTTGTCACCATTGTCTACATTGTTGCGGTAAACGCTTCGATCTTGCAGGATGCAGGCATTCCCATGGAGGCAGGGATCCTCGCGACGGTGCTGTCGGCGTTTGCCGGTTCGCTGTTGATGGCGTTTTGGGCGAACGCCCCGATCATACTGGTGCCGGGGATGGGGATCAATGCGTTGTTTACGTACACGCTCTGCCAGTCGATGGGGCTGTCGTGGCAGGCTGCTTTGGGAGCGGTGTTCCTCTCGGGACTCATCTTCGCCGCCATTGCCTTCAGCCGGGCAGCGACGGTCTTGTCCAACGCCATTCCGGCTTCGCTGAAAGAGGCGATCACGGTGGGGATCGGGCTGTTCCTTACGTTTATCGGCTTGCAAAAGGGCGGGCTGATCGTGACCAATCCGTCGACGTTCGTCGCCCTGGGCGAGCTGTCCAGCCCTGAAGTGATCGTCACGCTGGCGACATTGGTCATCACATTGATCCTGTTTGTGCGCAATGTGCCGGGCAGTTTTCTCATCGGGATTGCGGCAGGCACGGGACTGGGCTTTTGGTTCGGGATCGTGGAGCCGGGAAGCGGTGGCGCGTTCTCGTTTGCGGCTTACGGACAAGTGCTGGCAGGCTTTTCGCTTGCCGAGATGTGGACGGTGCCGTTCTGGATCGCTACGTTTTCACTGGCAATGGTCATCGTTTTTGAAAATATCGGTTTGACGCACGGACACACAGCCATGGCCGGACAGCCGCACAAATTCCGCCGCTCGCTCCAGGCCAATGCCCTCTCCGCCGCCTTGTCCGGCGTGCTCGGCACGAGCCCGACAGTCGCGACGGTAGAGAGTGCGGCGGGCATAGCAGCCGGAGGACGGACCGGTCTTACCGCGCTCGTCACCGGGACCTTGCTGCTCGGCTCGCTCGGAATGATTCCGCTGGTAAAGCTGATTCCGGACGGAGCCATCGCTCCGGTGTTGATCATCATCGGCGCGCTCATGCTGCAAAACGTGCAGAACATCAATCTGACAGACTTTTCCGAGGGCTTCCCCGCCTTTCTCATCATCGCCATCATCCCGCTGTCGTACAGCATCGTGGACGGCATCGCATTCGGCTTCGTCGCCTATCCGCTGCTGAAGCTGGTTCTGGGCAAAAGACGGGAAGTACCTGCCTTGCTGTACGTCATCGCCGGACTGTTTTTGTTGAATCTGGTGCTGCCGGCGCTGGCATAAAAAGACATGATGGTTTGGAAAAAAGAAAAAAGAGCTGTCCAACAGCAAAACCCGGGAATGGCGCAAGCGCAACGTTTCCGGGTTTTTCCTTTCCGCGCAACAAGCGAAAGGTCCAATTTCTCCATGAACGGGGAGGGAACGGTACCTTTTTCTGCACCGTCGACACATCAGGCCCGCATGGGAAAGCGGCAGGCGAATCGTCCGGACTGTTGTTTTTTTGTCCGCCCAAACTGTTGTACAGTGGCAAGCAGGGAGGGAGCGCTCATGAGGGAATGCATGCATGTCGGCGGATATTTCGTGGAGCCCGGCGCTTTTTCCGAGGAGTTGCTGCGCTCCTGGTCAAACAGCCGTCTTGTCTGTCCGCACTGCGGGGGCAGGGTGCGCTATCACAAGGGGAAATAGATTTGGGAAGTATCGAAAAACACGGAGGGCGGCTAAAAGCACGTCACGAGGCAGAAAGTCATCAACTGGACAGCAGCGCAGAGAGGGTATATAATGCCACACGTAGAGTCGCTTCCTGTGCGGAGCCCCGTCGGTACGGACGGGATGGGGAGGCGGCATAAATACGGTTGCAGGAAGGAGATGGCCCCTGATGGACTGGAAACGTAATGCGCGTATTCTCTGGATATGCAACTTCATCATTTCCGGTTCGATGAGCATGATCCTGCCATTTCTGCCGCTGTTTTTGATGGACATGGGCGTGCCGCACGGAAAAGAAGTCAGTATGTGGACGGGAATGATTTTCTCGGCCACTTTTTTATCGGCTGCCATCATGGCACCGTTGTGGGGAGCGTTTGCCGATCGGTACGGGCAAAAGGCGAATCTGGTGCGCGCCGGTATCGGGATGGGGATCGTCAACCTGCTGATGTACTTCAGCGCGACGCCCCACTACTTGCTGGTGCTGCGGTTCGTTTTTGGAATGTTCTCTGGTTTTATTACGGTGTCTTACTCCTACTTGTCGAAAACGACGCCGCGCGAAGAGCTCGGCAAAGCGCTGGGCTTCCTGTACACAGGCGGCATGAGCGGAGGGATTATCGGGCCGCTGTTTGGGGGAGCCTTGTCGGACTGGTTTGGCTACCATATCGTCTTTGCCGTCATCGGTGGCATGATGATTGTGACCGTTCTGCTGGTGAAGTGGCTGCTGCCGCCTGACCGAGTCGAAGTGGCTGAGGGAGAAAAACAGAAAGGCTCGTTTCGCCAGGTTTTTGCCAATCCGAATCTGACCATTCTGTTCTTCGCTACCTTTGTCATCCAGACTGCGACAATGAGTACCAGCTCGATGATGTCCATCTTCGTGAAGTCGATCGTTGGAGAGGTCAACAACCTGGCGTTTCTCGCCGGCTTGGTTACATCGATTACCGGGGTAGCGAACATCATCGGTTCGCCTTCGCTTGGGCGGATGGGCGACCGTTTCGGGCAGAGCAAGGTGCTGCCTGTCATCATGTTTTGCACCGGGATGGTCATTTTCCCGCAAGTGTGGACGCATTCCATTTACGCCTTGTATGGTTGGAGGTTCTGCTACGGACTGCTGCTCGGGGGAATGCTTCCGTCGATCCAGACGCTCATCAAAAAGCGGTCGAACGATCTGATCCAGGGGCGGGCATACGGCGTCAATTCCAGCTTTCAATTTCTCGGCAACCTGATGGGACCGCTCATCGGCGGGACTATCGCGGCACAGCTGTCCGTCTCTTATGTCTTCGTCTTTGCGGGGCTGGTGCTCATGATCGGGGCTGTGATCGTGAAGTGGAAAATTCCGCTCCGGGAAAAGAACGTTCAACATTCGTAGCGGTATCAAAAAAGACGGGTTGGCGATGATTCCAACCCGTCTTGCTGTTTGTATGAAAAGAAAAGGTTGCCCACGCCGCAGAAGAATCCGGAGCGGTGCAGAAAGGCGTTTTGCCCGTTACCCGAGGCGCGCCATTCCCATCGCTTTTTCCACGCGATGGAGCACCTTGTTCGCCTTTTCGCTCGCTTTTTCTGCGCCTTTGGTGAGGATGTCATCCAAATCGGATGTCTGGATCAACTGCGTGTAGCGCTCCTGAATCGGGCGCAAGGTTTCCACGACGACTTCGGCGAGATCGCCCTTGAATGCGCCGTAGCCTTTGCCCTCGTACATCGCCTCGATCTCGGTGAGCGATTTGCCGGAGCAGAGGGAGTAGATGGTCATCAGGTTGGAGACCGCCGGCTTTTCCGTTTTGTCGTAGCGCACAGCGCTGTCGGAGTCGGTCTGGGCGCGTTTGATTTTTTTCGTGATCGTATCCGGATCGTCCAGCATGGAGATGAAGCTGCCCTGGTTTGGATCGGACTTGCTCATTTTCTTCGTGCCGTCCTGCAGGGACATGATGCGCGCTCCCGTTTCCGGCAGGCGGATTTCCGGAATCTTGAACACTTCACTGTAGCGGTTGTTGAAGCGGATCGCCAGGTCGCGCGTCAGCTCCAGATGCTGCTTCTGGTCTTCGCCGACCGGCACGTAGTCGGTGTCGTACAGAAGGATGTCTGCGGCCATCAGCGGCGGATAGGCCAAAAGACCCGCCGGGATGGATTCGCCGCGTCCGTCCGCTTTGTCCTTGAACTGGGTCATGCGCTCCAGCTCGCCGACGTAGGCGGTGCAAAGCATGATCCAGCCCAGCTTCGCGTGAGCAGGCACCTCCGATTGGATGAACAGCGTCACTTTCTGCGGATCGAGGCCGACAGCCAGATAAAGCGCAGCCAGACGGCGGATGTTTTCCCGCAGCACGGCAGGATCTTGCGGCACCGTGATCGCATGCTGGTCGACGATGCAGTAGTAGCAGTTGTACTCATCCTGCAGCGGGACGAAATGCTTCATGGCCCCGAGGTAGTTGCCCAAGGTCAGAATGCCGCTGGGCTGAATGCCGGAAAAAATGGTTTTCATGTAGTTGTTGCTCCTTTCCATTTCAGCAGAATACAAAAAAGGTTCACCCGTCCTCATTAGGGACGAATGAACCGTGGTGCCACCCTTGTTATTTTACGCATGCGAAAAAGACACGCGCAAAATCGCTTTTTCCGTACCAATGATACGGTGTCCGCTGATAACGTACGGACGCGACGCCAGAGCCTACTGCCGCGGGAGACGGCGGGTTCGGTCTGGAGCTCGGAAGCCCATTCAACATCCACTCGACACTGATTTGCACCAACCATCAGCTCTCTGCAGTCTCATCGAATGCCTACTCTTCTTCCTCATTGCCATCGAATGTTACCCTTTGAGCAATCATTTTACCGAGTGAGTTGGCAAAATGCAAGCGGCACTTGAGATAAATTCCACAAAATGTAAATAGTGCTGCAGGCAGAGCCGCAAAGTCTGGGAATTCCATCTGTACAGCTCGGATTTTCCTTTTCCAAACAGGCAGACTCCTATACAATGAAAGGGCGTAGCAGGAAATCAGCCGTTGTACACGGTTGTCTTATACAGGAGGTGTTTCCATGATCAATGCGGATCGTTTGTGGGATCGATTGATGCAGCTTGGCTCCATCGGGGCGCAGGAAGCCGGAGGGATCACCAGGCTGTCCTTTACCCCGGAGGAACGCGCAGTCAAGGATCGGGTAGCAGGCTTTATGAAAGAAGCGGGTCTTGCGGTGAGAGAAGACGCAGCAGGCAACCTGATCGGGCGAAGAGAGGGGACGAACCCTCAAGCGTCTGTCGTGCTGGTCGGCTCTCATCTCGATTCGGTTCCGAACGGGGGGAACTTTGACGGGCCGTTGGGCGTGCTGTCCGGCGTAGAAGCGCTGCAAACCATGAATGAGCAAGGCATCGAGACCGAGCATCCCATCGAAGTCATCGCGTTCACTGACGAGGAAGGGGCGCGATTTGGCTTTGGCATGATTGGCAGCCGCGGGATCGCCGGCCTGCTCCGCCCGGAAGAGCTGGAGATCCGGGATGAGCAGGGCATTTCCATCGCCGAAGCCATGGCCGCGAGCGGTCTCGATCCGGCGCATATCGGCAAGGCTGCCCGCGAGCCTGGCAGCGTGAAGGCGTACATCGAGCTGCACATCGAGCAGGGCAAGGTGCTGGAGAGCCGCAATCTGGCGGTCGGTGTGGCGAGCGGAGTAGCCGGTCCGCTCTGGCTGAAGTTCGTGCTGGAGGGCGAAGCGGGCCATGCCGGTGCGACGCCGATGAGCCTGCGCAAAGACCCGCTGGCGGCGGCTGCCGAAATCATGCTGGTCATCGAGCGGGAAGCCGCGCATCAGGAGATCACCGTAGGAACGGTCGGCAAGCTGCAGGTTTTCCCAGGCGGGGTGAACATCATCCCGGGGCGGGTGGAATTCACGCTCGACCTGCGGGATGTGAACATTGCGATCCGCGATCAGGTGGAGCAGGCTATTCTGGGCGAGGCCGAGGCGATCTGCGCGCGGCGCGGCGTTCGGTTGCAGGTCGAACTGCTGCAGCGCATCAATCCGGCCGTGTGCTCCGAGGACATTCAGGCAGCCATTCGTGCGGCGTGTGCGGCCGAGGGATTGGAGACGGTCACGCTCCCGAGCGGTGCCGGACACGACTGCATGCAGCTGACCGGGCTATGTCCGGTAGGCATGATCTTTGCCCGCTCGAAGGACGGGATCAGCCACAACCTGGCGGAATACACTAGCAAAGAGGACTGCGGCAGGGGCGCACAGGTGCTGTACCGTACCGTGCTGTCGCTTGCGAACGGGAAATGACAGAGACTTTCGATGGAGGAGAACGAAGATGACTCAGATCACTGCGCTGAACAAAGCGGTAGAGGAGATCAGGCAGCAAGTAATTGAATGGCGGCGTTATTTGCACCAGCATCCGGAGCTTTCCTTTCAGGAAGAAAAGACGGCGCAATTCGTGTACGACACGCTCCTGTCTTTTGGCAATCTGGAAGTCACTCGCCCTGCCGGGAACAGCGTCATGGCGCGCCTGATCGGTCCGAAGCCGGGCAAGGTGCTGGCGATGCGCGCCGACATGGACGGCCTCGCCATTACCGAGGAGAACACCTTCGATTTCATTTCCAAAAATCCGGGCGTCATGCACGCCTGCGGCCATGACGGCCACACGTCCATGCTGCTGGGAACTGCGAAGATTCTCTCCGGCATGAAGGACAAAATTCGCGGCGAAGTGCGCTTTTTCTTTCAGCACGCGGAGGAAATCTATCCGGGCGGCGCGGAGGAAATGGTGCAGGCCGGCGTCATGGACGGCGTCGATCTGGTCATCGGGACGCATCTGTGGTCCACGATGGAATACGGTACGGTTGGCATTTGCCCGGGACCGATGATGGCTGCTCCCGACACATTCTGGATCACCGTGTTCGGAAAAGGGGGGCACGCCGCACTGCCGCATCAGACGATCGACAGCATTGCGGTTGCGGCCCAGGTCGTGACCAACCTGCAGCACATCGTCTCCCGCAATACTGATCCGCTCGACAACCTCGTGCTCTCCGTGACGAAATTCACGGGCGGTACGACACACAACGTCATTCCCGGCTCGGTCGAAATTTGCGGAACAGTGCGCAGCTTTGACAAAAACGTGCGGGAAACGGTTCCCAAGCTCATGGAGCGGGTCATCAAAGGCATCACGGAGGCGCACGGGGCCACCTATGAATTCAGGTACGAATTCGGCTACCGCCCGGTCATCAATGACGCCGAAGTGACGCAGCTGATGGAAGACGTGGTCGTGGAAGCGCTGGGGGCAGAGTGGGTCGACCGGATGCGCCCGAACATGGGCGGGGAAGACTTCTCCGCGTTTCAGCAAAAGGCGCCGGGCTGCTTCTTCTTCGTAGGCGCAGGAAACCAGGCAAAAGGCATCGCCTATCCGCACCACCACCCTCGTTTTACGATCGATGAGGACGCGCTGGAAGTCGGCGTCAAAATGTTCGTGCACGCCGCGAGAAAAGTGGTCATGGACAACGCGTAAACAATAAAACGAGCAGACTACGGCGAGCCTCCTGTCCGAGCGACGGGAGGCTGTTTGCCGTTGCAAGGCGCAGCGGGACAGATGGATCTGGGGTACAAGTACATTTTCACAGCTTATCCGCTTCTGCTCTGATAGGGCAATGCCGAATGTACATAGGATGCTGTAGAAGGAGGGATTGACCATGGCATTCAGTGACCAAGTGAAAAAGCTCGAAGGCAAAAATGTAAGAGTGGAAACAGTGCGCGGCAGCATTTTCGGTCGGCTGGTTGAGGTAAAATCGACGACATTGATCCTCCGCGAGCATGACAATAACCGCCGCGTAATCGTACGTGATTCCAAGATCATCTCTGTAACCGAGCACGACCCGGACTGCTGAGCGAGCAGGGGTCTTGCATGCTCGTTGCAGGCCGCAAGCACCCTGGAGCTGTCGAGCGATCGGCAGCTTTTTATATACGTCACCGGCAACCGGCCAGGCGGCGCCAAGTGTCGCCAGGACTGCGTTGTGGATTTTATTCCCACCTAACTTCGTGGTAACATGATAGAGGGATTACCAGATTACGAAGAAGGCAGGGAAGACGATGCTGGATATCAGATTTCACGGGCATTCTACCGTTCAATTGACAGCGGGGGAGCACTCCGTCATCATTGACCCGTTCATTTCGGGCAATGCGCAGGCGACGACCAAGCTGGCGGACATCCAGGTGCAGTACATTTTGCTCACGCACGGGCATCAGGATCACATTCTGGATGCGGTCGAGCTGGCAAAGGCCAACGATGCGACCATCGTGGCAACGCACGAGCTGGCGACCTACCTGGGCTGGCAGGGGGCCAAGACGATCGGGATGAACCTGGGCGGCTCTGTCGCGCTTCCGTTCGGCAAAGTGAAAATGACGCAAGCCTTTCACAGTTCAGCAGTCGTGGAAGGCGACCAGAAGCAGATCGTCTACATGGGGATGCCCGGCGGCTTCATCATCGAGATCGACGGCAAAACCGTCTATCACGCAGGGGATACAGGTCTGTTCGGCGACATGAAGCTGCTGGGAGAACGGCATAACATCGATCTGGCGTTCCTGCCGATTGGCGACCATTTCACGATGGGACCAAAGGATGCGCTGACGGCAGCAGAATGGGTGAAGGCGGATTACGTCGTGCCGATTCACTACAATACGTTCCCGCCGATCAAGCAGGACGGCGATGCGTTCATCGCGGAGCTGGCGGAAAAAGATATTCGCGGAAAAGCGTTGAAGCCGGGAGAATCGTTTAGTCTGTCGTAAAAAAGCGGGCGAAGATGAACGGCTCCATTGCACGAGAAAAGCCGCTATCCCCATTGTGCGGGGAAGGCGGCTTTTTTGCGTCTACAGCCCTTCCGTCAGCCGTGCTGCACGCCGGGAGGCTTCCCGGCTGATTTCTTCCCAGTCCAGGCTCTGCAGCTGGCGATTGCGCATGAGGATGCGCCCGGCGACGATCGTGGTGTCCACGTCGGCACCCGTGGCGCTGTATGCGAGCAGGGAGTACAGGTCGTGTACGGGCTGCAAGTGCGGTTTGTCCAGGTCGATCAGGATGAGGTCGGCCTGTTTGCCTGCTTCGAGCGTGCCTGTCTCCCCGTCGATGCCGAGCAGCTTGGCGCTTTCGATCGTCGCCATACGCAGCGCCTGCTCGGCCGACAGGGCGGTCGGGTCGCCGAAAACGAGCTTTTGCAGCCACGCCGCAGCCTTTACTTCCGCGAACATGTCGAGCGTCGTCGCGCTGCCTGCTCCGTCCGTACCCAAACCGACAGTGATCCCTTGGGCGGTCATCTCCCGCAGCGGTGCGACGCCGCAGCCGAGCTTGAGATTGCTGACCGGATTGTGCGAAATGCCGCCGCGCATCCCCCGCAGCAGCCGCACGTCGTCAGCCGTCAAATGCACCGCGTGAGCGAGCAGGACGTGGTTGCCACAAAACAGACCCAGCTCGTGCAAATACTCCGTCGGGGTCTGCTGGTAGCGCTCGCGGATTTTGGCTACTTCCTCGACGGTCTCTGCGAGATGGATGTGAACGGGAATGCGACGGCTCCGCGCCAGCTCGATCACTTCGGACAGCGGCTGCGGCGGGCACGTGAAGGGAGCGTGCGGCCCGAGCATGGTAGTGATGCGGCCGTCGCCTGCCCCGGACCAGTTGTCGATCAGGTCCAACGCTTCTGCCATCCTGCGGCCGCCGTCATCCTCCAGGAAGACCATCCCCCTGGTCAGGCTTGCGCGCATTCCGCTGTCCAGCACAGCCTGCGCGACAGCATCCATCTGGACGTACATGTCGGCGAAGGCCGTTGTCCCGGATGCGATCATTTCCGCAGCGGCGAGCATGGTCCCCCAGTAGATGTCTTCCTTCGTCATTCGCGCTTCGGCGGGCAGCATTTTTTTGTCCAGCCAGTCCATCAGCTTCAGATCGTCAGAAAAGCCGCGCAAGAGCGACATGCTGGCATGGTTGTGCGCGTTGATCAGCCCGGGCATGGCGGCCATGCCTCTGCCGTCGATCACAGTGTCCGCCGGCTGATCGATCGCGTCGGCAATCCGGCTGATCCGGCTCCCTTCGATGAGCAAATCCCCGACGAACGGTTTGTCGCCCTGGACCATGGTCACAATCGAGCATCCTTTGATAAGCAAACTGTTCATGAACCAATTCCTCCTGTTTTCGCTGAGTCTTTCGTTTCGCCATACAGCGTAAAGCTTCACGCGACGGAAAGGTCAAGGGCAAAATGGCAAGGAGGAAGCTGGTGATTGCCAGAGTTGTCATTATATTTGTGTTTTTGAAATATTATTTACCAAATATAGATTGACTAAAGAAATAATGCTACATAAAATGAGGGTAAGATTCGGAGAAAGCGGTGTCATTTATGTTAAATGGAGGACTTGTCAGTTTGCAGGAGATCCTGGACGAGTTGAAACCATCGGAGCGCAAGGTGGCCCAGTTCATCCTGGCTCATCCGGAAGACGTGGTAAAACTGTCCGTACAAAAATTGGCGGAGCTGTCCGGCGTGTCCGAAGCGACGATCATTCGGCTGGCCCGTTCGCTCAATATGAAAGGCTACCAGGAGCTGAAGCTGCGCATTGCCGGCGATTTGAACAAGCAGACCGCCGTTGTCGGCAGCTACCAGGAGATCATGATGGAAGGTTCGGTGGACTCCATCATGCAGGCCGTAAGCTGGAACAATATCCAGTCGATCCAGGACACCATGTCCGTCTTGTCCAGCGATGAAGTGTTGCGGGCAGCAGATGCGCTGTCTCGGGCGCGCAAAATCGACGTATACGGAGTCGGCGCTTCCGCCGTGATCGCAGACGATATCAAGCAAAAGCTGTCCCGCATCAATCTGTGGTGCGAAGCCTATTCCGATTTCCATGCCCAGCTGACCTCTGCCGTCAATTTGAGCGAGCAGGACGTCGCATTCGGCATTTCCTACTCCGGGCAGACGGAGGACATCATTCAGTCGCTGACGGAAGCGAAGCAGCAAGGGGCGACGATCATCAGCCTGACGAAGTTCGGCTCTTCGCCGGTCGCAGATCTGGCGAACATCCGCCTCTTTACCAGTTCCGTGGAGAAAAGCGTGCGCAGCGGCGCCATGGCGTCCCGCATCGCCCAGCTGAACGTGATTGATATTTTGTTCATCACGCTGGTCAGCCGCAAGCAGGAGGATGTGATCGCTCTTCTGGAAAAAACGCGGTTGGCCGTGAGCCGGACAAAACGCTCATCCAATTGAGGAGGCTGAGAGCGTGGAGCAAGTGAGGATGCTTCTGCAAGAATGGGTAGACAAAGGATTGCTGCCGGGCGCGTCCCTGCGCGTCATCCGGGGACGCGAGGTGGTCTTCGCCTGTGATGCGGGGACGGTCAGCGCAGGGGATGGACAACCGGTAACGAGCGATACTCTGTTCGACCTGGCTTCGCTGACGAAGGTGACGGCGACGCTGCCGGCAATCCTCCTGCTGCTGCAAGAAGGGCGGATTCGGCTCGATGACCCCATCGGGAGCTACTTTCCGGATTGTCCGCCAGACAAGTCTGCGATCACGATCGCCCAGCTGCTCACCCATACGTCCGGCCTGCCCGCTGATCTGGCGGAGCGCAGGCGGGACAGCACGCTCGTCCTGCCCGAGCTGCTATATCAGCAGAAGCTGCTGGCCGCGCCGGGCAAACAGGTCGAATACAGCGATTTGGGGATGATCTGGCTGGGGCTTCTGATCGAGAGGGTAACAGGGGAGATGCTGGACGCTTTTGTTACCCGGCGCGTCTTCTCGCCGCTAGGGATGAAGCATGCGTGTTATTGTCCGAATAATCGCGGTTTTGAAGATATTGTATCTACGGAGTATTGCCCGCTCACAGGCCGCTACATCGTCGGCGAGGTCCACGACGAGAAGGCGTTCGCGATGGGCGGGATCGCCGGACATGCCGGACTGTTCGCGACTGCCGATGATTTGTGCCGCTATGCATTAAGCTGGATGCATGACGAGCAAGCGATCATCCGTGCAGAGTGGCGGGCGCGTGCGATCCGATGCCAGACACCTGCCGGCCAGGAACGCAGAGGCTACGGATGGCAATTAAGCGATCCGGATCGTCTGATGAGCTGCGGCTCCGGCTTTCACCCTGACAGCATCGGACATACCGGATTTACAGGAACGAGTCTGTGGATCGATCCTGTACACGAGTGGGCCGTCATTTTTCTGACGAATGCCGTTCATCTGGGACGGGACCACTCGTTGCGCCAACTGCGGCCAGTGCTTCACGATGCAGTCACAGCCCATCTCGTCAGGGCTTGACGTCATAGATTTGGTCTCTAATCCAGGAAGAAAAACGGGGGAGGGTTCAGTATGAAGAAGTTTCGGTATCACGCAGTAGCATCGCTGCTGCTGGCTGGCGCCATGGCGCTTACCGGCTGCAGCAGCAGTGACGGAGGAGAGGCGGCCAAGCCGGGTGAAGCGGGCGGCGGCGGGGGAGGCGGACAGCAAGTCACGCTGACCATGAACAGCTGGCGCGTGGAGGACACAGAAGGCTACAAGAAAATCATCGAGGCATTTGAGGCAGAGAACCCGAACATCAAGATTGATTTCAAGCCGCTCAAGGCAACCGAGTACAACACGATCTTGAACACAGCGCTGCAAAGCGACAGCGGGCCGGATATTTTGCAGCTTCGCCCGTACGACACTTCGCTGCCGGATGCAGGGTATCTGGAGCCGCTCGATAACATTCCGGGCATCTCCAGCTTCCCGAAAGAAGTCCTCGCAGCTGCGACCGGCAAAGACGGCAAAGTGTACGGCGTACCGCTGTCGCTCAACACCACGCAAATTTACTACAACAAGAAAATTTTCGAGCAAAACGGGATTGCGGAGCCAAAGAGCTGGGATGAACTGATCGCTGCCGCCAAGACCTTGAAGGACAAAGGCATCGTTCCGTTCTCCTTCGGGGCGAAGGAAGGCTGGCTGCTCTCATTGAGCCATGGCGTAATCGCTCCGTCGGTCCTTGGAGACAGCTACTACGACAAACTGATGAAGGGCGAGACCAACCTGCAAGGGCCGGAGTTTCTCAAATCGATTCAGCGCATGCAGGAGCTTACCCCTTATTTCCCGGAAAATTTTGTGGGGCTTGACCTTAACGACATGAGAACGCTGTTCGCGACAGAAAAAGCCGCCATGTTCATCAACGGCAGCTTTGAACTGGAAGGCATCAAAAAGCTCAACCCTGACTTGCAGCTCGATTTCTTCCCGATGCCGACGGACGACGGCAAGTCGCTCATCACGACGTGGGTGGACGGATCGTATGCCGTGAACGCCAAGTCGCCGCACAAGCAGGAAGCGTTGAAATTCATGGAATTCATGACGACCAAAAAGTTTGGCGAGCTGTTCGCCAACAGCTTGAAACGAATCAGTGCCGTCCCAGGTGTGACGACCGAGGACCCGCTGGTCAACAAAATGGCGGAGCTGTCCCAGTCCAGCCCGACCCCGTACCTGATGGTTGTCTATTTTGCCCACGGAAATCCGACGACCAAGCAAGTGCTGGAAAATTCGCTGCAGGGCATGTATCTGAACAAATTGACGCCGGAGCAGGTGGCAGAAGAAATGCAGAAATCGGCTGCGACCTGGTTTGAACCGTTCAAAAAATAGGGAGGAAGCATGAAGCGGAGGCGAAAGAAGTCTTTTGCCTCCGTTCTTTCCAAGGAGGTGAGTACCATCGCGGCAGACAGGCACAGTGGACGGGCAAAGGGACAAATAAGCTGGGTGATTCACCTGTTTCCCCTTCCAGCCTTGGCGATTTACGCACTTTTTGTGGTTTATCCGATTTTTTCGGCATTTACGTACAGCTTGTTCGACTGGAACGGCATCAAGCGCGGCGTTTTTGTCGGACTGAAAAATTTTACGACCTTGTTTACCGTCGAGCCTTATAATGAAATGTTCTGGAATGCCTTGGGTCACAATCTTCTGTATTTTGTCGTGGAGATGATTGTGCAGAACGGCATCGCGTTTATGCTTGCGTTTTTTATCTACCGCAAGCTTCGCGGGTCTGGCTTTTTGAAGGTGGCGTACTTCATTCCGCGGCTTCTGTCCGTGATCGTCGTCGGCTTTTTGTGGAAGCTCATCTTCAACCCGAACTACGGTGCGCTCAACTCGCTGCTCGCCAAGGCAGGGCTAGAGGATTGGGCAAAGCCGTGGCTGGGAGATCCGGACACCGCGCTGATGTCCATTATTCTCGTCAACTGCTGGTTCGGCATCGGGTTTGCCATCCTGATTTTCCTGGCAGGGCTGCAGGCGATTCCCGAGGAGTTGATCGAAGCGGCGCGGCTGGATGGGGCACGCGGCATCACGCTACTGCGGAAAATTATTTTGCCGCTTTGCATGCCGTCGATTACGATCATGACGATTTTGACCTTTATTCAGGCATTCGAGGCGTTCGAGCTGGTGTACGCGATGCAAGGCTCGATGGGCGAGCCCTTCCATTCGACGGATACGCTGGCAGTGTACTTTTACCGGATGGCATTCAGCAGCGCAGGAGGCGGAGAGGTGGCGATTGGCCTGGGTTCGGCGCTGGCGGTGGTGCTGTTCGTCATCGTCGCTTCCATGTCTGCGCTCTCCCTGTACCTGATGCGCAAGAGGGAGGTCCAGCATTGATAAGCCATTTCGGGTCAGGAAGGAGGGATACATGGTGAAAACAAACATAGGCGGCAGGGCGCTGCAATACGTCATTGCGTACGTCTTTATGCTGGTGGCGTTATATCCCATCGCGCTGATGATGGCCTCCTCGTTCAAGACGAACATGGAAATTTTTGCGAACCCGATTTCGTTTCCGAGCAGCTTGCACTTCGAGACGTACCGGAAGCTGTGGGAAGTGGTTCCGTTTGCCGATTTCTTGTGGAACAGTGTGTTCGTCAGCGTGATGTCCGTCTTGCTGATTACCATTTTTTCAGCGCTGGCCGCTTTTTATCTGGCGCGGTTTTCTTTTCGATGGACGCCCGTGCTCTACTTCTTTTTCCTGCTCGGGCTGATGATTCCGCTCAAGCTGGGGATCGTGCCGCTGTTTTTGCTGATGAAGAACCTGGGGCTGCTCAATTCGCTCTGGTCGCTAATTTTGATCTACACAGCCGGAGGGATTCCCATTTCCGTGTTCATCTTGACGGGGTTTTTCCGGACGCTTCCGGTCGAGCTGGAGGAAGCGGCGCGGATCGACGGAGCCACCCATTTGCAAGTGTTCTGGCGGGTGCTGCTGCCCTTGATCCGTCCGGCGCTGGCAACGGTCGTCATCATCAACTTCATTTCCGCCTGGAACGACTTTTTCTTTCCTCTAGTTTTCATTCAAAAGGAGACGCTCAAGACGATTCCGGTCGGCATGATGGTGCTGTTCGGTGAATATGAAACAGACTGGAGTCTCCTGTTCGCGGGGCTTACGCTGTCGGCTCTGCCGATGATCGGCGTGTTTCTGATGGCGTCCAGGCAGTTCATGGAGGGGTTGACGGCTGGTGCAGTCAAATAACAAGCAGTGGTATATCGCGCTGGATGGCGGCGGGACGAGGACGAGGGCGGCCATCTGCGATGCGTCAGGAGAAATTGCGGCGTTCGCAGCCGGCGATGCGGGCAATCCGCTCTCTCGTCCGTGGGAGGCAGTAGAGGGTACGGTGCGCCAGCTTATCGGCGAGTTGCTGCAAAAGGCGAGTGCAACGGCAGATGACGTGTCGGCGCTCTATCTCGGCCTGGCCGGGGCTGACCGTCCCGAGATCAAGGACCGTCTGACGGCGGCGTTCGCTGCGGAGTGGGGAAAGCGGCTCGTGCTTGACAACGACGCGGTCGCCGCTCTCTACGCAGGCACATGGGGTGAACCGGGTGTCGTCCTGATCGCCGGCACAGGCTCGATCGCCTATGCGGTGACGGCCAAAGGAGAGCGGTATCGCACAGGCGGCTGGGGCTATTTGCTCGGCGACGAAGGGAGCGGCTACGACCTGGGCCGTCGTGCAGCTGCGGCGGTGATGCGAGCGACGGACGGGAGGGGGAGCCAGACAGCGTTGACGGCGTTGTTTCTTGCGCATTACGGCGTGCAGCGTCCCGAGGAGCTGATCGCCCGCATCTACGGGGCAAACAATCCGCGAAAGGAGCTGGCCGATGCGAGCGTGCTCGTGGAAAAAGCGGCTGAGGCCGGAGACGAAGCGGCGGCCGAGTTGATCCGGCAAGGGGCAGAGGAGCTGATCGCGCTGGCGGAAGCCTGCTTGCGAAAAGCAGCAAGTCCCGTGCCGGTCGTGCTGGCGGGCGGTTTGCTTTCGACGGATACGAGGCTTCGGCGTGAGGTGCTGCACCGCGCCCGATTTTTCGTCACCATTCCCACAGTATCACCGGTCGTGGGTGCGCTGGTGGCAGCGATACGGGCGACGGGAAAAGATGTGAACGCAGAGATCCGTCACCGGCTGCAACGGAGCGAAACGGAACAGCAGAAAAAAAGGAGTGAGCCTTGTGGGGGAGAACTTTCGCCGACTTGAAACAGAAATGCGAAATGCCGCCAGCGAGCAATTGGACCAGATGTCGGCGTTGGAGATCGTAACCTTGATGAATGAGGAAGATCAAAAGGTGGCGCAGGCTGTGAAGAAAGTGCTGCCCGAAATCGCGCAGGCAGTCGACCTGATCGCGGACGCGTTGGAGAGCGGAGGCCGCCTGTTCTACTTCGGTGCCGGAACGAGCGGTCGGCTGGGCGTGCTGGATGCGGCGGAGTGCCCGCCTACATTTGGCACCGATCCGGCACAGGTGCAGGGCATCATCGCCGGAGGAAAAGCGGCGATGACTGTCGCGGTCGAAGGAGCGGAGGACTCACTGACCATGGGACAGGAGGATGTGCGGGCATCCGGCGTGCAGGCAGGAGACGTCGTCGTCGGCATCGCGGCGAGCGGGCGAACGCCTTACGTGATCGGCGCCCTGGCAGAGGCGAAGGCGCGGCAAGCCGTGACCGTCTCCCTCTCGTGCAATCCGGGAGCGGATATCGACCAGGGGGCAGACGTGTGCATCCATCTCGTCGTCGGTCCGGAGGTGGTGACGGGCTCGACGCGGCTCAAGGCGGGCACCGCGACCAAAATGGCCCTGAACATGCTCACGACTGCGAGCATGGTGCGCGTGGGCAAGGTGTACGGCAACCTGATGGTCAATGTGCAGGCGACCAACCGCAAACTGCGGGAGAGAGCCAAACAGATCGTGATGGAGGTCACCGACGTCAGCTACGAGGTGGCCGAGCAGGTAATCGCAGAGGCGGACGGCGATGTCAAGCTTGCGATCGTGATGCTAAAGACGGGCTTGCCGAAAGCGGAGGCGGCACAGCGGCTGCAACGCGCAGGGAACAAGGTTCGTCCGGCGATTGAAGCAGGCGGCGAGTAAGATACGGCTGTCTTGCGCCCCAAAGGCAAACGCCAGGGGCCTGTCGAAACAGACGGCTGGCGTCGGCACATAAGCTGGTCATTTACTTTTCGCATCCCCACTCTTCCTGGCAAAGAGGGTCGCACTTGGCTTGGCCATTCGTTTTTTCGGAATGGAGCCGTCAGGGATGACCCTCAGCCGGCAGCCCAATCGCCCCACGAACGTTTTCTCCTGCTTCCTCCCTCCACTGCAGCCCGGACCAGACGCATCAACAACCTTCCACAACCATCTCGATAAACGCCTTGTGCGCTTTCGATAGCCATTTGTTGTTGTGATATGAAAGCTGTCCAAAGAACATCAAGCTTTCATCGGAGGAGGGGATCACTTTCATCCGGTTGTTTGCAATCAGTTCTTTCACGCTGATGTATGGCATCAGGCTGATCCCGAGTCCGCTCATAATGCACTGTTTCATCGCTTCCATGCTCGTGAGTACGAGCTGATTGTCCGTCCGGATTCCTTTTCTGACTAAATACGCCTCAAAAAAACGCCGCAGAGCGCAATTTTTCTGGCTAAAGATCATGCATTCTCCATTAGCGTCCTCGATAGACTGCAGGGAATGACCCTGCTCCCCGACAAATACCAACGGTTCCTCCGTGCAGACCACCGTCGTCAGTTGCTGGTCGTCAACCTTTGGCTCCAATGTAATCGCGATATCCAGTTCCCCGGTATGAAGCCGCTCACGAAGCGGAAGGCAGTCGTCATTGATAAGGGAGATGGTCACGGTGGGATACTGTTTTTTGTAGCGGGACAACACTGGACCAAGCTTGTAGATGGTCATCGTCTCCGAGGCACCGATGCGCAGCTCCCCTTTCACGGCGAGGTCGTCGACGGAAATATGTTTGATTTTTGAATACGCGCCCAGCAATTCGGTGACGCAGAGATAGAGCTCTTGCCCGACAGGTGTCAGCTGAATATGCTTGCCCAAACGGTCAAACAGCGGTGCGCCGATCTCATCTTCCAGCTGCTGAATATGGGAAGTGATGGAGGCTTGGGAATACTGGAGCGCTTGGGCGGCTTTGGTGAAGCTGTTCAGCTCAACAACGGCCTTGAACGACTGAAATTGACGGATTTCCATGACGATCCCCTCCTATACGCTATTTTGATATTAGAAATACTGAAATAAACATTCAGGTAATTCAATTTTACTAATGGATAATTTTATCATATGATTCGGGTAAAGGAGATGATTTTCATGAAAAAAGTATGCTTGCTGTTGCCTAACGGTTTTGAAGCCGTGGAAGCAAGCGTGTTTACAGATGTAATTGGCTGGAACAAGGAAGAAGGCGATGGAACGACAGAACTCGTCACCGTCGGGACCCGCGAGCAGTTGACGTGCACCTGGAATTTTACAGTGCTGCCTGAACGCATCCTCTCTGAGGTGACGGTAGAGGAATTTGACGCATTGGCATTGCCGGGTGGGTTCGAGCATGCGGGATTTTACGAGGATGCCTTTCGTCCCGACGTGCTGGAATTCATCAGGGAATTCGACAGACAGGGCAAAGTGATTGCTTCGATCTGCGTAGGTGCGCTGCCGCTTGGCAAAAGTGGCATCCTGCAAGGAAGGAATGCCACAACCTATAACCTGAATGGTCGTTTACGGCAAAAACAGCTGGCTGAAATGGGAGCCAACGTGATTCCGGATCAGCGGGTTGTCGTCGATCGCAATGTGATTACGTCCTATAACCCGTCTACTGCCTTCGAGGTTGCCTTTGCCCTGTTAGAGTCGCTTACTTCCACAGAGAATACAAATAACGTGAAAAGGTTGATGGGATTCCTATGAAACTTCCAAACAATACTGCACTAATGTTGATCGATGTGCAAAACTTTTTTAACGATCCTGCGCTCGGCAGCAGAAATAACCCGGATGCCGAGCAAAACATGGCTGCTTTGCTGCACGCATGGAGAGAAACGAATCGCCCGGTCATTCACATCCAGCACATCAGCAATCCTTCCTTGCCGCATAATCCCGGGCGCGATTTTAAGGAGATCGTTGCACCGCTCCCGAACGAGCCCGTGTTCGTTAAAAATGTGAACAGTGCCTTTATCGGTACGAACCTTGAACAGTACCTGAAGGAGTCAGGCATCGAGAAGCTCGTTATTACAGGGCTGACCACTGACCATTGCGTCTCCACGACCACGAGAATGGCCCGGAACCTTGGCTTCTTCCCGTACATCGTATCGGATGCGACTGCTACTTTTGAAAGAATGGGGTTTGACGGCAAATTGTACACCGCAGAAGAAGTTCATAACCTGGCGTTGGTCAGCTTGCATGAGGAATTTGCTATCGTGATCGACACGAAGGGAATTCTGGAAATGATAGACAGGTAACGTCATGGACGAGGTAATCAAATATTTCGTTCTGGGCATTTCACTGGCGATTTCCATCGGGCCGGTGAATATTGAACTGATCAAACGGGGAATGACGAAGGGGTTCGTCTCGTCCTGGCTGGTCGGAATAGGCGGCATGACGGCGGACCTCCTCATTCTCGCCATCATCTATGTAGGGATAGGAGCCTACTTCACAGGAGAGGTTGTTCAGCTCATTTTTGGGGTCATTGGTTCCCTGATGCTGCTTCAAATGGGACTTCAGAATGCCAAAAAAGGCATGGTTGCCAAAGAGCAGCATCAGGGGAATACGTCTGGGGCTGAAAACGAAAAAACATCGTTCACCGCCGGCTTCCTGCTCGCGATCGCGAATCCTCTGAATCTCGTTTTTTGGACAGGGATCTATAGCTCATTACTGACCCTCCAGAAGACGAAGCTGGTTGCTCCGGAGTTACTATTGCTCTCCATTTTTATCGGGATTGCTGTCTCCAACCTGCTGTTTGCCTTGCTGTCCTCCATCGGAAAAACATATACAAAACCATCGCTTCTCCGATTCATTTCATTGGCCTCAGGTGTCGTTTTGATGGGGTACGGGTTGTGGATTGGGTACAGCACTGTATCCTCGAAACTGCTCGCCTTGTACCGTTTCTTTTTTGCCTGAACATCCTGTGGCTCAGGCATGGAAGCGCTTCCCCTGACACAATACTGTCACGTCTTGTCCGTCTGCATTTCCGTTTGATTCTGCTATAATGACAAGGAGAGGTGCTCGTTTCCATGCGTAGAGATAACGTGCCTCTCCAGGAAGATACCGTTTTTTCCCTCTCGCAAAAGGAGAGGCTTTTTTTCGTGTCTTTTTCGCTGTGCGCCTGCTGACACTTCTCCCAGTAGCTCCATCGGAATAGATTCCAACAAAAAATTCTTGCATGGCAGGGATGGAAACAACAGATCCAATAGGGTAAAATTGGTATGGAAAGCATTATTCAGATCGGGTAAGGCTATTTCTGCCATCAGGAGTAGCCGTTTTCGTGTACCGGGAGGGGAATACGATGAGAGACTTGTTGGACTGTGGAATCAGGAGCGGTCTTCTTTATCGCTCCTTCTTTGAACAATTGGGTCAGGCTGCTTATCTGCTAGATCGATCAGGTACCGTTTATACCGGCAACCCGGCGTGCGAGGCACTGACAGGATACGAGAAGAAGGAATGGGAGGGAGTGCCCTTCTGGCAATTGGCAATCCCCGAGGAACGGGAAATGGTCAGAATGCAGACGCAATTTGCCATGGAGGGAAATCCCAGACCGTTCTACACCTATTTGGCACATAAGGACAATCGTTCGATTCCCGTATACATAACGTTCGACACTTTTGCCGCAGACGGCGTGCTCGTCGGATATTACGCGATCGCCCAGGAGATCACCGGGTGTGAGGATCTCAGCGGGCAGAGGGCTTGCAAGTTCATAGGCTTGTCCACCGAAGGCGTGTTCATCTGCCGGATGGGCCGCCTGCAGTACGCCAACCAGATCGGCGTCAGGCTCGTCGGCGCGCCCCATCTGCAAAAGCTGCTGCAAGTCCCGCTGTCATCCCTGTTCCATCCGCACGACATGCCGGTGATTGAGGATATGCTGGCGAGGCTCGAGCTGGGCGAGACCGTGGCGCCCATTGAAGTCGAGCTCATCCGGATGGACGGGCTCCTGATCGATGTGGAGCTGTGCGGGAAGACAGCGGTTATCTCGGGCCAGCCGACCTGCTACTTGTTAATCCGCGACATCACGCAGCGAAAAAGGGCGCATGAATTTTTGCAAAACTCGGAAAAACTTGCCATGGTCGGACAGCTGGCGGCGGGGATTGCGCACGAAATCCGCAATCCGCTGACCTCCTTGAAAGGATTCGTTCAGCTGATGCAGAATGATGGAATGAGAAAAAAGGAGTATTTTTCCATCATGAGCTCCGAACTGGCTCGCATCGAGCTCATCGTAAACGAATTGTTGGTTTTGGCAAAGCCGCACGCTGCAGCGTTCGAGGCGCGCGACTTGTCCGTATTGATCGGCCATGTGGTGACGCTGTTGGAGACGGAAGCGATTTTGCGAAAAGTAATGATTCGGGTGGACTTCGAGACGGAGCTGCCGCTGATTCGCTGCGACGAAAACCATCTCAAGCAGGCTTTTATCAATTTCTTGAAAAACGGGATCGAAGCCATGACGGGCGGCGGGGAGATCGTGATCCGCCTGCGCTGCGCAGACAGTTGTGTCATCATCCGTTTTGAAGACAACGGGGTCGGCATTCCGCCCGACCAGATGCCAAGGCTGGGCGAGGCATTTTTTACGACCAAAGAATCCGGAACGGGGCTTGGCCTTCTGGTCAGCCGCAGAATCATTGAAAATCACAGAGGGACGCTGCGGCTGACGAGTGTTCCCGGACAGGGGACGACAGTAGAAGTGAGGTTGCCTGTTCACGGTTAGCCGTTGACGAACAGAGAGCAAGGAGGATCAGGAGGATGGCTGACTACGGAGGGAAACGCACGGTTTTGACAGCAGGCTTCGCTCAAATTCCCAAGGGGACCTCTCTGTATGAGGTATCGACGATGGTTGGATGTGTGCTCATAATCGACGCGGATCACGATGTCATTTGCGATGCGAGCTTCACATTTGTGATGGACAAGACGAGCGAATTTCTCGTGTCGCTGCTGGTGGGGAAATCCGTGGCAGGCGGCATGCAGGAGATCGCGCAGGTCGTGCAGGAGCGCTTTCTGGGGCCAGGCCAGGGAGCGGTTTTGCAGGCGATCCGCGCTGCTGTGGAGCGGTATCAGGAGAAGAAAATGTAAGCTACCCAATAGCCGGAGGGGTGTAAATGTATGAAGAGTTCGCTGTAAGAGAATCGTACGTGCGGCAGTTGTTGGCGCGGTATAGCCAATGGCTTGGCCGCATCGAAGAAGTGGACTGCGGGGAAATCGAAGCGGTGGAGCGCGAACTGGCGGGAGTGCTCGCGCAAGAGGACAGCTCGCTGCACAGTCTTCTGATACAGAGAATAAAGGATTTGCACGGCAAAATTACGGAGATGCTGTGGATTTCCGAGCATATGAAAATATTGCACGACCTCAGCCATATTTTTGCGAAGACCTTTGAGGAAAGCCAGATTTTGTGGAAGGCTTTCGAGCTGGTCTCCCGCGTGATGCAGGCGGATGCCTTTTTTATTGCTTTTTACGACGAGGGCGACAGCGAGATTCGCATTCCGATCAGCGTCGACGGCGGCGTCAATTACGGGCCGATCACCGTTCCCTACGGGCAGGGGATGATTTCCCGCGTCATTGACACGCGGCAGACGATCCACATTCGGACGATGCGGGATGAACCGAGTGAACCGGAGATGATCCGCTGGGGCAGTCCGGAGATCGACACCAGCACGTGCATTTTCGTTCCCCTGATGCTGGGCAATCAGGTGAAGGGCGTCATCTCCGCCCAGTCTTATCGGGAGTTCGCTTATAAAAACGAGCATGAGGAGCTGCTCAAGATCATCGGCTTTCAGGTAGCCAGCGCGATCGAGACGGCGAGATTGTACGAGCGGATGTACCAGATGTCGTTCAAGGACGAACTGACGGGGATATTCAATTACCGGGCTTTCCACAACGATCTGGAAAAGCTGCTGAACGAGGGGAATGTGCCTGTCGCGCTGATTATGCTCGACTCGGACAACCTGAAATGCGTCAACGATAAGCATGGCCATCATTCAGGGGATGAACTGATCCGGCGGATTGCGGAGGCGTTGAAAGCGAATGCCGACGAGTGGGACAAGGTGTATCGCTACGCAGGAGACGAGTTCATGCTGCTCTCCCCTGGGGTGACGATGGAGGAAGCAGAGGAGAAGGTGAGCGCCATCCGTGAATATTTGCGGCTGCATCCGCTCACCCAGGACGGGCGCCAGATTCAGGTGACCGTCAGCGTAGGGATTGCCCGTTTTCCTGACGACGCCTATACAGCGGACAGCCTGAAGCGGGCAGCCGATGAAGCGCTGTACTGCTCCAAGCGAAAAGGGAAAAACTGTACCACTGTATATGCCGCCGGGTAAGCCTTGGGACGTAGAGAGAGGCAACGAGCGGGGACAGGGCGATGAGAATGAGCGCGGGCGGCCAGGTCATGGACCAGAGCAAGCCTTGATCGAAAATAGCTATGACGGCTTCGTTGGGAATTTCGCTGACGAAGCCTTTTTGCATGACTTTTCCATCCTTTGGATTTCAGAGGGGAGACAGCGAGGGATGGATAAATAGAACTGCTATTTAATTAAAATAATTATAAAAAAAGATTGACTTTTGATTAGAATCCAGTAGAATGAGAAGTGTTCCTAGTTAATAATAATTTTAATTTGATAACAAGAAAGGAGGAGCCGCTATGTATGACGTCATCATCATCGGCGGAGGGCCTGCAGGAGCTTCCGCTGCTATCTATACCGCCCGGGGAAACTTGAAGACGCTGGTAATCGACAAGGCGCCTGGTACAGGAGCGCTTGCCCTCACTCATAAAATTGCCAACTACCCGGGTGTAGAAGGCGAGCTGTCCGGCAAAGAGCTGCTCGAAAAAATGCGCAGACAGGCGAAGGGCTTCGGCGCGGAGTTTATCCAGACGACGATTTCGGCGGTAGATGTCGAGGACGAGGTGAAGAGCGTTTTCACTGCAGACGGCACGTTTGAAGCCAGGGCCGTGATCGTCGCGACAGGCTCCAAAGGCCGCAACCGGATGCTTCCGGGGGAAGAAAACCTGCTGGGGCGCGGCGTCAGCACATGTGCGACGTGCGACGGAGCCTTTTATGAAGGCAAGCATGTCGCTGTCATCGGCGATTCGGAGGAAGCGGTGGAGGAAGCGCATGCGCTGACCAAGTTCGCCGATCGCATCACCTTCCTCGTCCCGCGCGCCGATCTGCAAGGGGTGGAAGGAATGCCGGAACTGCCGAAAACAAAGATGCTGTTCCGGACGCGTCCGCTGGAAATCGTCGGGAAAAACGCCGTAGAAGGCCTGCGGATTCGCACGGCAGAAGGCAGCGAAGAACTCTTGGAAGTCGACGGTGTCTTCGTCTTCCTCTCCGGCAGCAAGCCAGGCACTGATTTTCTGGACGGACAGGTTCCTCTGGACGAGGAAGGCTACATGATTCTGGACGAATTCATGCAGTCGTCTGTCCCTGGCGTCTTCGGAGCCGGAGAAGTGCGCAAAACTCCCGTGAAGCAAGCCGTAGTCGCTGCAGCCGACGGGGCTATTGCGGCGATGGCCGCAGATCGCTATATTCATAAGCGTTCCAAAATCGTTCCACAGTACAAATAATTTCAACGACAAAAGACAAAAAGGAGAGAAACACCCATGGCACAAGCAATCGTATACTCCAGCACCAACTGCGCATTCTGCAAACAGCTGAAAACATATCTGACCGAGCAGAACATCTCGTTTGAAGAGCGCAACATCGACGAAAACGACGCATACGGCGAAGAGCTGAGCCGTCTCGGGATCATGTCCGTTCCGCTGACCCTTATCGGGGACAAGCAAATTCTCGGCTTCAACCCGACACGCATCAAAAAAGCTCTGGCAGCTTTGGAAGAATCCGTGCAATAAGTATTCGTTTCCGCCGCAGCGCCGCTCCTGTACCGACGACAAACAGACACCGTGAAAAAGGAGAAGAGAACCCATGACGAGCAACCAACACGCACAGCTGCAAGTAGGCAAGCCGGTCCCTGACTTTTCCATGCTGACCACGAAAAACCTGGAGACGCTCGAGGAGCGGCTGACGCTCGCGGACTACCGGGGAAAATGGCTGATCCTGTTCTTTTGGCCGTTTGACTTTACCCATGTATGCCCGACGGAAGTGACGTCTTTCAGCGACCATATAGAGGGATTTCGCGACCTCGACTGCGAAGTGCTGGGGGCTTCCACAGACAGCGTGTATACGCACCGCGCCTGGATCAACACCCCGCGCGACCAGAACGGAATCGGTCCGGTGAACTTCCCGCTGGCGAGCGACTACAACAAGGAAACCGCCCGCGCATACGGGATTTTGGACGAGAAGACAGGTGCGGCTTACCGCGGTCTGTTCATCATCGACCCGGACGGGATTTTGCGCTACCAGGTCGTGACCGATATGAACGTAGGACGCAGCGTAGACGAAACATCACGGGTTCTGCAGGCACTGCAGGCAGGCGGACTGTGCCCGGCGAACTGGAAGCCAGGCATGAAGACGCTGTAAGGCAGGTACGATGGACAAGGAAATCTCACCCCTACTGATTTTGGCCAAAAGTGTAACAGTCGAGTAGCCGTGCCCGTCCTAACTCAAGACGGAAAAAGAAAAGGGGGATTGGGCACATGAGCACCTCGAAGCGGGAGTTGAATCAGGAGATTTTGCTGGAGATCATGCTCCAGGCCTATCAGCTGGGCGTGCAGAGGAAAGATATCAACCTGGGAATGATGATTGACACTTTGACATATGAATTGAAGCCTTACTTCGAGCACGAACACCGGTATCGCCCCTTTGCGAAGGGCGAACTGGACGGGACAGAGGGAACCGGTTGAACATAGATGCAGCGGTTTTGGCCGCTGGCAAAGGAACGCGGATGAGCTCCTGCTCGCCTGTTTCATGTACAATAGAGGGGAACGAGTGCGAGGAAAGAGGCGAGAGAGCCATGCGGGATGTCAAAAACCGTCACAGGGAGCTTCCCCCGCGCACGCCTGAGATGCTGTACAACATCGTGCGCAAGTTTTACCGGGGGGCTGTAAGCCATTACGATCTGATCCAGGAAAAAAAGCAGGACGTGCGCGCCGCTCTAGCGCAAGTCAGGGCGAGCGGGGATGACACCGCGCTTCGTCAGGCGCTTTCCACACTGTTTCTGGAATTTCATTTTTACGTGACTTGCTGGCTGCAAATCGAGCTGGCCCTGTTTCGCCTGGCCAGACAGGACGAGGAGCAGGCGCGGGTGCTGGAGCGTTTTCGCCCGGAGCTGGAGAAGCATCTGCACGTCCGCGAGCAGCTGGACCAGACGGAGGCTTGCGTCCAGGCACAGCAATGGGGCAACGCTCCGTCCGGCACGGGGGCGGAGCACAGTGGCAGCGAATGGTCATGCGTGCAGGAAGATGCGTACTGGTTTGCCGGTGTCCGGTTCACCGTAGATGAACAGAGCCTGCAAGAGCTGCACGCGTTGTACGAAGCGATCCAGCAGGCGAGGGAAAAGCAGGCGGAGTAAGCGGAAGGCGAAAAACTCCCGATGCGGACTGCTTGCAAAAGGGGATACCGCGCTCATCATGCCAAACGCGAAAAAGCGTGGCTGTCAGCTGAAGACAGCCACGCTTTTTTGTTGTCAGATGCTTCCCGGGAAGATGGAGCCGACGTGCGCCGAAGCTTGTCCGCCGTGGTTGAGGCTGCGCACTTCCTGCACGTTGGTTCCGGCAAAGCCGGGGGAAAAGATCGATTGAACGCCGCCGAGCGAGGCGTTGTAGTTTTGGTATGCCTGCTGGCTTTGCTGCTGCTGCGCAGGATGAATACTGTAGCCGCTGCTCATAACGCCCGAAGACATCGCGTTGCCCTGGTTGAGCTGGCGAACCTCCTGGACGTTTGTCCCCGCGAAGCCGGGGGAGAAGATCGCGTTCGCCGAGCCGCCGAGCGGAGCCGAGTAGCCCGTGTTGCCGGTATACGCAGTCTGTCCGGTGTAGGCGGTGTGGTTGCGCTGCTGCACCTCCTGGACGTTCGTTCCCGCGAAGCCCGGAGAAAAGATCGAGTTCACTGTGCTGCCGAACACAGGCTGGTACGCCGTTTGCGTCGCCTGCATGCTATAGTTGCCCGGCTGCGTGTGCAGATAGCCGGTTTGATGCGGATGCAAGTAGTTGATCGGCTGTGTTTGTTGGTAGGTGTTCATTTGCGCTTGCGCGTAGCCTTGCTGGGGAGCGGCGTAGCCGGCGTTCAGCTGACGCACCTCTTGTACATTGGTGTTGGCGTAGCCTGGCTGAAACATCGCCTGGGCCGAGCCGGTGAATCCGCCGCCGTGAGCCATCCCGTATGTAGGTTGGTTGGATGGAGTGTGACCGCCGGAATTCCAGTATTGGACTTCCTGGGTGTTGGTGTTGGCGTAGCCTGGTTGGAACATGGCGCTTGCCTGGCCGTATGCTCCCGGGATATGGGTTTGCTGTTGCGTGTGCATCATGTTTGTATTGTTGTAGGTCATGTGAAGACCACCTCCTAAGCACTATCTTTTCCAACGATGGCCAGTTGATGCATGAAGTGGCGAATCAAGAGAATTCTCACTTTTTGCAGATACTGGATACGCAAAAAACATGCCGGATCGTCTGTCAGCCGGCATGCTCCTGCAAGTCGTTCGTTTTTGTAAAATATGGTATTCTAGGTACGTGTTCCTATTCATCGACAACGTTGCAAAGATTGCCGATCACTTGGACTCGAATGTAAATTTTATCTAAAGGGTGGTTTAATTTGGTTAGAAAATTCTCTGCACTCACAGTAATATTGTTCTTGGTTTTCGTCCCAATTATTTGGAATTGAGAATGGATTATTGGTGGGTATGATTCAGAGAAATTGAGGATTGAATCCGAAACAAAACCTCCATGCCTCCTCGAGCCACACCCCATCATGAAAATGGGTTTGGCTCTTTTCGTTTCTTCCCAAACTAGTGAATAACCCTGGGTGAACGAATACGTGGCTTTTTATGGT
>NZ_JBHUJW010000010.1:0-17942 GCF_042683565.1 Brevibacillus sp. GCM10020057
GCCGGTCACCCTCTCAGGTCGGCTACGCATCGTCGCCTTGGTAGGCCGTTACCCCACCAACTAGCTAATGCGCCGCAGGCCCATCCGTAAGTGATAGCTTGCGCCACCTTTCCGTCTTCCCTCATGCGAGAGCAGACTCTATCTGGTATTAGCATAAGTTTCCCTATGTTATCCCAGTCTTACAGGCAGGTTGCCTACGTGTTACTCACCCGTCCGCCGCTAGGGTCCGAAGACCCTCGCTCGACTTGCATGTATTAGGCACGCCGCCAGCGTTCGTCCTGAGCCAGGATCAAACTCTCCAATAAAGTTTGTTTCTGGTTCATCGCTTTTTCAAGCTGGCAAATCATTAAATGATAGACTCATCAACGCTTTCGCTGTTCAGTTTTCAAAGAGCATTTTTTGTCGAACGTTTACTACCTTATCACGTTCGCCATATTAGAGTCAAGATCTTCTTTGTCGAAACCTGTGATCTTTTCTCGTTTTTTGTCGTCGCTCGCTGGCGACAAGGAATAATCTATCACATCCAAACATCAAATACAATACCTTTTTAAAATTCATTGCAAAAAAACTTCATGAGGCCTAAAAACTGCCTCCGCCCGCCATCTCTCATGGCTGTTGCGGAGGCAGCATTTCTTCCTTCTTCAACGACAAAAACCCAGTGAATGCCTTCCTACAGCATCCTTTATTGAATAATTGTCACTTCAGGTACTATTAAATTTTTATCATCGAGATCAAATATCGTATTGTTCTTACCACGGAGCGTTTTCTCAAGGAACGCCAAGACGATGCTGTTGGTCCATTTATGGATGCGATCAGGATTTATTCCTGTGGGCAGCGCAGCATAAGGGGACCCCTCTAGGTAGGGCTGCAGCAAGGGCATATCTGTGAAGTTCATATGCTCAGCCCCAGAAATAGAAATATCATAAGCTGCTCCTTCCACTGCCTGTTGGTATCTGGTGCGGAAAACTTGGAACGTATCTTTCATAATTTGCACCGTTTTGGCATCCAGTCCGGGTGGCAGCGGCTGTTCTGCTTGACCTTTAAATACCTTTTGGTTAAATTCGGTTGCGATAAAGGCAAACGGCTTTGTCATGTTGCCTGTTTCACCTGTTAACCCCACAAATGCCCCGTCTATATTGATGGCGGAAGTAATCATGGGTTCAACTTGCAAGGCTCGTGCCGCTGCGGCTCCCCCGAACGAATGCCCTACCGCAGCAATGCTATGTAAATCCAGCCTGTTCATAAACTGATGCTTCTGATCTGATTTGTTTAAGATGTCCAACTGACGGATGACAAACTGTATGTCCTTTACCCATACTTGATTAATCGCATCATCAAATTCCTTGAGATTCGGAATTCCGCTCAAAAATTGGGGAGCAATCGGAACAAATCGCCCATCATCAAACTCGGTTCCAAAGCTAAAGTGGGTATGCTCGATACTGAACACAATGAAACCCTGACTAGCCAACTCTCGAGTCAGCCATTGATAATTCCAGCTACTGCAGCCAAGACCATGCGAAAAGAGCACAATTGGATATTTAGCTTCTTTGCTTGATAAAACGCTGTTTGTGTATGCCTGGGTGTTCAATTGATTTATGTCTGCAAACGTTTTGCCCAATCCCATGCTGGCTATCATCTTCTCGACCCCTTGGTCAGTCGCCGGGATGTATGTCTCCGTTGCCTTCCCTGTGCCGTTATCGATCGGGTACCAAGCTTGAACCATGAGTTCTCTATGATCATGGGGATCTGCGGATAGTAAGTCTTCTCTGGAGGTATCTACCCAATCAAAGGTATCAGTTCCTACTTGGTAAGGACCCGTGGTTGTTGGCAACGACGCCATCGAGGCTTGAGGCTGAACAGTATTGACGGCTTTCGCGACAATTTCTGTTGAATTTTGAGCCTTCAACGTCGGTGTATATGAGAGTAATGCCAATGCTGCCAGGGTACTAATTACAATTTTATTCATCTGTGCGTCCTCCGCTTATGATATAGTTTTGATCGTTAGCTTCTTTTTCTTAGTGATGAAACGTCTGTCAAAATAGTAGGCTACCAGCAATGCCAATAAAATGGTCAGAAGCAAATTGCTGTAAGTTTCGAGAGGAAAGGCTTTGCCTTCCAGATGGATATCATCCCCACGAAATTCGAGTCGTTTTATTGCATGTTTAGCCGTGAGAAGGTCCTCTTGCCTGGCTAAATCTTCAATTTCAACTTCTAACATATATTTCTCTGGGGAATCACTATGAAGGAATACAACTTCCTTGGTATTCCCCTTTTCGTTCCAGTTTTAACGAAGTGGTAAGAAGGATAGTTTATTTCCCTTGCTATTTTTGCAGCCATGTTATATCCACTTTTGAATAGGTTCAAACTTCTTTTCGTCACTCACTCTCATAAAAGGAATGGCGATAATGTCAGGACTTTTCCCTAATAGTTGATCCAGTTCTTTTAAAGAGTAGTGCGGTACTACTTCAAGACCTCCCGTTAATGTCTTCACCTCTTTGTCTGAAGCAACGGCATATACATTGTACGCCCCCGTCCTAGAGAACAATTCGTATGGAATCATAAAATCGGAGGCATATGTGGTTTCGTTTCCCAACAGCACAGCAATTGTAGGTTTATTCGGATCATATTTGGGTTGCTCCATTCCTTGCAAAGTAGGAATTGGCTCCTGGCGAGCCGCTATGTAAAAAGCTTCCCATGAACGAACAAATCCGAATACTCCAATTCCCCCCGCAAACACTAAGACAATACATGCATAAACAAGGAATCGTAGTAATATTTTTCCATTATTTTCCTCCAATGAATTGACTTACTGAATAAAATAAATCAGCTATGTGAACTCAAAATGAACTGAACTAAGAAAAAAGCCTGACACAGACCGTGTGAAGAATTGGATGAGAAAGTATAAACAATTCGGGGATTTTGGCCTTCTGGATCAGCGAGGTCGACGCCACTTTGAAATAACAAACGAAAATTGAACAAGCTGACGCCAGTTGAGTACCGACGTCAGCTTGCTGTCCAAAGCTTTTTCAAATGTCTGCTAAATGAGGTATTTGATGTCCTTATTGTGCCGTGTAACCGCCGTCAACGACAACCGCCTGGCCCGTCACGCCCTGCGCTTTTTTGCTGGCCAGGAATACCGCGTAGTCTGCCACTTCCTGCACGCTAAGCAGACGCTTTTGCGGAACCAATGGATAAATGACTTCTTCCATCACCTTTTCCAACGGCACGTTCCGCGTCGCAGCCAGGTCCGCCAACTGGTTTTGCACCAGTGGCGTGTCGACGTAGCCCGGGCAAATCGCATTGACCGTGATGCCGTCCGCTGCCCCTTCCAGAGCCGCTACCTTGGTCAGACCGATCACGCCGTGCTTGGCGCTGTTGTAAGCGGCCTTGCCGGCAAACCCGATCAGGCCATTGATCGAGGCCATGTTGAGTATACGGCCGTAGCCTTGCTTTTTCATGATCGGGAAAGCGTGCTTGATCGCCACGAATGGAGCTGTCAGCATGATGCTGATCATGCGTTCAAACCTGGCTGTCGGGAAGTCTTCGATCGGCGATACGAATTGCAGACCCGCATTGTTGACGAGAATGTCCAGTCTGCCAAATGCCTCCGCCGTTTTGTGAATGCTCTCGCGCATCTGGTCTTCGTCGGTAACGTCACAGGCCAGGCTGAGGACTTCATGACCGTCGCCCTGCAAACGGGAAGCAGCTGCTGCTGCCGCTTCCCCATTGAGGTCCAGAATCATCACTTTGGCGCCTTCTTCAGCGAAGGTCCGGGCTATTTCCAGCCCGATCCCGCTCGCTGCGCCTGTAACCAATGCCACTTGCTGTTGTAAAAGTTTCTCCACTGCTCCTATCTCCTCTCTTATGTCTGACTGAACGTTATGCGTCTATGCGAAAATGGAAACGACGAATGCCAGAATAAATACGGTCAAGGTCTTCAGTACCGTAATGGCAAAAATGTCTTTGTAAGACTGGCGGTGTGTCAAGCCGGTGATAGCGAGAAGCGTGATGACAGCTCCGTTGTGCGGCAAGGTGTCCATGCCGCCGGAGGCCATCGACGCAATGCGGTGCAGCAATTCAGGGCTGATTCCCGCCGCATTCGCCAGCTCCAGATACTGCTTGCCTGCAACCTCCAGAGCGATGGACATACCGCCGGATGCCGAACCCGTCACACCTGCCAGAACGTTTACCGCGACGGCTTCGGAAACGAGCGGATAGCTGCTCGCGCCGGTAATCCAGCCTTGGATCAGCTTGAAGCCAGGCAATGTTTTGACTACGTTTCCAAAACCAACTTCAGAAGCCGTATTGAAAATCGCCAGCAAAGACCCCATTGCGGCAGCAGTCAGGCCGCTCGCCAATTTTGTCTTCACCTGATTGACGTTGATCAAAAGGGCTGCGATGATCCCCAAGCTCAAAGAAATGACCAGCGCCCAGGAAGAAACGACGTTTTTCACCTGTTCGATCTTGAACGATTCTTTCAGCATGGCGGCATCGTACCAGTGCTCAACCGTCCAGAAACCGCGGCTGAATACGTAGTTGCCAACCAACACCAGCACCAACGGCAGAATCGCGATCCAAATATTCATGTAATGTTGCTCTTTTTGCAGTTCCGGCTCGTTAATGTGGCCGTCGCCGTAGCCTTCACCAGCGGCTGCCGCCTGCTTACGTCTGCGCTCCAGCCAGAACATGCCGCCGGCAAATACCATAATCGCTCCAACGATCCCCACGAGTGGAGCCGCATATGCATCCGTACCGAAATAGGTGGTAGGAATGATGTTTTGTATCTGCGGTGTGCCAGGCAGCGCGTCCATCGTAAACGTAAAGGCGCCGAGAGCGATGGTCCCTGGAATCAGGCGCTTTGGAATGTTCGCCTCGCGGAAAATGGCCGCTGCGAATGGGTACACGGCAAATGCCACAACGAACAAAGATACGCCCCCGTACGTCAGAATCGCACAAGCGAGCACGACGGAGAGGATCGCGCGGTTGGAGCCGAGCGCTTTTACAATCGAGTGCGCGATCGAGGACGCCGCACCGCTAAGCTCCATCATCTTTCCGAAAATCGCGCCGAGCAGGAAGATCGGGAAGAACGATTTTACGTAGTTCGCTGCGTTGGTCATGAATGTCTCGGTATAGCTGGGCAGCAGCGCAATACCGGACAAAACAACCGCAAGCAGGGTAAAAATCGGCGCGAAAACGATAACCGGAAAGCCCCGATACGCAAAAAACATTAAGAGTCCGAGCGCAAGAATAATGGATAAAACTTCAATGATCATACGATTCTCCTTTCAAGTATGCCCGCCGCCAATAGACAGGCATCTTTGTTTCATGGATGAACGCTGCCGGCAAGCGCATATAGAAAACGCTTACATTTCTCTAAATAGCATGATCCGTGCCAAAATTGTCGGAACCGTCAAAAATGCTGTCAGATCAAGGTTTACCCGTCTTTGCCCCGGAATGCTCCGTTCTTTGCAGGGTGTTTTTTTCCAAAAAATCGGAATCATCTTCCGCCCTTCCGGAAAAGTGTTGAAAGCGCTTCAAAAAATGCCGCCCGGATTGATTCCGAAAATCCGGAATCGGTCAAAACTGTACGAAAAAACCCGGGAACAAAACATTCCCGGGCCATCCCGCACAGTTGTCACTGATCCATCTTGTACTTTTCCCACTTTTCGTAGAACGTCGACTTGCTGATGCGCAAAAGCTTGGCGGCTTCCTGCTTGTTGCCGCCCGCCTCCCTCATCGCCTGGCGCAGCGCTTCCCGCTCCGCCATTTCCAACGTTTCCTTCAACGGCCGTACCCCTGCAGGATGCACCGGTTCATCAGAGGCGGCCGGCAGCCAAACATGCTCTTTTTTCAGCACGTCGCCTTCCATCAAATGCATGGCCCGCTCCAGCACGTTCCGCAGCTCGCGCACGTTGCCCGGCCACGAGTAGCTTTTCAGGACGCCCCAGACATCGTCGTCTATCGTCCGGACAGTCACTCCCGTCGCCTCCGCCAGTTGTTTGAGCAGATTGGACACGAGCTCGGGCAAATCTTCCAGTCGCTCGCGCAGCGGCGGAATGGACAGCGACACGACATTCAGGCGGTAGTAAAGGTCGGCCCGAAATTTCCCTTCCTTGATGCTGGCGGGCAAATCCTGATTGGTGGAGGCAATGACCCGTACGTCGATCGGCGTCGCCCGCACCGCCCCGACTCGCTCCACCTCTTTTTCCTGCAAGACCCGCAGCAGCTTGGCCTGCAGCGGCAGCGGCATGTCGCCGATCTCGTCGAGCAGGATCGTACCGTGATTCGCCAGTTCAAACTTTCCTTTTTTCCCCCGGCGGACCGCTCCCGTAAACGCCCCTTCCTCATACCCGAACAGCTCGGACTCGAGGAGGGTGTCGGGAATCGCCGCACAGTTGACCCGGATGAAGGGTCCCATCTTGCGCTTGCTCTCGGCATGGATCGCATGGGCGAACAGTTCCTTGCCCGTACCGCTCTCTCCGGTAATCAGCACCGTCGAGTCGCTCCTCGCCACTTTTTGCGAGAACTGCTTCAGCTCCTGCATCTTTTGGCTGTACCCGACGATCTGCTCGATGTGATAGGTCGCTCCCAGGCGGCGGCGCAATTCCTTTTTATAGTACGTCAGCTCGTCCTTGAGCTGGTCGACCATCGCGGCCAGCGAAGTCAGCTCCTTCACGTCCTGAAACAAGACGGTGCCAAGGACAGCGAGCACCTTTCCTTCGTACATGATGGGGATGCGGTGGGCGATCATTTTCTGCCCTTTGATGCTCTGGATGTCGGCGATTTCTGCGACTCCCGCCTGACCGACGATGTGCATCCGCGTGTTTTCGATGACTTCCGTGACCGGCTTGCCGACGACATCCTGCACATTCAGAAATTCGCGATAGCTCCTGTTCATGAGGAGGATCTTCCCGTCCCTGTCCGTCACCACCATGGGTTCATGGGCATTTTCAAAAACAACCTCCAAGAGCTTGCTCATCTGCTGGAGATTCCAATCCATAACGGCTCCTCCCTTCCGAACGATCTCTATCTTGAATTATAACAGGCGTTCAGCCGGTCGGACGTGCTTTTACAGCTTTGCTTCAAGTCAGGCGGAACTGTCCGGAAAATTTCTCGCTTACCGGCTTTGCTCTGCAAACAGGTAATAGATGAAATCGTGGGAAGCCCCTGCATGCCCCAGTTGGCGCAGCATGGCCGAGATGTTGCCGCGGTGGTAGGTGCCGTGATTGACGACATGGGTGAGAATGTCGCGGTAAGGAGCCGTGAGCGTGCCCATCGCCGGATGCGAGTAAGATGTGGTCGCATCGAGGTCGATCGTAGACAGGAACTCCCTGTATGCTTCTGCTGCTTCCGCAAAACCGGCATGCAGCGCATCCAGCCCTTTGCCTTCCAGTTGCTGCGACAGCTTGCCCACTGTTTGCCTGATCTGATCGAAGCTCTCCCCTTTCATCGCCAGCAGCCAGACGTGCTCCGTCTGCAGCATATGCTTCAGCGTCTGGAGAATCGACGGAAAAACGCTCTGGATCTCCTGCTCACAGGTCTGCGGCGGAACCTCCCGCAAGCGCTGGAATACTTTTTCGTTCGCCCATACATGGTAGTCGTACAGGCGCAGACTGTCATGTGCCATTCGTTTTTCCTCCTTTTTCTCTCTTCAAGCTGCTTCTATATTCTGGTAATAGCCGATTTTTTCCTGCCCATCCGCACAGCGGTCTTACGGGCTTCCCTGCAGCATGAAAACAGGAAGCAGAAACACCCCCTGCACGTGTCAGCAGGGGGTCTCAGGCTATGCTATGAGATAGGGGAGAATTCACGCGGACTTCGCTTTCATCCGCAGCAGGCGCATGCTGTTCAAAATGACGATCAATGCCGCTCCGGTATCGCTCAGGACAGCGAGCCAGAGGGTCAGCCAGCCCGGAAAGATGAGGATGAGGGCCGCCAGCTTGATGAGAATGGAGAACCAGATGTTTTGCTGGATGATCCGCAACGCTTGACGGCTGATGGCTACCGTGTGGGGGAGCTGCTCCAGATTGTCGGCCATGAGCACGATGTCGGCCGTTTCCATGGCAGTATCCGTACCCGCTCCCCCCATGGCGATGCCCAGATCAGCGGTGGCGAGCGCTGGCGCATCATTGATGCCGTCTCCCACCATCGCGACGGTCTTGCCTTCCTGCTGCAGCCGTCTGATCGCGGCTACCTTGTCCTCCGGCAGCAGCTCGGCGAAAAAGCGGGTGATGCCCGTCTGCTCCGCTACCTTGGCCGCAGTCCCCTGGTTGTCTCCGGTCAGCATGACGATTTCCTCAATCCCTGACGCTTTCAGCTTGCTGATGGCGCTCACGGAAATGTCGCGAATCTGGTCGGAGACAGCGATCATCCCGAGAACAGTCTCGGACGTGCCGACCATGATGACCGTATTGCCTTCTTGCTGCAAGGAAGCGATCTGCCCGGACCACGCTGCGAGCGGCGCTCCCTGCTCGGCGAACAGGGACGGCTTGCCGGCGTAGTACGTCTTCCCGTCGATCGTCGCTGCTGCCCCTTTGCCCACCAGGACGCGGAAGTCGCTCCCTGACAAGGAAGCGATTTGTCTTTCGTCTGCGTAAGCCAGAATCGCCTGGGCGAGCGGATGGCGGGAGTGCTCCTCAATCGTGCGGGCGATGGCCAGCACATCCTCTTCCCTGCCTCCTGCCGCCACGACCCGGGAGACCTGCGGCTTGCCGGTGGTCAACGTGCCGGTTTTGTCAAAGGCAATCGCCTGGATCGCGCCCGCCTTTTCCAGAAAGGTGCCGCCTTTGATCAGCACGCCGCTCTTCGCCGCGTTCCCGATGGCAGAGACGATGGCGACCGGGGTGGAAATGACCAGCGCGCACGGACACGCCACAACCAGCAGCTCCAACCCTTTGTAAAACCACTCTCCCCATGTCCCCGAGCCCAAAAGCGGCGGGAATGCCATGACCAGCAAAGCCATAACGAGGACAATCGGCGTGTACCACGCGGCGAATTTGTCGACAAACGCCTGCGTCGGCGCCTTTTTCTCCTGGGCTTCCTCGACCAGATGAATGATTTTGGCGATCGCCGTATCCTCAACGAGCCGGGTCACCCGCACTTCCAGCGAGCCGCTTTCGTTGATGCTGCCTGCGAAAACGGCGTCGCCCTGTACCTTGTCTACCGGGATGGACTCGCCTGTGATCGGCGCCTGATTGACGCTCGACACTCCTGCGAGAACCTCGCCGTCCAGCGGAACTTTTTCGCCCGGCTTGACGACGATGACATCACCCACGCGGACGTCCTCAACGGGCACCCTGAGAATGGATGACCCCCGTTTCACCCACGCCTCGGCAGGCGCCAGATCCATCAGCGTGCGAATCGAGTCCCGCGTCTTTTCGAGCGAATTGGTTTGCAGCCAGTTGCCGATCGCAAACAGCCAGACCACCGTCGCACCTTCCAGCCACTCCCCGATCAACGCGGCCCCGATCGCAGCCACAGTCATGAGCACATTCATGTCCATCGAACGGCTTTTGATCGCATAGAAAGCACTGCGCGCCGGACGATAGCCCCCGACGATGATGGACAGGGCGTAGCAAGCGATCAGGATGGGCTCCGGGACGCCGACGTACGAGCCGACAAAGCCCAAGGCGAGCAAAACCCCGGAAATGACCGCAGCCCTCGTGCCTGCCCCATCCTTCTGTACCCCTTTGGAGGTTCTCCCCCGGGAGAGCGGACTGGCCGAGTAACCAGCTTTGGACACCTCGCGGACAATCTCCTCATCGGTAAGTCCCTCTTGCACAATCTGCATTTTTCCCGTGGAAAAATTCACTTCCACGTCCTGCACGGCCGCGATGGATCGCATATGCTTCTCGAGCGATTTCGCGCACGAGCTGCAATCCATCCCGATGATCCGGTAAACGGCAGCGTGGGCAAAACGGTTCTCGTCGAGCAGCCCGCCCCCTGACTTTGCTCCGGCTACCGGAAGCAGCTCAATGTCCGCCCCGTGCCCGGAGGCGTGCGCATGCCCGGTGCATGACGCATGCTCGCCGCCGTGCGCATGTACAGTGCCGGCTTCCACATTGGCATTGGTCTCGCAGTGATCGTGTTCGTTGCAGCAACAGGCACTCTTTTTCTCGTCCGCCAACATCAGTTCTCACCTATTTTCCAGTCCAAGTATTTTCCCGCTTCGTCATACAACATTCAAACAAATATTTAATTATTATAGTAACCCAACGCCCCTTGTGCTTCAACAATAGAATTTGATTTTTCAGCCTATTTTTTGCACGGCACACGGAATTTTTTTCCACACACAAAAAAGAGCCCTCCTTTTCAGGAAGACTCCCCCGCTCAACGCACTGCCGTTTCTTTAGGGTCCGGCGCTGTCTGCCAGCGTTCGCCGCAGTCCAGGCACAGACATTTGAGAACCTTCCGCCGCTCCAACGCCAGCCGGACGGCAAACAGCACAAACGCCCCTCCCAGGCCGAGGAACAAAAAGATGACCGGCGTACCTTTTACCGCAATCCCGATCCAGGCCAGTACAACCAGGACCAGCGCGTAGATGATCGTATAGAGCAGCCGGTTAATCGACTCGGTAATGTCTATTTTTTTGGAACGGCATTTTGGACATGTATGCTGTACGTTCATGACTTTTCCCGATTCCCTCCATGTCAATCGTCCTGTCAGATACGTTCATCTTACACCAATTCGCGGGGCGGCACTACCATGCCGGCAAAATGTCGTTTTTCCTTCCCTGTTTTGGCGCGAATGACTATAATAATAGGACATTGTAATGAGGCAAGAGGTGAATTCCAGTGTCTCCAAAAGAACGGGACGATATATGCGAAGTTCAATGTTTTGACGATGAAAAAGTGAACCGTCTGAAGCCAATCGCCGCCGAATCCACAGGTGTTGCCAAAATCTTCAAGGCATTGGCCGACGATACACGGGCCAAAATCATTCACATCCTGTCCCTGGAAGAAGAACTCTGCGTCTGTGACATTGCCGCCATCATCGGCAGCTCGATCGCCAACACCTCTCACCATTTGCGGCTGTTGCGCAACATGGGGCTGGCAAAGTACCGGAAGGAAGGAAAACTCGTTTTCTACTCTCTCGACGATGACCACGTGCGCCATCTCATTCTCGCGGGTGTCGAGCACGCCAAGGAGATGCAGGTTCCCGTACGGGCAGAGCACAACGGATAAATGAACGCAAACAGAAAAAGGATTTCTCCGCCGCGCAAGGCAGCAGGAGAAATCCTTTTTTCATTTTTGGTTGTTCCGCAGGGACATTTGCACGGACGGGGCGGTTTTCTTGCAGCCAGCTGAACACCCGGTTCGGGCTGATCGGCAGTCCCGGAGCACTTACACAAACGTTTAATAGAACACGGCTGAAAAGCAACGCTTCCAAACACCCGCCTTGTTGCCTTTTACCCGGAAAGCCTGCCTGCGGAAACGGAGCATTTTCGCCGTCTTCCGCGCCATGCAAGAGCAGCAAGCTGGGGGAAGCCGGGTTCGTTCACGCTTGATTTTTTGCCAAAAGCAATTTTTATTTGCAAACACATGTTCCCTTATTCTATAATGGATTTGTGGGCAAAACTGGAAGAGGAAGCCAGCGCTTGCACCCTACTCTACTATCCCAACCAAGGAGCTGAATGTACATGACCATGCGATTGACTCCCTATCTGATGATGGACGGCAACGCGAAAGAAGCGATCGCCTTTTACGAGAAGGCATTGGAGGCACAGTTGCTCTTTTCGCAGACGTTTGGAGAAATGCCGGAAAACCCTGAATTCCCCTTGCCTGAAGCTGCACGAAACCGCATCGCACATGCCACGATCAAAGTCGGTGAATCCGAGTTGATGTTCTCGGATACGTTTCCTGGTCAGCCTACCCAGATCGGCACGCAGGTCACAATCTGTCTCTCCACCGACGATCCGGCAAAATCCCGGCGAATTTTTGAAGCGCTGCAAGAGGGCGGCACTGTCGTCATGCCGCTGCAGGAGACGCATTTCAGCCCTGCGTACGGGATCGTAACGGACAAGTTCGGCGTCAGCTTCCAGATTTATACAGAAGGCCAGCAGCATCAATAAAGCAGAAAAAACCGGACCCCGCGCCGGGAGCTCGGCTTTTTAGCTGACCCATGCGGGAGCGGCTTCTGTCACTTGCCAGCGTCCATCCATTAGCTCCAGCACCACGGAAAACCCGATCGCTCCTCCGCTGCCTCTGTACTTGAAGCCATTCAAGACCACTTTGTTCTCGCTCACAGCGATTTCATTGATACGCAGGAGCAGGCCCTCGAGTGCCCCGGATTGCTGGTTATAGAAGCCTTGCTCCTTCAACTGCGAAAGTGACGCTTCCATCGCTTTTACCTTGTAGGTTTGCAAGCAGCGGAGCACTTGTTCCTTGCCCGCCTCATCCAGCCCGGGCACGTCTCCCATGTCGACGGCAATATAGTTTATATCGGCATTCAGAGCGGGATCAATCGGCATGACCGCATGCAAAGCGAGGCAAAACCAGGCGGGCGCATCCCGCTCGAGTATCGGGGAGGCTGCACTCGTGAACAGGAAGCCGTCCGGATCGTCAATCTGCTCAAACCAATACAGCTTGGTGATGGCAGGCTGCCTGCTATCCCCGATGTACTGCTCTTCCTTGACGGGCAGCCCTGTACCAGGTTCCAGGTAGGCCACGTTCACGAGAGAGTGTCCATCGGCAGTCGTGCGAGCATAGCGCTGTCGGACGAGCTGTTTTCCATTGAAAACGACTGTGCCGTCCGCCTCCCATCTTGCGCCGCCAAACCACCTTACAGCGGCTTGCGACAGCGAATTTTTGTTATTGAGAAGGTTAAATGGGTCGAGGATGTCTCTGCTGATCTCTGCCCCTTTACCTGAGCTGCTCGTTACCTGGAACGATTTTTCATCCTGGTAGAAAACGACGGACCTGTGTCCGTGGACAGCCTCCACCGTCTCGCCCGCCAGCGTGTATTCACGAACGTCGATTCGGATGTATTTCCGCACCGACTCTTGCCACGTGTCGGCGATGACGATGCTGTCTGCGCTTTTCGTCACGATTTGCATATGGTGCACGTTCGGTTGCAACGACGCAGCCGCCTCCGCTTCCATCGCCCGGGCGTGTACCGCAAAGCTGCACCAGCCGTAGCACAGCAGCACCGCCAGCAACCTCACGAGATGCTTTTTCCGCTTCACAATCTGCCCTACCACGCATCCATTTTTTTACATACATTTGTTTGGACGTCTGAATCGGGCTTTTGTTGCGCACGGCACTGTCCTGACCTGGAGCCATTCGCTTTCTTTATTCGCGGCCACCCGATCAAAAGCTATCCCTTCCACGCCAGTCCAAAGACTTGCCCGCAGGGTCTGCTTCAACATTCGCCGTGTTCCATGTTTGCGAGCTTTTCTCCGAAATCACATCATGCCTCTCCACGCAGGTTAGCGGCCCTTGCATTGAGAATTTCCACATACCCTTCGGTTCCATGCACGCGAATTCGCTGCCCGTCTTTAATCAGCTTCGTGGCGTTTTCCACCCCGACAACGGCTGGCAATCCATATTCACGCGCGATAACGGCCCCGTGGGTCATCAGTCCGCCTACTTCGGTGACCAGACCTCTGATGGAGACAAACAAGGGCGTCCAGCCAGGGTCCGTAAAGGAAGTAACCAATATATCTCCCTCTTCCAGATCGGCTTCCTTCATGTTCAGGATGACACGCGCTCTCCCCTCGATCACTCCGGAAGAAACCGGCAAGCCTGCCAGGGCATTTGCGGGCAGGTTTTCACGTTTGTAATCGCCTGTGATGATTTCGCCATCAGACGTGATGACCCGCGGGGGAGTCAGTTTTTCAAACCATTTGTACTCGTCTTTTCGTTTGCAGATCATCTGGTAATCCAGCTTGTTGGTGCGCACGACTTCGTGAAGCTCGTCGAACGAGAGATAGTAGATCTCTTCTTTTTCCTGAAGCACACCAGCTTGCACGAGCCGTTCGGCTTCCCGCAGCAACGCCTGCTTGTAGACGAAGTAGCGATGAATCATGCCGTATTTCGGATATTCCCGAAACCCGCTGAAATTCCGGATCAGGTCGATCATTCGTTTTGTCTCTTTCGCTTTTTGTTCGCCATCCGGTAACCGTTTCAACCGGTCCAATATCTCTTGCTCTTTCTTCAAAGCCTCCTGCCGCCCTTGCACGAACTTTCGCTTTCCCGCATTTTGCTCAAAGTTTTTGACGTTGCCTAAAATCTGGGGAACAAGAGTAAGCGGCTTTTCACTCCAACGCGTGTTCGTAATATCAATTTCTCCGGCGCAGCGCATTCCGTACTTATCGAGAAAAGCACAGATCGCGTCCATGGCTTCCTGTCCGCCATCAAACCGGGGCATCTCATCCAGAAAGCGATCGTCTTTTACATGCTGGAGAAAGTCAACGATTTCAGGATAAGGGCGAATCACATCGGCGACGTCCAAAAGCGCCAGACCCATTTCCGACGTAATGTTGTTGGGTACAGATTGCGAGAGCGTATCGGCTGCGTTTTTCTCCCCTAACCACTCGTTCATTTTTTCATTGATCCATGTGAATGCATCCATCGCGGCCGTAATCACAGCTACACCTTTCGGGTCAAAGATGACTTTCTTTAATTGCTGAATATCTTCCCGAATGAAAGCAAGCAATTCCGGGCCTGATTTCGTTTGGATGGCATGCTTCAACTCCTCGATCGATGCTTGGATGCGCCCGATCAGATCAGAAACGATTGTCGGATCGGGAGCCATCTGTGCCTGCACATCCGCAGGCGCTGTCCTATTGTTGCTTTGACCGGCAACCGGTTCTTCCTTGCCATCCGGCGCCAGTTTGACAAAATCCCGCTCTGCAATGTTCATGAGGATGTCTTTGATGAGCGGATCGAATTTCCCCAAGGTCTCGATGAACACTTTTCTGCCCGCCGGCGAAGACAGACGTTGGGTGATGTCGACAAACAGCCTTCCACCAGCTGTACGCATTGTAGCAGGCGTTGTTAACAAGAAAAAGGACAGTCCCAATGGCTTTATAGGGTCTGTCATCATTTGCTGGTGACCGACAGACAGGTAGACGCGATTCTCGCGATCATTCGCTTCCGGGATCGGGTACAGCGTCGTGATGGGACGACTCTGGACAATGGAAAAAGTATCGTCCGCCAGACACCATTCGATATCTTGCGGGCAACCAAAATGAGCCTCGATCTGTCTCCCGATGCGTGCCAGGTGCAGAATTTGTTGATCCGTAAGGGCTTGCATCTGTTGCCGTTCAGGATCGAGCTCTTGTGTCTTTGTTCCGCCTTCTTCTCGCGCATAGATCGCCCGTTTTTTGTCCGCGATCCTTTTTTCAACGATTTCCCCATCCCGCACTTTATAGCAATCGGAAGATACCAAGCCTGCAACCAGCGCTTCTCCCAGCCCGAAGCTGGCATCGATGGACAGCAGCTTCCGGTTGGATGTCACGGGATCGGCAGTAAATAAAATCCCCGAGGCCTGCGGGAAAACCATTCTTTGAATGATAACGGCTAAGGACACCTGACTGTGCTCAAACCCGTTTTGCATCCGGTAGATGACCGCGCGATCCGTAAACAGGGACGCCCAGCATTTGCTGATATGCTGCAAGATGGCTTCCTTGCCGACGATATTCAAATACGTATCTTGTTGACCGGCAAACGAGGCATGCGGCAAATCTTCCGCAGTCGCACTCGAGCGCACGGCATACGCATGTTCCTCGCCATATCGTGACAGGTAATGGCTGACTGCACTCGCCACATCGCCGGGAATCGCGGTGTCCATGATGACTTGCCGAATTTCCCGGCAAATTTCCCCGATATGCTCTCGCTCTTCTGCTTTGAGCCTGGTCAGTCGGTTCAGCAAAGACTGATACTTTTCGTTTTGTCCGATGGCTTTTTGGAATCCCGCCGTTGTCACACAAAACCCTTCCGGCACCTGGATTCCCGGAATTTTTGACAATTCCCCCAGATTCAGACCTTTTCCGCCCACGAGCCAAAGCTGCACGTTATCCATTTCCTGTAAACCGATGACCAAAGAACTCATTTAACCATCTCCCCTGACCATTGAATTGAGAAAAAACATTTGACATGAGCTTGCTGGCGTGGTACGATTAAAATGTAAGATAGGACATTTTCGACCATTTACAACGATAGCAGTCGTGGTTTGATTGTATCATTGTGACTGTTTATGCGCAATATGAAAGAACCTGGTATGTTTTTCCAGGTTCTTTTTTGATTTTTTCTACTGTCTACAAAATGGGGGCTTGACCAACTCGAATGAGGTTTCTTTCAGTTAGAATCTCATGTTTCCGTATTAATGTGGCTTTCTTGCATTGCTACTGGCGAGCCCTTTTGGATCGGCTACACTGAATTGGACAATTTTCTGAAGGTCTAGTAGATTAAAATCAACTCGATAGGGAACGGAGAGACTGTCATGGAGAAACGTGAGCGTCGCTCATTTTGTCCCTTCCCACTTGAAGCTATGTTGAGAGAAGACTTTGAGTTAGGGCGTGACAACTTTCCTACTCATGATTCGATTTATCGATGATATCAGTTAATTTAGACGCCATATTCATTAACCCTTCTGAAGATTGGGTGAGTTCGTTAAGTGCTTTCAATTGTTCGATGGACGACGAAGCCACGCTTTGAGAATACTCCGTAGATTTTTTGGCAATTGAAGCGGCTTCGATTATAGAAGCAGTAACTTCTTGTGAGCTAGCAGACATTTGCTCCGTAATTGCAGAGTTTTCCTGTAATTGTACCGAGATACTATTAATCGCGTCAGAGATCCTTTGGAATGCTTGTCCAGCAACCTGAACGACATGTAATCCAGTATTCACATTCTGACTGACCTCTTCCATGGCACCAACTGCGTTAACTGTTTCCTGCTGGATTTCTGCGATGAGGTGAGCAATCTGGTTGGCAGATTCATTTGACTGTTCCGCAAGCTTACGAACCTCATCCGCTACAACAGCAAATCCTCTCCCATGCTCCCCAGCTCTTGCAGCTTCTATTGCGGCGTTCAGAGCCAGTAAGTTGGTTTGAGAGGCAATACCCGTAATGACATTGAGGATTTGCGTAATTTCTGTGGAGCGATCCCCTAATGTTTTTACCACTACGCTAGTTTTCTCTACCGACTGCTTGATTGAATCCATCTGATTGATCGCTGTCTGAATGGATTGGTTTCCTGTACGAGCTTCTTGATTCGTCTCCTCTGCCCCTTCTGCGATACTGGAAGTCGACTCTGCAATTCGCTGGATTCCCACACTCATCTCATTCATGGCCCGAGCGCTTTCCTCTGTTCCACGCACTTGATTTTCTGATCCACTTGCGACTTCTTGTATCGTTTTTGTTACATGATTAGCATTTTGTGTAATGGCTTGGAGACTTCTGGATAACTGCTTGGAAGTAGCTTGTAGTTGTTTGACGGAACTTTCAATGATCCTATATGTCCCTTGTAATTCCTTATTGGTAAGTGAATATTTCTCATTTTCCTGTTGGGACTTGTCCAATAAATACTGTCCGATTCTGGAAATTGCCCACAAAACAGCAGTGACCTGGAATACTACCGAGACACCGACGTTCATATGCATGTGATCCGCTTCCGGGAAGAAAACTCCTGCTCCGAAGGTATGACTTGACACATTGAAAAGCAGGATAAGAATGCCGACAAACCAGATTAAGAGTCCATTGAAATAAAGCAGAGAAGTCGCCAGAACGAAATAAAAGTTTTCAAAAATGGAGGGAAGCATATTTCCAAAGAGATAATTAAGTAGAATCGTAAACAAGACCCAACCACATAGCATAATATACTTAGGGCTTGCTGAACGATCAAAAAATCCAGTAGGGACAAGGGTTTGAGGCACATTTCGTCGAATTCATATGCAAGGAAATCGTTTCATAATGATGAAAAACCGTGCACATGGAGGATGA
>NZ_JBHUJW010000011.1:0-181289 GCF_042683565.1 Brevibacillus sp. GCM10020057
GGCGGGATACCGTTCCATTCCACTGTCCATGTAAGCCCGCAACTCGCACAGCGCTGGCGAAACACGGGAACGGATACCCAGACGGTCCCCCAAGAAGGAACGAAACGATGACGAAGAATGCGCCGTCCAGGACGGGCATGGTTGGTACTGGCTCGGAGGCAGATCGGACAAAGATAACAAGCAGAATTCGGTTCCAGAACAGCGATCCAATCCGTTTCCGTTGTTTTTTCCCAATGAGTGATATGGAATGATGGAAGTCTGACAAGGTCTGTGCTAAAATCAAGGCACAACGCAGATTCCCTCCTTTTCAGTGGTTGTCTCGACAACTCCCACGATAGAGGAACATCTGCGTTTTTTCAATGTCTAGCACGGGTTATGGTGATGAATCAAAATAACTATAAGGAAAGAATTAAGGAAATTAAGAACAATCACAGATGAAACAGTGATTCCGATTACTTCAAGTCAACTTGCTAATCCAACTAGTAATGAATTTTTCTGATTAAAATATACCTCTATCCTTCGAAACCACTATACCTACTTAAACCACTTTTGTAGACAGCTTTCGAGCTTGTCTGCAAGAAAAGAAGGTATCACTGGAATTTTGGCGAAATATTCCGAGATGCGAAGATTGTTAGGCGTATATGGTAAGGAGGTAGTGGAAATTGAAATTGACAAGAGAAGATTTCTATTGTGGAGCTTTTTTGTCATATCTACTCAATAACGGTATCGTTCCAGCATTATTTGAAGATCGAAAAGACTTAAACAGAAAAGTATATGACTTTACCACTGATAAAGGCGATTTCCGAGTGTATGTAAAGTGCAGTGAAAACCCATCGAGCGAGAGCGATACTCATAATAGTGCAATATGGAATTTTCCGTTTACCGAAAGTCAAATTGATGAAATAAAAAGTCTGATTTATGAACGGAAACAGTTCTATTTCGCATTCGTTTGTGGAAGATCTGAGTTAAATAAAAGTAGGATAGCAGTTGTACCCGATAGTATCGTATTACAGTGCATTGATATAAATAGAACCAGCAAATATAAGTCACAAAGTGTAAAAGTTAAATTGGCTAAGGGAGAATGGAACTTCAGTATCTATGGAACCGCTAGAGCCGATAAAGATAAAGCTACTGGTCAGGATACCACATTTAAGGTAAGGGTTAAAAATATTGATGATCTCTTTGCTAAAGATAATTCTGCATGAAACCCTATAAGGGGTACGTCAAAGCCGGGACTGTAAAATATTCTGTGTAAACTCTCAAAACCTATTACAGTAAGAGAAAGGTTGTTTGAGAGGATGACACCCATGGTGAGATTTAGTAAGGAACAAGTGAAGGCGTTTGTGAAGGAAAACAACCTCAAGACGATGGACGATGTGCAGTCGGCACTAAAGGAACTGTTTGCAGAAACGCTGCAGTCGATGCTAGAGGCGGAGCTTGACACGGAACTCGGCTATGAAAAGCACGATGTGAAGCGAAAGAAAACAACAAACAGCCGTAACGGGAAGACAAAGAAGACGGTGACAAGCGAATACGGCGAGGTAGAGATCGCGGTGCCACGTGACCGTAATGGCGAATTTGAGCCCGTTATCGTGAAAAAGCATCCGTCTACCGTTACCGGCATTGAGGACCAAATTATCGCCATGTATGCCAAAGGTGTCAGCACACGGGATATTCAGGACCATCTGAACCATCTGTATGGAATTGACGTTTCTCCTACCATGATCTCCAATGTGACGAATAAGATCGTGCCACTCATCAAAGAATGGCAGAACCGCCCCCTACAAAGCATCTATGCGGTTGTATTTATGGACGCCATTCACTACAAAGTCAAGCAAGACGGTGCGATTGTAAACAAAGCGGCTTATATGGTCATTGGCATTGATTTGGACGGCAACAAGGACGTATTAGGCATGTGGATTGGAGAGAATGAATCCGCAAAGTTCTGGCTGAGCGTACTGAACGATTTACGGAACCGTGGGGTTCAGGACATTCTCATCACCTGCGTGGATAACCTAACGGGCTTCTCTCAGGCCATCTCCGCCTGCTATCCGAATACGGAGATTCAAAAGTGCATCATTCATCAAATCCGCAACTCGACCCGTTATGTTTCTTACAAGGATCTCAAGAAAGTGACGGCGGATTTAAAGCCAATCTACCAAGCGGCAACAGAAGAAGCTGCCTTACTGGAATTGGATCGCTTCGAGGAAACATGGGGCAACCAATATCCCCTCATCGTTCGCTCTTGGCGTACCAACTGGGACGAACTAGCTACTTTTTTCAAGTATCCACCAGAGATTCGTAAATTGATCTATACGACCAATATGATTGAGAGTTACCATCGGCAACTCCGGAAGGTGACGAAGGGCAAGAGCATTTTCCCCACCGATGAAGCCCTGCTCAAAATGCTCTATTTGGCTACCATGGACGTCACCAGGAAGTGGACGGGACGAGTGCAGAACTGGGGGCAAATGCTCCTCCAGCTCTCCGTTTTCTTCCCGGATCGGATCGGTCAATACTTACGCTAGTTTTTTATTCCAAAAGGGTTTACACAAAATACTGGACAGACCTGTGAGGTGCGGATAACTAGGCTTCTTTATCTAATTTATTACGCAACAGCGGCGAGCGAACTGTGACGCTTACTGTCGCTCAACTGCCCGGGCACACCCACTTTGCCATGTGTGCGATCAGGCAGACGTAAATAGTCCAGATGGAGCGATTTGGGCAAACGTAGCAAACGAACGCGGATTGCCCAATCCTTACTCCAAGGAAATCAATGCTCAGATGGCCCCTTCCGCATTGATGGAAGCAGGAGGCAGCCAGCCGCACAACAACATGCAACCGTATCAATGTGCTAACTTTATGATCGCATTGGATGGGATTTTTCCATCCTCCATCTAACGGGAAGAGCCAGTCGGCAAGTTCGGTTGACTATTTTCCTATTCGTATTGACCAACCATAACATAAACATGGCTGCTCAAGTACATAGGGTCTGCTGAATAGATTAAAAATCCAGTAACCACAAGGATTTTGTTTCGTTTTTATCGAAATCATGTGCAAGGAAATCAACAATTTCCCCTCAAATTCTTTGCACATGGTGCTGATCGGGATGTACTCATCCGTCTCTCATCGTGAAAACCAATTGCTTCTTCCGGTCGACCAGATTTACCGTACGCGGGAGAATCGAGCCTTCTGCAAGGCACATGACATTTGCTTGAGCGGTCCTACGCTTGGTCGTCCACCACAAGGCGAAGAGGCAGCGGAATAGCGGCTAGTCGAAAGGCAAGATGGGAGTGTACGCAATGCCATCGAAGGCAATTTCGGCGAGGGCAAGCGCAAGTATGGGATTGGCCGTATTCGAGCCCGACTTGCAACGATGAGCGAAGCCTTCATTGCGCTGCAACTGTTGGTGATGAACTTTGAGCGCAGGCTTCGAGTTCTTTTTTTCTCGTTGATGAAACAACTGTTTGTTGTGAGATGACCAGACTTCCGAACACTTTTTGACGTCTATGAATCGTTCAGCATACCCTAAGTACAATCTCGGGATGCAGCATTACTACTAAAGGGGTTGGTTGTATGCATCGCCGGTTGGTTTCCGATTACTCCAACCAATTGCATCAATTATTGGTCTCCGTCTCAAGGCATTATTATTTTGGCAAAGACGGATATTTGAGATACCAGAACAAACCGTTGGACGTTGATCTGAAAAACGCACTTAAATCACGTAAAGAACATCTCATTTACTATATATTGCGCGATCACTACAGCGGGACGTTTGCTTTTCGGATGGCTACGACGAGAAGGCCGCTTTCTCTCGCAGATTTCCTTTATTATGCCTGGAGCGGGGAGAAGCAGGAAGAAAAATTTATATACGGATTGCCGGACGCATTATTTGTACCGAAGACAGTTACAACCGACGGCTTGTTTGCCGCGTTGGAAAGTCTGGATATTATGCCGTTGCATCCACCAAGCGGCTTTGCTTCGGGTGTCAGAATCTTTCGGGATATAGAACAGCTGCTATCCTATTATTTGAGTGAAACAGTGGATCATACACTCGAAGGAGTGGACAAACTTCGTCTGAAAGTATGTCAATATTTGATTGGTTCGAAGTTCAATACATGGAAAGAAAGCTTGCCAAAGGAGCATCATCCTCGGTCAATTCCGGACTATGATGATTTTACCCAGCATTTTATTACAATTGATACCGGCCTTTTCAAGATAGAGCAAGGTAAACATAGACGATACGACAAGACGGTGCTTGAATTGGAGCTTCCTTCGTTTGACAGAGAAAAGCTGGATCAGGCGCAGGAAATGATTTATGATGCATGGGACGAGATGAGTAGAAGCAAGCGTCTCTCGATGGCACGAAAAGCATTGGCTCTGTCGCCATACTGTGCAGATGCCTATAATTTGTTAGCGGAACACAGTAAATCTTCGGAAGAACGAATGGAACTGTACGAGCGGGGGGTGAAGGTGGGGCGTCTAGCTTTAGGAGAATCGTTTTTTGAAAAGAATGTAGGTGAATTTTGGTGGCTTACCGAGACCAGACCATATATGAGGGCACTGACAGGACTGGCGGAATGCCTTTGGAATAATGGTCACCGGCAAGATGCCATTGCGAACTGTCGTGAGTTGCTCCGATTGAATCCCAATGACAATCTGGGAATTCGCTATATACTGGTAAACTATTTGATAGCTGAGGAAATGAATAAAGAAGCTGACGAATTTCTGTCAGAGCATAAAGAGGCTACATGCTTTATGCTGTATAGCGAAGCCTTGCTTTCTTTCCGCTGCAAGAGTGTTAGCAAAGCCGCCGTATCGTTGCGTAAAGCTCTCGAATCGAATTCTTTTGTTCCCGCTTATTTACTAGGTGAGAAGCATATTCCATATATTAAACCTGATGCTTACTCGCGAGGGAGTGAGGAGGAAGCGATTATTTACGCCTCATTCGCTCTTCATTCATGGAAAACAACACCCAGCGCGTTAGATTGGTTAGCTGACCGAGCGAATCGTAAGCAGATGGGATGCAATTTGTAAAGTATTAGTTGAACCAAGACAGGTGCAGTGCCGCAGCCTTTCAATGATTAGTTTGGAGTTTCTGTTGTTTTGATGCTGGGTTGGACGACGCGTATGCAAGAGAACGCCCTTTTTGCGGTGTTCTCTTTTTAGATAGATACTATTCGACGGATTTTAATATGAAGTGCGACAGTTCGTTCATGAATGCTTTCGTCGCTCTTGATAGGCGTCCTGTGCGGGCGCCGTATTATGGCACGCATTCACAAGTTAATATGGAAGTTACTCGGAAGGATGTGAAATTTTGAATATTTCCCCTGTTACGACTTGGCATAATCAAGATCCCTTAAATCTTAGTGCCGAAGAATGGATAGGCCTTCTCAAAGATAAAGACATTTTTGATGAGATCGGCTTAAAGATGGTTGCTTTTGTTTTTGCTCAACCCAATTGTCAGTCGAGCGCGACGAAAATCGGTGAAGCATTAGGTGGAGTTACACAGCAACAGGTTACCGCTTGGAATCGTAGGATAGCCAAGAATATATACCAAAAGCTTTGTAAGGAGCCGCCATTAAATTGTAAGGGCGGCAACCGTTATTGGAATGTATTATTTGATGGAGATGTTGATCGGGAGTTTGATGAGATGGGAAATTTCATCTGGAAACTAAGACCCTCTCTCGTTTCTGCCTTACAGCAATTTCCTATTCGTGATGACGGAAATTTATAAGATTTGATATTGAAGGGTTTTCCTAACCAAGGCAACATGCAACAGACCTGTTCCCTGGGAAATACATTACAAATCACAACATTTTTAGCCCGCAATAAACACCCGCTACCGAATCGGCTCCAGATACGTTATGGCCTTGCCCTTTTTGGCTGCATACTCAATTTCCCTTCTTGTGCTTTCACCAATGTATCCATTTACATTGATAACAAAAACTTCATCAGACATATCGATTTTATGGGAATGTAGCCATTCAAAGAGCTTGACTTGTTCCGCAGTTACTTCGATATGATCGCTTTGCTCGAAAAAACCAAGGCTAAGCACAATTTTGCCTTCCAGTGTCAAATTAGCCTCCGCTTCACGGAATTGTTTTTTGAACTTTGTTGAGCCGCAAAGTGTTACTACTCTTGGCTTGGTGTTTGGCAAAAAGTCGTTCATAGAGACCCTCCTGTTCTATAGATCTTCTCTCCATTATGAAACCACACTCAGCAAGTAAAATTGCAATTGTTCTACATTTCATATAAATTAAAAGTAACGAAACGTTTTTTCGTGGAGGGTTCAAATGGCTACGATGAAGGACATTTCCAAAATGGCGAATGTTTCACTTTCGACCGTTTCGGCCGTCATTAATCAGTCTGCATATGTAAGTCCGGAACTTACGAAGAGAGTGATGCAGGCGATTGAGGAACTGAATTATCGACCAAATGCAGTAGCACGGAGCCTGAAAAAGAAGTCCACGAATACGATTGGTTTCATTGTAACAGATATATTGAATCCCTTTTACCCGCCGATGATTAAAGGGATTGAAGATGTGGCCTTTCATAGTAACTTCAATGTAATTTTATGTAATATATCAAATGAGCGAAATCGGATTAAGGCTTATTTAGAGCTCATGGTCGAAAAACAGGTCGATGGACTTCTTTTGGCGAATATTGCTACAGCGAAGGATTTAAGCGAAATTGAAAAAACAGGATTAAAATATGTGCTAATCAATCGAAAGCCACCCGGCTACGATAAAAATTTCGTAGGAATTAACAATCCGCTCAGTTCGGAATTAGCCGTCAATCATCTGGTTTCTCTAGGGTACAAAAAAATTGCGTTTTTTGGCGGCAATCTGGAAATCAACACGGCAAGGGAAAGAAGAGATGGATTTATTACCTGTATGACGCAACATGGGTTAGAGGTGGACCCCAAGCTTGTGTTTGAAGGGGAATACTCTTTGGAGTCGGGATATGAGAATGTAAAAAGAATGCTCGAACAAGTAAAAGAGCTGCCGGAGGCGATCTGCGCTGTAAGCGATATAGTCGCGTTCGGGGTGATCAAGGGGTTGAGAGAATCGGGGATTCGTGTACCGGAGGATATTGCCGTTATCGGAAATGATAACAGTTCCTTTTCAGAAAATTTCCTGGTCCCCCTGTCCAGTGTCGATCACTCAACATATGACATGGGGAAATTGTCGATGGAATTGCTGTTACAGTTGATACAGGAAAAGAAACAGACGGCGGCGAGACAAATTATCCTCACTCCATCCCTGGTAATTCGTGAAAGCTGCGGAGCGCAAAAACGAAAGGGTGTCTAAAAAGCAAAGGGTAGATCCATATACAGAAGTTGTATTTTCGGAAACCATTTTCACTTTCATCAAGAAAGCGAAAATGGTTTTCTTTTTTTGCTCATACAGGTAAAGTAGTGAATTTGAAAAATTATAAAAATTTTCAGAGGAAATGGTTGATTTTGTATGTAGCGCTCATTATAATGAGAATCACGAATGGCGAAACGTTTCGATAGATGGGTAATGGATCAGCAGATCGAATTGGTGTAAAAACGGTTGAAATCGGTAATAACCGTTGCTTTTCAAAGGTGATAGAAAGAGTTTGATGGAATTTCACTACGATTTTCCATGAATATTATCGAAACGTTTCGATTATAAATGGTAAAGCAATAACGAAAGTCTGGCAGCATGATGGCAATCTTCTGGTTCATGAGATTGCCCCATCTTTCCGGGGGGATTCTCAGGGGGGATTCAAGGAATGGACACTCCGGGATGTCTCCGGCGCACTCGCCGACCGCTCCCCTTGACCAGGCCGCGTGCAAGCGGGAAGTCCCTTATGAACCAGCTTTCCCAAAATTACGATACGAGGAGGAAATTCGATGGAAAAATTAATCATTACGGTTGCTCCCACAGGGTCTCAGACGACTCGTGAGCATACTCCCTATCTGCCGCTTACACCGAAGGAAATCGCTGATTCGGTTTATGAGGCGTGGCAAGCGGGTGCATCGATCGCACATATTCATGTGAAAGATGAAAGCGGCAACAATACCTTGGATTTGGATACGTACAGGGAAGTCGTAAACCGCATTCAGGACAAATGTGATATCATTATCAACTTAACGACTGCCGGCGGCTTGTTCATGAACGATGAAGACAGACTAAAGGTTTGTGAATTAGGGCCTGAGATGGCAACCTTTGATGCTGGTTCCATGAATTTTGGCGCGAATGTGTTTCTTAATTCTCCGCAATTTCTGGAGAGATTGGCGTTAAAAATGAAAGAACATCAGATCAAGCCGGAAATCGAAATATTCGATATTGGAATGCTCGAGAATACGACGAGAATGGTTCAGAGAGGCCTGCTTGATATGCCAGCCCATTTTCAGTTTGTCCTTGGCATACAGGGAGGAATGCGTGCTACCCCGAGAAATTTACTGTTTTTGGTTGAAAGCCTTCCCCCTGGTTCAACATGGTCAGCGATCGGGGCAAGTAAAGATCAATTGACGATCAATACTATGAGCATTCTGCTGGGAGGGCATGTCCGGGTAGGCATGGAGGATAGTGTTTATTATCGCAAGGGGGAACTGGCCAAAACGAATGCTCAATTTGTGGAAAGAATCGTCCAATTATCAAAAATACTGGGCAGAGAAATTGCAACGCCAAATGAAGCGAGAGACATTTTGGGTTTGAGCAAATCCAGAGTGGCCAAATAACGTTTTACCGCAATGCCTGTACGAAAAAATGCAAGCGGTTTCATTTTGGATGAATCAAGAGAATCGGCGAGTGAACGATTGCTGATCCGACAACTCAACGAGGAGGAAAACAGATGAGAATGGCAATTATGGGTGCCGGCTCGCTAGGTACGATAATCGGGGCTCTTATTACGAAAGGGGGACGAGAGATCGAGCTAATCGACATTAACAAGGAGCATGTCGACGCACTCAATGATTCGGGTGCAAAAATTACCGGTTTTCTGGATCTTTGTGTACGAGTAAAAGCGATTTTGCCCAGTGAAATGACAGGGACGTATGATTTGGTTTTTCTTTTGACCAAGCAGGTTTATAACAAAACGACGTTGGAACAGTTGCTTCCCCATCTGTCTGAGGACAGCATCGTGTGTACGCTGCAAAATGGTGTGCCTGAGGATTATGTCTCGTCATTGATCGGACGCGAAAGAACCATCGGAGGCGCGGTCGGGTTCGGGGCTGCATGGTTAGGGCCAGGAATCTCAGAGCTGGCAACGGAAGTACATACGATGCAACATTATGCGTTTGACATCGGGGAGCTGGATGGAGCGATAACGCCTCGCCTCGAGGAAGTAAAGAAGGTACTGGACCTTGTTGGACATTGTCATATCTCATCGAACATCATGGGAATCAAGTGGGCCAAACTCTTGATGAATGCCACATTTAGCGGCATGTCAGCTGCATTAGGCTGCCGTTTCGGCGATGTCTTGAGGAATGACGCAGCCATGTTTCATTTGGCGTATCTTGCAGATGAAACGATCAAGGTGGCGCATGCACACAAAATTCGATTAGAGCCAATGCAGGGAAAAGATATGGAATTTCTTGAGCTCCGGGATCGAAATGACGTCCCCAATAAAATGGCGTTTTACCAGGAAGTATGGGGGCCGCATCGCAATACAAAAGCAAGCATGCTGCAAGACTTAGAGAAAAAGAGACCGACAGAAATTGATTATATCAACGGCTTTGTTTGTAAAAAAGGAAGGGAGGCAGGGATTCAGACTCCGTACAATGATTTGGTTGTTCAATTAGTGAAAGAAGCAGAGAAGAAGGGCAGACCCCCGAAATTTGAAGAGAATATTGCTTATTTTGGTTCAAGTCTATAAAAGGAGCGGGGAAAGCTCCTGCTGCGAAACGCTATTCCTGAAAACGAAAATGTGAAATGGAGTGTATATGTATGCCACTTATCGCATTATTTTTAGGGATCGTACTGTTGTTTGTGTTAGTCATTGTTTGCAAGTTCAATGCTTTTTTATCTCTCATGCTATCAGCAATCTTCGTAGGCGTTTTTCTGGGCATGGAGCCATCGGCGATCGTGACCTCCATCGAATCCGGACTGGGAGGTACGCTGGGGCATCTGGCGATTATTATTGGACTGGGAGCTATTTTCGGAAAAATCATCTCTGAAGGCGGCGGAGCGAACCGAATTGCATCAACGTTAATTGATATTTTCGGTGAAAAAAGAGTGGATTGGGCTATTTGTATCGCATCCTTTCTGTTAGGGGTTATCTTGTTTTATGAAGTAAGTTATATTCTACTTATTCCCATTGTGTATACAGTAGCCAATGAAGCAAAAGTCAAGCTGATGAAAGTAGGAATGCCTTTTCTGGCTGCAATCTCCATCACCCATGTCTTCTTGCCGCCACATCCAGGACCAACCGCTATTTCAGCTGCTTTAGGGGCGAATTTGGGTGTAGTGTTGGGATATGGATTCCTGTTAGCCATTCCGGCTACCGTGATTTTTGGTCCGTTAGTAGCGAAGCTGTATCGGAACTGGGATATCCAAATTCCTAACCATTTGGTTACGAAGAAAGAATTTAACATGCATGAGGTCCCATCCTTTGCAACGTCTGTATTCATTACGTTGTTACCTGTTATTCTGATATTGATCGGGGTAATTGCAGGGTTCTCCTTTCCGAAAACATCATTGATCTACAAAACATTGACTTTTATCGGGAATGCGGATATTGCGCTGCTTCTTTCCCTTCTCGTCGCTGTTTATGTGTTTGGTCTGCGCAAAAAGAGAAAGACGATGATGGAATTGATGAAAATCGTAGAAGGGGCGCTGATCTCCATAGGAGGGATCATTTTCACCCTTGGTGGCGGCGGCGCATTCAAGCAGGTCATCCTTGATAGCGGCATGGCAAAGTACATTGCGGATTTCACAAGCGGATGGAATATCTCTCCCTTTATCCTGGCGTGGCTGATTGCGCTCATCATTCGGCTGGCTGTAGGATCTGCTACCGTAACGGTGTTAACGACAGCAGGAATCATGCTGCCCATTGTCTCGAAAACCGGAGTGAGTCCTGAATTGATGGTGCTTGCGATTGGAAGCGCATCCATTGCCTGGGCTCCGCCGAGCGATGTCTCTTTCTGGATGACAAAGGAGTATTTTCATTTGACGATTGGTCAAACGATCAAATCTGTATGCTTCATGTACACCCTTGTTGCGATTTACGGCATACTCGGCGTACTAGCATTGAACATGGTGTTCGGATAATTTTGACGAATCGGTGTTGACTGCAAATCATGATTCGGAAAATGTGATGAGGAGTGTCTTGCATGAAACTGGAGGGGAAAGTTGTCATCATTACGGGGGGAGCAGGGGGAATAGGAAAAGAAGCGAGTCTATTATTGGCTAGCGAAGGGGCACATGTGGTTGTCGTTGATTGTCATCAGCAGTCGGCAGAAGAAGTAGCGAAAGAAGCGAATGGTCTGGGGCTAGCTGTTGACATATCCAACCGCGATCAAGTGGATGGGATGGTCAGTGAAGTAATCAACCGGTTTGGGAAAATTGATGTTTTGATTAATAATGCCGGGATTACCATGGACGCCACGCTTGCGAAGATGACGCAGGAACAGTGGGACCGTGTGATCTCCATTAACCAAACAGGTGTCTTTCATTGCACGCAGGCCGTGGTGCCTCACATGATCAGGGAAGGCTCGGGCAAAATTATCAATACAAGCAGCATCGTAGGGAGAATGGGGAATTTTGGACAAACTAATTATGCCGCATCGAAAGCAGCGGTTATTGCCATGACGCAGACGTGGGCGAAAGAGCTTGGCAGGAAGGGGATTCTTGTAAATGCGGTGGCGCCAGGTTTTATCATGACCCCGATGACGGAGAAAATGCCGGAGAAGGTACTTCAAGGCATGAGGGACAAAATAGCTCTCCAACGCCTTGGAAAGCCAAGGGATATTGCGAATGTGTATCTATTTTTGGCGAGCGATGACTCCAGCTATATCAATGGTGCCGTAATTCCTGTCGATGGCGGCCTTTCGATTTGAAATAGGAGTACCCGCAAAAGGAGATGAACAGAGTTGAACCTGGAGACGGTCATGCAGGAGCTTGAAGCTCTCGGCAAGGAACGGCTGAAGAAAATGTACATGTCCAACGGGGCGCGTGAACCGCTTTTTGGCGTGGCGACAGGAGAGATGAAGCCGCTCGCCAGGAAAATCGGGATCAATCAACCGTTGGCCGAGCAGCTTTACGCCACGGGAAACTACGATGCCATGTACTTTGCCGGCATTATTGCAGACCCGAAAGCGATGACCGAGGCGGATTTTGAGCGCTGGATGGATGGTGCCTATTTTTATATGCTATCCGATTACGTGGTTGCCGTCACCCTGGCGGAGACCGATATCGCGCAAGCAGTGGCCGACAAATGGATCGCAAGCGGCGAAGAGCTCAGGATGTCGGCGGGCTGGAGCTGCTATTGCTGGCTGCTGGGCAGTCGGCCGGACACGGAATTTGCCGAGAGCAAACTGGCAGGCATGCTGGAGACGGTAGAAAAGACGATCTGTGATGCTCCCGAGCGAACGAAAGCGTCGATGAACAATTTTATGTACACTGTCGGGGTGTCCTACCTGCCGCTCCATGAAAAGGCGGTTGAGACCGCAAAGGCAGTCGGTCCGATCCAATTGAAACGGGACAAGAAAAAAAGCAGTACCCTGCATGCCGCCGAAAGTATCCAAAAGGCGATCGCCAGAGGGCAGCTTGGTTTCAAACGGAAATATGTAAGATGTTAGCCGACCTTTGAGCAAAAAGGGGAAAGCAAGGTCCAATCGGATCTGCTTTCCCCTTTTGCTTTGGCTGTAAGGCAGGGATGACAGGCAACTGGCAGGAAGAACCGGCGGGCGGCTGGATAGGGGGTGCTGCGAGCCGGTGGTTGCTTGGCGGACCGGCTTATTCAGCCACCGGCGCCTGATGAGCCTGAATATACTCGACGGCATGCTGGATGAGCTCGGCTGTCTCCTGGCGGCTTAAGGCCTGTTTCGGGTGGAAGTTGCCTTGTTCATCGAGGTGTGCGATGCCAAGGGAGAGTGCCCGTTGAACAGCTCCTTGATAGCTGATGTTCAGCTCGCTTTCATCTCCGAGTGCAACCGGAGCAATATTTAGCATCGGGAGGTTGTAACGGGATTCCATTACGGTCATCAGCTGATAGACAAACTCCTCTTTCGTCCACATCTGATCCGGTGCGAGATCGGCCGGCAGTTTAAAGCCTTGGTTCGCGGCGATCACGAGGGCGGGAGCGTACCAGGCGTTGTTGTCCGCTTTGGCGTAATAATCGCTGGCAACGGGGAGTTTGAAGAAGTGAATGCCATCGATATTCAAGTGGAAGGCGTTGACGATCAGTTGGATGCCTTCCGCAGCGGTAATGGTGGCTTGCGGCAGGAAAAGGCCGTTTTTCCAGTCTTCGTCGGCCTGGCTGTCTTGCGGATGCGCGTTATTTTGCGTGATGGACATTTGGCTGCTTTCCTGCGTTTGCGCTGCAGGGGTGAGGGGAGCAGCGGCAGAAGTGAGGGCAGCCGCAGCGGAAGCGCCCGATTGGAAGAGCGACAGAATCGCAAAAGCGGAAAGTGCTGCAAGATTGCGTGTGAGTTTCATAGAGGAGACCACCTTTTCCAGTTAGTTGAAGTCAGGCGTTGCATATGGTTCATGCCCATTCAGCGAGAGCGAGCGAGACACTTCTATCAGCGTTATCACGCCTTCTATAGTTTTGTGAGTTGCTATCAATTTGACGAAGGGGATGAAGAAACGTTACAGAGCAGAATGGATTTTTTTCATTCGTTTGACAAACCAGGACAAATGAGATGGTTTTCCGCAGAAATATAGTGCAAAAGAACCATTAATAGGGTAATCTGATAGTGAAATGGTTAGTGTTTCCATTTGCATCGTTTACGAGAACACCATTCGGTTTCAGGAATCAAAAAGAGAAGGAGAATGCGGTTGTGAGAGTTTGGAAGCTGTTGCTATTATTTTCGCTCATGATTCAAATCTCGCTCGGCACATGGGGACCGCAGTCTATCAGCCATGCAGCCGACATGCCCTCCCCAAAGAAAAAGATTCTGGAGATCACGGATAGCGGCATTTCCGAGCTGTCTACGCAAATGTTACCGAGCACCGAGTATGCGATTACGACCATGAGCATGAAGCGGTTTGTCGCGATTCGGGAGGAACTGGACGGAAGGTATGACGCGATCTATATAGGCTCAGGGAAGTACAGCACCGCACAAGTCAGCTACCCCAACATGACCAACCAAAATTCGCAGTCGGAACGCGCGAATGCGCACAACACGAAAGACATCATGAACGATATCACCAATCTGAAGGCAGAAGCGATTAAAAAGGAGTTTATCAGCAAAGGCCAGTTGGTCGTTTTGCACACGGATACCGTCACGAAAAACACGGGCAAGCTGAAAAGCCAGTTCATCGGCTACAAAAGCAATCCGGTCAAGAACGTCATCTTTGTATCCAGCGCCGCTGAGGCAGCGAGCAAGATCGGGCAAAACATTGCGGCCAGGCCGCGGCTGGAGCTGCTCACCCAGCCAAGCGATTACACGCTTCCGACGCATACCATCTACGGCGCGGACCAGACCATTTCCTATACGTTCAAGCTGGCGAATAACGCGCAGCTGGCTGGCCATAACCTGAGCGCCAATCTGTACATCGACGCTGACTTCGACAAGGTATACGAACCGGATGAGCTGGTCAGCACGACGGCGATGACTGCCAGCGATTCTGTCAAGGAAATTCAGTATACGCTGCCGAAAGGGCTCTCCACCCTGTACTACTGGAAGCTGGAGATCGTCGATGAAGGAACAAAACTGAAAGATTTCGCGACAGGCATCTTTCAGTTCCGGGATCAAAAAGTACATGTCCGCGTACTTCAGGTAACGGTAAGTTCCAATGACGTCAGCGATCTGAACAAGCGCATCAAGTCGACTTATCTGGACAACCAGACGGATTACGACCTCGACATTACGACTGTATCGATCAACGATTTCAATAATTCCTACTACAAAAGTCTCAATGGCAATTACGACATGCTGGTATTCGGGTTCCGGGATACCTACAACGAAGGGGCGACGATCACGACGAAAGCGGCAGAGGCCGTGCAGTCCTTTATCAGCACAGGCCAGGGCGTCATGTTCTCCCATGATACGATCTATCGCAGCAGCAACAACTGGCTCACCTATTTCAAAGACATCACCGGCCAGAAGGACCCTATGCACAACCTGGGCCTGGGAGCGCCCAATCCGTCTACCACGACCAAGCAGGTCAACAGCGGCTTGCTGACGCAATATCCGTTTGCCCTGGGCGATTCGGTCACGGTGGCGACGACCCACGATCAGTATTTTACACTCGATCTCGAGGACCCGGCTGTCATCCCGTGGTATAACATGGCGGAAGACAATCGCGATATTGCCGACAGCTGGAATCACTACTACACCTATTCAAAGGGAAGCGTCACCTATTCGGGTACGGGGCATACGTCCAACAGCTTCCCCGATTCGGAGCAGAAGCTGTTTGTCAACACGCTGTACCGCGCCTTCATCGGTGCCAACCACGCGCCGTTCATCACGATGATTACGCCAAACGACAAGGAGCATATTCGCAGCACGGACAAGACGTTTGATATTGCCTATCGCGTGGATGATTACGATCTGAAAGACTTCCTGCTGAAAACGAGGATCTACGTGGACGGCTCCCTGGTCTATTCCAACGACCGTGCCGGCAATGGATCGACCGTCATTTACAATGCGGAAAACACCGCGACCAACGGCGGAGAAATTGAGGTGAAGGTCGAACTGGAGGACAGCAAAGGAGCCAAGCAGACGATCACGCGCACCGTCATCGTGGACAAGGTGACGCCTGCGCTCGCGCTGTCCCGCAAGCTGGTCGATGTCAATCCGGAGCGCATCGCGAAAAACAGTCCGTTCCAAATCCGCTATACCATCGAGCCTCGGGACATTCCTCTCAGCTCCCTGGCGGTGACGGGCCTGCGTCCGATCTGGATGCCGCAGCAAAATTACGTTTTGGGCAATGCTTATTCATTCAGGGATGTGACGCGGGGCAATTTCGGCCCGATCGCCTGGACGGGCAAAAACGACCGCGCGGCTTTCCTGCAATTGATGAAGGCGGGTTACTCTACTCCCGTCGCCTTGTACGATAGTATTGATACGATGACGGGAAACAACCTCAAAAGCGAAATCGAGGGCGGCTTCGACTACCTGTACAAGCAAAAAATGACGATTACGCTGCCGATCATCGACGAAACGGTGCTGCGCGGCAATTCGACGGTAGCGACTGCGCTCAATTTCGGCCGCTTTGAAGTGAAGAAAGACAGCTCGGGCGACTACGTCGGCGTTTTTCGGGGATACGTCTACAACCTCAGCAATGATCAGCTGACCTTGCAAAACTTGCGGTTCGATGAAGTCTACCCGTCCGGCATCGAGGTGGTGGGCAACTCTGAAGCGTGGACGCCGTCGCAATCAGACGGCAAGAGCCGGATATCCGGCAGTCTGCAGGACATCTCGTACACCCTTTCACCAGATGGAAAAGGATTTCGGGCGGCGAAAAAGGAGTTTACCGTTACTGTTCGAGCTGTGAAAAGCGGTCTGTACACGCTGAATCAATCCCAACTGAAGTATACCGATTTCACTTCTGCAGATGTGGCGGACACCTTCAACAGCATGACTTTCCATGTGTACACGGCGGTGACGGGCGTGGCGCTCAACAAAGAGCAGCTCGTGCTGATTGCAGATGATCCGTCGCGCAACTCCGAGCAGCTGATTGCCACGGTATTCCCCGATGATGCCGAGAACAAAGGCGTAAAATGGACGTCCAGCGATGAAAACGTAGCGACGGTGGACGCCAAGGGGCGGGTCGTTGCGACAGGCAGCGGCCAGGCGACGATCACGGTGATTACGCTGGACGGAGGTTTCACCGATACATGCGTCGTGATTGTCCCGACTGCGCCGCTCATCTCCATGACGGCCAATCAGGGCTGGAACAGCTTGTACCCGGACAAAGTGACGATCACGGCAGAAGTGGTCCACGGCAAGGAGGATGGACCGCTGCAGCCGGACTTCCGCATCAACGGCCAGCCGCTTGCGCCTGCGAAGACAGCCGGGCCAACCCCTGTCGATGCATCGGGAAGCCTCTATAAGACGGTCTATACGCTGGAAATTGCGCAAAACCAGACGGAAGCAGGCGGACCTTTTATCGGACCGGCCGTCATTTCCGGACAGGTCAAAAACCGGTTCGATCAGCTGTCCGAGCAGGCAGAAGGTAAAGTGTACTTTAATCCGGTGGTGCTGGTTACGGCAGCAGGCGAGAGGGAAACCGGCTCACAGACGGCCAAGCTCACTGCCGTTCCGTCTGGCGCAATCATGCCGAATGCAACCTTTGGCTGGACCAATGAGAGCGACAACAGCAAGGTCAATCATCAGACCCGTCTGGTCGACTTCACAGACGGCTCCATCACGCACAAAGTCCCGCTGAAGGACAGCAAAAACTACTTTGTCGTCGTCCTGCGCCAGGATTTCAATGAAGATCAGGACACGACCGATCCGAATGAAATGAGCGTGTCCAACGTGGTCACGATTGGCGGAGAGTACCCGTTATTCACGGCTGAACCGGTCAAAGACAAGACGTTTGACGACATCGGGCTCGTCAAGGTGACGCCGATCGACAACATTACGGATGAAACCGTCTGGAGATACGCCACATCGAAGGGGGAGGCGCCCGACGACTTCCGGCAGACCAATGGCGTCGAGACTCATGGAGACAGTTACCTGCAGATTCCTTACCAGAAAGACAGCAACGGAAATCCTGTGAAAACGACTGTCGTGATTCAGGCAGACAACGGAGACGGCTACGTGACCAACCGCACGATCGTACTGGAGGTGCCCGTGCTCCCGGTAGGCAGTGATTCGCCGTATGCGTTTGTCACCGCCACCAAGAGCGCGCAGGAGAATCGGGCGGTCTCGGTGCGGCTCGGGTATTCCTTTAACGCGGTGCACGATCCGGGCAACGTGGAAGTGAACGTCACGAAAGCCCAGTTTACGATTGCGCCGCAAGGGAGTGCAGCAGGAACGCCAAACCCGTTGCCCACCGACGGAATCTTTACCGAGAAATACTTGAATCTGAAGTCCGACGATTCCAAAACGAAGACGTATTTGGTTACGGTTGACGTCTGGTACACGGTGACGACGTATGGAAAAGATCACGAGAAAAACATTTCGGGAGTAAAGCATACGCAGGAGACGGCGCCGATTACGGTATTGGCGACGGGGACGCGCCAGTAGCGTGCAGAGGGAGAAAGAAAAAGTGCCAATGCGGGATAATTGTCCCCATTGGCACTTTTTTAGTCGCCTGTGACGATGACCGGATTTCCTACCTCGGGATATTCCTTGTCGTACAGATCGATATGAAAACGATCGCCAGGCGGCAGGCCCGGTGTCTTTTCGTCAAAAATATTGCGGTCAAAGGAAATGGACATATGTGACGCGTACCGGTCTGCCTTTCCTTCGCGCCGGGTATTCAGCTCAATATAGCTGTCCGTATAACCGCTCAGGCGCCCGTCCTGCCCGTACAGAGGCATGCCGCGGCCGGTTGCGATTCCGCCGATGAGCCGGTTGTGCGAGCTCGTCGAATAAATTTGCATGGCACTCTCCGAGTAGAGAAAGGCCGACAGCGGCTGGATTGCTTCGCTCGTGATCGGTTGGTCCTTGTAGCGGTCGGTCAGGCTGATCGTTCCGGATGCGATGATGACCAGATTGTTCTTTTTCCCTGGAGCGGAGACGTTTCGGATTTCCCGGATGACCACATTGCCATCGACATAAATGGTTCCGTTGATCGAGACGTCGCCGACGATGTCCAGATTCCCTTTGATGTAGATTGTGCCATCAAAGGTGAACGGGTCTCCCGCATCGTTGGGCTCGGGCAAAAAGGAGCCGATTCTGCCCATTTCCACAGCGGCAATCCCCTCTCCTGCGCTGTCCTTGCCGCCAATGTACAGATGGTGCACATTCTGCAAGGAGCGTCCCGTAAATCGTGCAGTCAGGCTCAAGAAGTCAGGGGTGGCCGTCCCATAGGGGGACTCGATCAGGAGAGTGTCGCCGTCCGGCTCTTCCGCATCCACCATGCCGGGATTGCTGGTCTCGCCTTTCGGATCGTGCTCATCGTCGTCCGGACCCTTGAACCAGAGGGACGTATCCTTGTCGGTGATGCGCCTGATTTGGTCTCCGGCTGCACTCGCCCTCGCCTGCTGGATCTGCTCCCGGACATAGGTCGAGGTGTTTTCCACGCTATCCGTCTCCGCGTCGTCGAGGAAGAGTGAATCCGTGGGATGGCTCCTGACAGTCACGATGGGCGGTTCATAGCCGGGAATTTGCTGCGTGGCCGGATCGGCGCTGAGCGTGACGGTGCTCGCCTCCACGGAGTCGAGCGGGCTGGGGACAAAAAACTTCTCCAGGTCGGCATCCGCGATAGTCGTTCCCGAAAAGGCGGTGCTGTCCGGCTCTTCTTCCGGAATGCTGTCCACGCTTTGCAAATTGCCGCGGTCCGGAAGGGAGATCTCGCCCTCTACATAAGGCAGGCCGCCAAGGTCAGTGTCCCAGACATCCTGATCGTTTTCCGGTGTACTGTACCGGTACTCGGAGCTGGTGACGACTGAATCGGCCGCGATATTTCCGATGATGTTGCTCCCGCCGAACAGGCGCAGCTGCCCGGGGGTGCTGACCGCGTAGTGGAACGGAGCCGGAACCGTATTGACATACACCGTGGAGGTGAGCTTCACTTTCCGCAGGTTTTCCGCGCGGTCCGGAATCCCGATCACCGACACTTTCAACTGCAGGACGTACGGTTGGGGCGTGCTTCCGGTCTCTCGCGGGATACGCGACACGATCTGCGCCTGAATCGCAAAGCTGCCGTTCATCCCGGGCAGACGGATTTCTTTGTATGTATTGGCTTCATCTGACGAAATGCGCCGAACCAGCTCGATGACCTTGTCTTCCGAGAAGGCGACCTGCTCGGCATTCGGCGTCGACAGCGACTCCCCGATTTTTTGGAGCGCGTCGTCGCCTGTGAGAAAGGAAGCGGGCATCTGCAGGTTCGCCTCCAAATACTCCTGAAAATAGGCGAGTCCCGCATCTGCCAAAAGCTTGCCCTGCACCTCATCTTCGGAAAAGGTGCGCTGGCGGACGCTCTGCATCGTGTGGTTGGCGAGGGAGTACGCCAGCGCCGTAAACAGGACCAGAATCATGAAAACGATGAGAAGGGCGCCGCCCCGCTCGTCTTTAACGATCTTCATGGCCTCACCCCTTTTGCTCGCTGCTAAGATCGATTTCGGTACGAACAACGCGGACATACTGTGCCTGCTCACTGTTTTGCGCGACGGCACTCGCTACGGCATCCCAGTCAGCGAACAGCTCGTGATCGCGCCGATCCTCCTGGGAGAAAGGCAAGGTCATCGTATCGTACCGCTGTGCGACGACCAGATAGAGCGTCACCCGTTTTTTGCCTGAGGAATCGCCCGCAGGCTGATCGATTTCAAAGTACCCCTGAACCAGATAGCGGTCCGGGTCGGTCGGAAAAGGGACGTGTTCGCAACTGGCGCCGCTGCCTTCGGCCTGCGGGCAAGGTGCAAAGGAGTACGTCTCCCTGGTAAGCAACGATACAGTGCGATTGCCTGTCGAGGTCGCTTCCTCATCGGGGACCGCTTCTTCGCTGCGCTTGACGGAGCGCTTGTACAGATAGATTCGGCAGGAACTGGCAGCATTGCTTTCCTGGAAGGCTGGAAATGACGCCGCGATGATGGACTTTACCTGTTCATTTGCCGGGTCCTGCCGCTCCGTGGCGGTTTCGGGAGCCAGCTTGACGTAGCTTGCCTCCTGAATGGTTCGCATTACGTTGCCGATGAGAAAGTCGGTATCGCTCCGCAGTTGGTTTTTCACCGTCGTCTCCTGATAGATTTCGACGCCTTTCACATAGACAGAGACCAGCGGAATCAGAATGGTAAAGAAGATCAGCGAAGAGGCGATCAGCTCCACGAGCGTAAGCCCGCGCTCATCGCGAAGCAATCCGGCAAGCAGGCGTTTGTAAAAGGGTGTCTTTTTCATGAATCCGTCTCCTGCCCTACAGCCGGATTAGGGACCAGCGTCTCTAATTCAGCGTCCTTTGCATCATTCGAGAAAACCTTGACGACAATCCGGATCAGCGGGTTGTCCTTCATGGAATCGGGACGGATGGTTTGGGGAAGCACATAGGTCTGGTACGTGCGGTCATTGATAGAAAGATCAGCGAGACGTATCCCGTTCGCGTCTTTGGACAGCTGGTTTGTCGACGTGCAAATGTCTGACAGCAGCTGATACGAAAGCGGCTTCTCCAAAAAGTCTTCCTCCAGCGTCACATCCTCTTGATCGACATCTTTCGGTATGATCCCGTTTCCCGTTTTCCACTCTTCCATCGTCTGTCGCGCCAGATTCAGGGCCACCTGGCGATTGTCCTGATTTCCGGAGATTGCAAAGCTTCTGACGAGGAACTGGCTCAAGAACATGAGGGCAACGGACAAGATCAGCAGAGAGGCGACCACCTCAATCAGGGACAAGCCCTTCTCGTTAGCTAGTGCTTTCATCCTACATTTCCTCCTGAAAAAGACCGTGTTTCTATTGTACACGAAATGAACAAAATAGGATATTCTAGGAAAAAAATATAATTTCATGCAGGATTCTGTATAGTAGAGTCGAATCTACTCGTATGAAAGTGCTGGGTCTAAAGTCACGTTTTTCTTTGGGCAGGGTGAAAGAGTAATGGGGGCGACAAATGTGTTTGTTTATTATGGCTGCTATTTTCTGATGACAGCCCTTTTGTTGGCAATCCTCTATCAGAGGGCCAGATTTCTTTTTTCGCGTGCAGGCTGGGCGATGTTGGCGGCGGCTGTCCTGATCGGAGCCTTTACTCCCGTACTCGTCCAGATCACGGGAGCGTGGGCGGCGTTTTCCATTTTGCTGGCCCTGGCGATCGGGTTGGCCTGGTTTTCCTGGCGGCGGGGTGCAGAGAAAATGGCGGACAGAGAAGCATCCCGAGCCAATCAGCCGCAGCGGAAGCAGGCGGGCGAGAGCAAGGTTCAGCCAGAGTCCCCTTGGAAAACCGGGCGGGAAGTGCTGCTTGCCTATGAGGAAGCGGCGGCCGGCAAGGAAGGGAATCTTCGCATGGACGGGACGGTAACCAGCACCGAAGCAGCGGCCGATCGAACCGGTCAGGACAGTCCGGATGCAATGGAATTTGACTTTCTGCCGGACGGCCCCGCAGTGATGGAGCCTGAACCTGCAATTTCGGGCCGGGAGCGGCGAACGCTGGCAGCAGTAGAGGAAGAAGACGATCAGATCATCTACTTTTTTGATGACGAGCCTTCTTCTCTTTCTGAAAAGCGGGAATCGTCCAGTGAAGCGGCGCAGACAGGCCTGCTTCTGGCGGAAGAGCTTGAATGGAAGTTCGTAAAGGACAACGGATAAAGAAAGGCGTTGACGTATGTACGCAACTCGCATTTTTCCAGCATCACAGCGCTTTTTGCGTTACTTTGCCGCATTTTCCCTCCAACTCGTTCTGATCACCTCGCTTTCCTTTTATGTGGCGGTGAAGTGGGGGGGAGGCTCATCCGGGGCAGAGGTGTTTCGCTCCGGCATGAGCATCGCTTCGATCCCTGTAGGGGGAAATACATACGAGGAAGCAAGGAAAAAACTGATCGCGGCCGTCCAGGCCAGAAAGAAGACGACTGTCCGGTACGTCCTGGATGGACAGGCTTACCCGATTGACCTGGGCCAGTTGGATGTCACCTTTGACATCGAAGCTACGATGAAAAAGGCTTTGGCTCGCTCGGGCGAACAAAGCGGGTTGTTCCCGCGCCTCTGGGGTGAATCCGAACAGAGCGCAGATTTGACGCTGCAGGTCGCGTACGATCGCGCCGCATTGGCGAAGCAGCTCGGCGAGATCGGAGAAAAAGTGAATCGGCCGGCTGTGCCTGCGAAGGGAGTCGTTTCAGGCGACCGCATTGCGATCGTTCCGGAGGTAATCGGGTACCGGGTCGACATTGACAAGTCACTTGCGCGGTTCGACCGCTTCCTGATGAACGAGCTCTCCCAAAGTTCCGGCGATTTGAAACTGGAGGTCGAGCAGGTCGTCCCGGATATGCGCAAGAGCGATCTGGAAGCGATCGAGCAGCGGGTAGCGGAGGCGTCATTTCCGGTCGCATTTACCGACGAGGTGATGAAAGAAAACACAGCCAAGCTGATCGCCCGCCTGAACGGCTCTGTCGTGTTCCCGAACCAGGCGTTCTCCTTTTTGGAAAAGACCGGACCTTACACAGAGGAAAACGGATACGTGCCGATACAGACACACACGGATGAACAGACGCTCGACGAACTGGGAGGGGGAGCTGGTCAAATCGCTACTGCGCTCTACCAGGCAGTATTGAAGAGCCGACTGGCTGTGCTCGAAAGGCATGCGGCTGTGCGGCCTGTCACATATGCAGAGGCGGGTCTGGAAGCGGTGGTAGGCGGGGATGGACTGGATCTGCGCTTTGCCAACGACACGAAGAAGCCGGTGTTTATCCATGCGGAACTAAGCGATAACCGGGTGAGTGTCTCCCTGTTTAGCGGAAAAGGGGATGCGCCCAAAGTGACTCTCTCTACGGAAAAAAGCGAGAGGATCAAGCCGAATACGATCATTCGGGTAGACAAGGACCTTTCGCCCAACCAGGAGCTGATTGAGCGAAAGGGAAGCGAAGGCTTCACGGTAACCGCCTACCGATCATGGATGGAGATGGGCGGGAAAGAGGTCAGACAGAAAGTTTCCGAAGATTACTACAAGCCGCTGCACAATATTATCGCGGTAGGTCCTGTCTATGAAAAAGACAAGGAAGAAGCGCGGGCTGGTCAAAATGCGCCGCAAGAAGGCGCGGCAAAGTTGCCGGCAGAAGCGATGCTGCCTGCGAAGGAAGCGACGTCCGAAGACCGGCCGCCGGATATTCCTGCAGCGCCCGACACTTTGGCTGACTCGGGCAGCGGCGGGGCGGGAGAGCCTCGCGTCGTAGACGGCATCATCTATCAGAACTGAAGGGGGGAGCGGCATGTCCCGAAAAAGACTGGGAGACATCCTGGTGGAAAGCGGCATCATTACCGAAGAACAGCTGCAGGAAGCGCTGGCCGAACAGAAAAAATCGAAACTGAAGCTGGGCGACCACTTGTTGCAGAGCGGATATATCACCGAGCAGCAGTTGATTGAAATTTTGGAATTTCAGCTGGGCATCCCCCATGTCAGCTTGTTTCGCTACCGTTTGGACCCTGCGCTGTCGGCGATTGTACCAGAAGAGCTCGCTCGCCGCTATTCGCTGATTCCTTTGAAAAAGGAAGAAAACAAGCTGACCGTCGCGATGGTGGACCCGCTGGATTACTATGCCATCGATGAACTGCGCATGAGCACAGGCTTTGTCATCAACGTGGCGATTGCAACGCGCGACGAGATCGGACGTGCGATTTCCCGCATGTACAGCATGCAAGGTTCCGTACAGGAGCTCATGGAGGGCATGTCTTTACCGGAGGACCTGGAGGAAGCCAAAATTTTTGACGACAATTCCCCGATCGTCCGGCTGGTCAACCAGATGTTCGAGCAAGCCGTCCAGCTCCGTGCGAGCGACATCCATATCGAGCCGTTGGAAGACGGGATTCGCGTCCGCTTCCGGATCGACGGGATGATGAGAACAGAACGTGTTTTGCCGAGACACATGCAAGGGATGCTGACGGCCCGTCTGAAGATCATGGCGAACCTAAATATTGCGGAACGCAGAATACCGCAGGATGGCCGGATTCAGATGAACGTCGCCTATAAAGACATCGATGTGCGCATGTCGACGCTGCCGACCATTTACGGCGAGAAGATCGTCATGCGTCTGTTGGACCTCTCCAACGCTTTGGTGGAGATGAGCCAGCTCGGTCTCTCCAGACGGAATTTCGCCACCTTCCAGGAGCTGGTGAACTCGCCCAACGGAATTGTTCTCGTGACCGGGCCTACGGGCAGCGGAAAATCGACCAGTTTGTACGCGGTGCTCAACCATTTGAATTCGGAGCACGTGAACATTATTACGGTCGAGGACCCGGTCGAATACCAGCTGGAGGGCATCAACCAGGTGCAGGTCAACGAGAATATCGGGATGAGCTTCGCGTCCGCGCTGCGCTCGATCCTTCGCCAGGACCCGGACATCATCATGGTCGGGGAGATTCGCGACAGGGAGACGGCGGAGATCGCGATCCGTGCCGCGCTGACCGGTCACTCCGTTTTCAGCACGCTTCATACCAACGATGCGGTAAGCAGCATTACCCGTCTCGTGGATATGGGCATTCAGCCCTTCCTGATCGCTTCTTCCATCAACGGCGTCCTGGCACAGCGGCTGGTCCGCCGCATTTGCAAGGATTGCAAGCAAGAATATCAGGCGACGGAGCAGGAGAAACTGCTTTTTGCCCAGCGCGGACTGACCGTGGAGACGCTGTGGAAGGGCAAAGGCTGTGCCAGCTGCCTCCTGACCGGATACCGGGGCCGGATCGCTGTGCACGAAGTCTTCCGGATGGACGACACGCTCCGCTCGATGCTGATTCAGAATCTGCCTGCCGCCGAATACAAAAAGCATGCGATGAAAAACGGCATGGTTCTGCTGTTCGACGATGGCTTGCTCAAAGTCAAACAGGGCGTCACGACCATGGAGGAAATCTATCGGATTACGGTCAACTCGTAGCGGTTGGCCGTTTCAGGAGGGGAGTGCAGCATGTCAGGAATCGACGTCGACAAATTACTGAAGTACGCCTTCGACAAAGGGGCATCCGACTTGCATTTGTCGGTAGGGACCTCCCCTGTCTTTCGGATCGACGGGGAATTGAAAAGGCTGGATACCCCGCCGCTCGCTCCGGAGGATACGGAATGGATGGCCAAAACGATGATTCCGCCGCACATGTACGAGAAGTTCAAGGAAAAGGGCGAGCTGGACTTTTCTTACGGCCTGCAAGGCGTCTCTCGCTTCCGGGTGAATGCCTACCAGCAGCGCGGATGTACGGGAATCGTCGCGCGGGTGATCCCTACCTCGATCCCGACGCTGGAGACTATCGGGATGCCAGGCATCGTCAAGAAATTCGCGCAAAAGCCGCAGGGACTGCTGCTGGTCACAGGTCCGACAGGAAGCGGAAAATCGACGACGCTGGCGGCCGTGATCGACTACATCAATCGCACGATGAAAAAGCACGTCATGACGCTGGAAGACCCGATCGAGTATTTGCACAAGCATCAGCTGTCCGTCGTGAACCAGCGTGAGGTCGGTCTGGATACGCGGGATTTCGCCAGCGGGCTGCGGGCAGCTTTGCGGCAGGACCCGGATGTGATTCTCGTCGGGGAGATGCGCGATCTCGAAACGATCAGCACCGCGATTACAGCAGCGGAGACAGGGCATCTGGTGCTCGCGACGCTGCATACGTCCGATGCTCCGCAGACGATCGACCGCATCATCGACGTATTCCCGGGCAGCCAGCAGCCGCAGATGCGGACACAGCTCGCGTCTGTGCTGGTCGGCATCATCTGTCAGCGCCTGTTTCCCAAGATCGGGGGAGGAAGAACCGTGGCGACCGAAATTCTCGTCAACACCCCGGCCGTTGCCAATCTGATCCGCAGCGAAAAAGTGCACCAGATCAAAAGCATTCTCCAGACAGGCCGGGAGCTTGGGATGCATACGCTGGAGATGTCGATCAAGGAGCTCATTGCAAATAGCAAGATTACGATGGAAACCGCCCAGTTTTACCTGAATGAAAGGATGCCGGAGTAATGCCTGTTTTTCAATATGAAGGCCGGGAGCGAACCGGGAAAAAGGTGCGAGGGAAAATCGAAGCCAATGCCAAAGCTTCCGCGATCACGGAGTTAAAGCAGCAGGGCGTCCTCGTACTTTCGATGAAGGAAGAGGTCAAGGGTTTGCTGGATCGCAATATCGAGCTCGGCAGACCGGTAAAAGGCAAGGATATCGTCATTTTTCTGCGCCAGTTTGCCACGCTGATCCGTGCGGGAATCGGGATCGTGGAATCAATTCAGGTGCTGGGACTTCAGACCGAGAACAAAAAGCTGCAAAGGTATCTTTCCGATGTGCAGGCCGATTTGCAGCAAGGGACGCAGCTGTCTGACGCATGCGCCAAGTATCCGAAGGTGTTCGAGCCGCTTTTTATCAGCATGATTCGGGCGGGGGAAGCATCGGGGAACATGGAGCTGGTTCTGGAAAGACTGGCTACGTTTTACGAGAAGGCCCATTACACGAAGGAAAAGGTCAAGTCCGCCATGGCTTATCCTGTAACGGTAGGACTGCTGGCGGTGGCGGTGACGGTCTATTTGCTGACCAATATCGTTCCTACGTTTGTCGGGATGTTCAGCGGGCTCCATGCCGAGTTGCCGGAGATGACGAAGGTGGTCATGGCATTTAGCAAGAGCCTGATTGATACCTGGTATTTTTATCTGATAGGTCTTTTGGTACTTGTTGTGATTATTAATATAATTGTCAATAATTCTTATGGACGATTTTGGGTAGATTATGGTATGTTAAAAATGCCTGTATTCGGTAAACTTTTACAAAAATCTGCAATTGCGAGAATGACGAGAACGCTGGCTACCTTGTTTTCCAGTTCGGTTCCGATCTTGCAATCACTGAGCATTGTCGAGGGAGTGGTCGGGAATCGGCTCATCGGTGACGCAGTTGGACAAGCAAAAGAAAGCTTGCGCCAAGGCCGTCCATTGTCCGAGCCGTTCAAAAAGTCATGGGTCATACCGCCGATGGTTTCCCACATGATCGCCGTCGGGGAAGAGACAGGATCGCTTGACTCGATGTTGGACAAGGTCGCGGATTTCTACGAGAAGGAAGTCGAGAGTTCCGTCGACAAGATCAAGTCGCTCATCGAGCCAATCATGATCGTGTTTTTGTCGGGCATTGTCGGAACCATTGTGTTATCCATTATGGTGCCAATGTTTGATATTTTCAGCAAAGTCAAATAAGAGGAGAGGGAGACTTATCGTATGTTCAAGCGGATGTTAAAAAATGAAAAAGGATTTACTTTGATTGAGCTTTTGGCGGTGATCGTCATCCTGGGGATTATCGCGGCGATTGCGATTCCGGCGATTGGGAATGTGATTGATAATTCCCGAAGAGACTCGCATATTGCGAATGCGCGGATGATGGTGGATGCTACTCGGATGTATTTGGTGAATAATCCCAATGCAAGTTCACCTGTTACTCTTGAAACGCTCGTAGATGAAGGTTATATCAACAATCCGAGTGCACCTGGTTTTGATGACGGATATGATCCGGAAAATACTAAAGTATTTTTTGAACAAGACACTCCTACCGGAAATGTAAAAGAGTATCAGATTGTCCTGATTGGAAAAACGGGATCTGGATCTTCAGCTACATCCATTGAAGTCATCGGTAAAGCAACTGATCCACAACCAATTGATACAGTCACTCGTGAGGATGTGAAATTGCCAGGAGACAAATAGAGAGGAATAGCTATCCACTACAAAAGACTTCCTTCACCCGAAGAAGGAAGTCTTTTCATTAAATGAACGAACAGCTAAAGCAGGCCGAACGGGCGAAACCGCAACATGACCGATTAACGGCAACACGCGTAACCAGGAGGTGAGGAAATGCTCCAGTTTCTACTGTCCGTCTCATTTTTTCTCCTCGGCCTTCTCTTTGGCTCGTTTTACAACGTGGTGGGCCTGCGGGTTCCGAAAAAAGAGTCGATCGTCTATCCGCCGTCGCATTGCCCGGCTTGCGCGCGGCGGCTTGGGCCGGGCGAGCTGATCCCGCTGGTGTCCTATGTTCTCGCAAAAGGGAAATGCAAAGGCTGCCATACCCGCATTTCCCTCCTTTATCCGGTGATGGAGGGGCTGACGGGGCTGGGATTTGTTCTTGTTTTTCTGCGGTACGGGCTTTCCTGGGAGACGATGCTCGGGATTTTGTTCGTCTCCCTCCTGATTATCATTACCGTAACCGACCTGTCGTACAGGCTGATTCCCAACAAGGTGCTGCTACCATTCTTCCTCCTGTTTCTCGTCCTGCGCTTCCTCTGGCCGTATGAAGGGACAGGATATGGACAGCATTTGATCGGGATGGCAGCAGGCTTCCTGTTTTTTTGGCTGCTCGCCGTCGTCAGCCGCGGCGGCATGGGGGGCGGGGATATCAAGCTGTACGCTGTAATCGGGCTTTTTCTGCCGCCGCTGCTGCTATTTTTGACGGTGTTTCTCTCCGCGGCATGCGGGACGCTGTACGGGCTCTATCTATGGATGAGCGGTCGAGGCGCGCGCAAAGCGATGATTCCGTTCGGTCCTTTTATTGCCATAGGCGCTCTGGTTTCCTACCTGTACGGTTCCGGGCTTGGGGCGTGGTATCTCTCTTTATATTGACAGTGTCATCATTTTATTCCCTTCCTAAAACATGTCTACTACCACCAGAAAGGATGGAATCGAATGGGTCTGCCATTTCTCCCATCGAGAAAGAAAGTCGGCGTCACAATTGAAGAGGACAGGATTCGGATTGTCGAGACGTCGCAGAACAAAGGAAGCATCCAGATTCGCCGCATGAGCTCCATTCCTTTGGAACGAGGACTCATTGCCGGAGGGAAGATCATGGACGAAAAAGCGCTGGAGCTTCAGCTGTCATTGGCCGGACAAGACCTGTCGCTGGGCAGAAAAAAAGTGTCGCTGGCTGTGCCGAGCTCCTTTGTCGTGATTCGCAAGCTGTCTCTGCCGCCGCTGCCGCCGAAGGAAGTCCGCTCGCTGATTGAGGTCGAGCTGGAATCTTCCATTCACTTGCCGTTTTCCCGGCCTTATTTTGATTATTACAAGCTGCCGCAAAGCGTTGCGTCCTCCCCGTCAGATGAGAACGAAGAAGCAGCGGGGGAAGGAGCCGAAGACTCGTACGTCGTCATCGCCGCGCCGGGCGATTTGATTGACCAGTACGTCTCTTTGCTGAAATGGCTCCAGCTGAAAACGGAGTCCGTGGACATCGAACCATTGGCGCTCTACCGGTTTCTCGAGCGCAGCGGCGTGGCGCTGAGCGAGAATTTGCTGATCGTCCAGTTCGGAATGCACTCCATTAATGTAGGCATTTTTCATGGGGAGATACCTGAATTTCTTCGCAATATATCGCTCGACCTGGATAATTACCGGATGGACGTCCCTGGGCGTGTCCTTTCCTCGAAAGAGTTGCTCGCTTTTCTGGAGCAGCACAACGCATTCGAGACCTTCGCCGAAGATTTTGCAAGGGAGCTGGAGCGAGTCATTAACTTCTACCAGTTTTCCTTGAAGAACGGCACGGTCAGGCTGGATACGATGTACCTCACCGGAGATTTTCCCGACATCGACAGGATGGTCGGGTTTTTGCGGGAGCGGCTGCCGCAGCTGCAGATCGCTCCGTTGCCGGTGGGGCATATCCAGCACGCGACGGCGAGCGAGGCAGAGCTGCAAGCCTATTCCGTGGCGCTGGGATTATCTTTGAGAGGTTGAGGCCATTGATTACGATAAATCTGCTTCCGCGCAAAAAGCCGTTTTTTACGGCATCGCATATCGTTTTGGCAGGAGTCGGACTGGTTTGGGTGGCTGGAGCGGCGGCTCTCGGTCTTTCCTACTATTCCGTGAGCGGGTCGGTCTCTGAATTGAAACAGGAGATCAAGATGAAGGAAACGGCCATCGCCGCCATGCAAAAAAAGACAGCGACCGTCCAGCACGAAGATTCGCTGGAACAGTATTTGCTCTTGTCAGAGAGAATGCAGCATCTGTTCCTGCCGCCGACGCTGCTCTTTGATGAGATCGCGCGCAATTTGCCTGCACATGGCCGGATGGAGAGCATCAAGTACAATTTGAGCGGCAGCCTGGAGCTGGAGGGCAGCTTTGAGCAGTACGACGACATCGCTGCGTTCCTGCACCATTTGCAAGACTCCTCTTACGTCCGGAAGGCGGAAATCAGAAGCATCAAGCAAAGCCCGATCAAATGGCAGGGGCCGACGGACGAGCAAGGGGAGCCGATGTCGGCAGCGCTGCGTACGGTGGGCGGAGACATGCTGCCCCGCTATCAAGCCACGTTTGCGGTGCAGGCCATCACGGTCGATCTGAAAGAGCTGGCCGCGCAGGAGAAGCCGGCAGCCGAGACGGAACAGGACAAGGAGAAGAAGTAGGGGAAAGGAGGGAGTCCGCATGATGGAAGGGAGAGTGCGCCAGGCTGCGTTTGTCGTCTTTGCGCTTTTATTTTCTGCTTTGGCAGGAGCCTATTACTTGTACGTCATGCCGTTGCAGGACCAGCAGACGAGCCTGCAGGTGCGGCTGGAGAAAATGAAGCAATCTTTTGAGCAGCTGCAAAATCCGGCGGCCGCCAAGGAGCAGCGAATCTCCCCGCAGCTCTTGAGCCAAATTCAGGAGGCGATTCCGGTCAAGCCGTACGCAGATCAGCTCATCAAGGATCTGGACAGGCTGCAGTCGATCAGTCAGGTGTCGATCGAAGAAGCTACCTTTACGGAACAGGAGAAGCTCTCGGCAAAGGATTTGGCGGATCAACTGGCCTACACCGACAAGCAAGAGAAAGAGGGAGAGAAAAAGGACGGGGCCGACGCCGGAGCGGACGAAAAGGCAAAGGACGACGAGGCCAGTCAGGATGAGAAAGCGGCAGATGCGTCCGCGAACGTCGACGAGCCTGGCAGGCAGGCGAACGATTCAGCACAGGCAAGCGGTTCTGCGGTCTTGAATGCCGAGCGTCAAGTGAAGGCGGAGATCATCGAGAAGTTCCTGCCCGAGGTTCATTTCAACAGTATCTCCATCTCTATGAAAATCAAGGGAGATTACGAGCAAATCTACCGCTTTGTGACCGAAATGCAAAAATTGTCCCGTTATTTGCGCGTAGACCAGCTCGATTTCAAGACGAACCAGAAGGATGAGTTCGTCATTCCGAAAGAAACCCGGATGACCGCCACGGTAAAGCTCACCAGCTACTTTGCGCCGCAGTTTGAGAAATACGTGGACAAGCTGCCCGTCGTGCAGGTAGAAGGAGCTTCGGGAAAATGGAACCCGATGGAGTACGACATCACCAAAAAAGAAGATGCGCCGCAGGCAGCCTCCGAGTAAGCGGGGAGAGCCGGCGCCGCAAGCAGGAAAAGAGAAAGTTGCGCACGGGACCGAGATGGAGCGGAAGGACTCCCCAAAAAGCACCGTTACATGCATGAGCCCACCTGTGGTACGATGTGGGGTATGCAGCGAGCATCGCAACACATCGTCGTAGGGAATGGGGCCGAAATCTTGAGATCATTTAAAAAAGTGTATATAGAAATTACGAGCGTCTGCAATCTCGCCTGTTCGTTTTGCCCGCCGACCGAGCGGACGAAGAGCTTTATCCAGGTGGATGACTTTGCGAAGCGGCTGGACGCGATCAAACCGCACACCAACTATATTTATTTGCATGTCAAAGGGGAGCCGCTGCTCCATCCGAAGATCGACCAGCTGCTGGACATCAGCCACGCGAAAGGGTTCAAGGTCAACATCACGACCAACGGCACGCTGATCGCGAAAAACCGGCACAAGCTGCTGGGCAAGCCTGCGCTTCGCCAGATGAACTTCTCGCTCCACAGCTTCGACGGCCACGCAGGCTCGACCGACCGCGAAGGGTATTTGCGGGACATTCTCTCCTTTGTCCGGGAAGCGGAGGAGCACGGTATCATCTTTTCGCTGCGCCTCTGGAACCTGACCCCGGACAATGCCACGAACATGCAAAAGAGCAGAAACCGCCAGACGCTGGCAATCATTGAAAAAGAATTCGGGCTGGATTTCAAGATCGAGGAAAGGGTCGTGCCGGGCAGCGGCGTGAGAATCGCGCGGCACGTCTACCTGAATCAGGACATTGAATTTCAGTGGCCCAGCCTGCACGCGCCAAGGGACGAAGGAAAAGGCTTCTGCCACGGCTTGCGCACGCAGGCGGCGATTCTCGAGAACGGGACAGTGGTGCCCTGCTGTCTGGACGGGGAAGGGATCATCAATCTCGGCAATGTGAACGAGAAGCCGTTCTCCGAAATCGTGGGGGGCGAGCGTGCCAATCAGCTCGTCGAAGGCTTTTCTCGCAGAGAGGCAGTCGAGGAATTGTGCAAAAGATGCGGGTATCGCCAGCGGTTCGGCGCGTAAACGGTCACCGCTTCGGAGACGGCTGTGATACTGCGCGGTTGGGCAAAACCAGCAGCTTGTTGAAGCGGCTTATGCTCCAACGATTCAAGGGAAACGAGCCGCTTTCCAGGTGAGAGCAGCTCGGTTCCCTTTTGTTTTCTCTTTGCATTTACCGCTGGAAAAATTCGACCCATTCGCCTTCGGGGCCGTAGATGAAGAAATAGCGGTAGCCGTTCGGCAGCGTGACGATCTCGGGGTCCACGAATGTCGCGCCGAGGCTTTTGACGCGCTCGTACTCTTCCTCGAGATTGTCCACGTTCACGGCGAAGTGGTGCACTTTTCCTTCGGCAGGCAGAGCGTCGTTGTAGCCGTGGATGATCTCCAGTTCGGTCTCGTCCGAACCGCCGAATCCAAGGAAAGCCAGCTGGATGACGCCGTTCGTGTGGGTCATTTTGCCCTTTAGTTCAAAGCCGACGATCTTTTGGTAAAACTCGATCGCACCCTCGAAATCTTTCACTGCCAGCCCTACGTGGTCGATACGCTTCTTTGCCATGCGATCCTCCCCATTTCGTTTGGAAATGATTTCTCCTTACATTTAATTGAAAATAATCCCGAGTTGTCAAGTCTGGATTTGCGCGAGACGAGCTGCTGGATGAGGCGGGGAGATCCATGACATTTGTCATATCCTCAAGCTGACGTTTATGACTACGCCGAAAAATCAGTATTTTCTACAATGAAGATGAAAGTAGTCTACAGCGATCGAGACATGCGTCAGATCAAGGAGGATATGCCATGCATCATGCGAACATTGCCCATCTGAAGAAAGATGTGGCCCCCTTTGAAAAAACGGATACGAAGACGAGTATCCGGCAGTTGATCAATACGATCGTACCGCTGCTGCTGCTCTGGTACGCGGCGTACATCTGCCTGGACGTCTCTTACCTGCTCACCCTTCCTTTGACGATTGTCGCTGCGGGCTTTACGGTCCGCACGTTTATCCTGTTTCACGACTGCTGCCACCAATCGTTTTTCAAAAGCCGTCTGGCTAACGATATTCTCGGCAACATTACCGGCGTGTTGACCTTGTGCCCGTATGAGCAGTGGAAAAACAGCCACGCCATCCACCACGCGACCAGCAGCAACCTCGACAAGCGGGGCGTAGGCGACATCTGGATGATGACCGTCAAAGAATACCGCTCCGCGCCGCTGTGGCAGCGCGTGGCTTACCGGATCTACCGCCACCCGATCTCGTTGTTTATCTTTGGCCCGACCTTTGTCTTCGTCTTCCAGTACCGGTTCAACCGTAAAGGCGCAAGCCGCAAGGAACGGCTGAACACGTACCTGACGAACCTGTTGATCGTGGGTCTGTACGCGCTCATGATCTGGGCGGTGGGCTGGCAGGCATTTCTCAAGGTGCAAGGCCCGATCTTTTTCGTCTCCGGCCTGCTCGGTGTCTGGCTGTTTTACGTCCAGCACACGTTTGAGGACTCCTACTTTGAGGAGGAAGCCGAATGGAGCTACGTCAAAGCTGCGGTTGAAGGAAGCTCCTACTACCAGCTGCCCAAGGTGCTGCAATGGATTACCGGCAACATCGGATTTCACCACGTTCACCATTTAAGTCCAAAGGTTCCCAACTACAACCTCGAGCGGGCACATAACGAGACCAAACCGTTGCAACACGCGACGACCATCACGCTGTCGTCCAGCCTGAAATCGCTGCGCTTCCGCCTGTGGGACGAGGAAAATAAAAAGTTCGTCTCGTTCCGGGACATTCGCCGTCCGGTCGTATCGGCAGAGGCGCTGGCCGACTCGATTTCCGTGCCGCGGGCGAGCTTGGAAGGAAAATAACCCTGCCATCTGCCTGCCGTTTCATATACACTTAGCGTAAGCGTCGGAGGAAAAAAGGTGGGCATGCATGCAGAAGTGGTATCAAATTCTTCATAAAAGCACGGGACTTAGCCCGTATGTGTGGGTAGTCTTTTACATCCTCCCGTTCTACTTCATCTTCCGGTCCTCCTCCACGTACGAGGTCGTGATCGGCATCGTGATGATCCTGATGTTTTTCGTCTGCTATGTGCTGGCCTTTTTGTCCAAAGGATGGGCGGTCTACTTCTGGACGAGTCTGCAAATCGTCATCTCCATCGCGATGACCGTCCTGTTCGGCTACGTGTACTTCTCGCTGTTTCTGGCGTTTTTTATCGGACATATTCAAAACAAGATCGGCTTCTTCACCCTGTACACGATCCACCTCATCAGTACCGTTGTCACCGTCAACCTCGGCTTCCTGTCCAAAAACGCGGAGTTCTTCAACCAGCTGCCGTTCGTCCTCGTCAGTCTCGTGGCGGTGATTTTGCTGCCCGTCACGACATACAACTGGAACAAGCGGGAAAAGCTGCAGGGGCAGCTGGAGGACGCCAACAAGCGCATCTCGGAGCTCGTCAAGCTGGAGGAACGCCAGCGGATCGCCCGCGACCTGCACGATACACTGGGGCAAAAGCTGTCGCTGATCGGGCTGAAGAGCGATCTGGCCTCCAAGCTGATCAGCAAAGATCCGGAGCGGGCACAGACAGAGCTGGAGGAAATCCGCCAGACGGCGCGGATCGCCCTCAAGGAAGTGCGAGAAATGGTCACCCAGATGCGGGGAACGCGGCTGGAGGATGAGCTGTTTCGGGTCATGCAGATTACCAAGGCTGCGGAGATCGATTTCGTTCTGGAGGGCGATCCGAACCTGGAGCATACATCCTCGATGACCGAAAACGTGCTTAGCATGTGCCTGAAGGAAGCGGTCACGAACGTCGTCCGGCACAGCGGCGCGAAGACCTGCACCGTCGTCATTGAGCCGACCCGCACGGATTTGCTGCTCAAGGTCATGGATGACGGCATCGGCATGGCCGCAGACTACGCCTGCAAGCGGGGAAACGGCCTGCGGGGCATGAAGGAGCGGCTCGAATTCGTAAACGGGTGCATGGAGATCGCGTCCGGAAAAAGCGGGACGACGGTCGTCATCAAGGTGCCAAACGTCTTCAAACAATCGGTAAAGGAGGCAGAGGTATGATTCGCATCGTCATCGCCGAGGACCAGCGGATGCTGCTGGGCGCGCTGGCTTCCCTGCTCGATCTGGAAGAAGATATGATGGTCGTCGGGCGCGCGAGCAACGGCGAGGATGCCGTCAAGCTCGTCCATCTGCACCAGCCGGACATCTGCATCATGGATATTGAGATGCCGGTGAAGAGCGGGTTGGATGCGGCAGAGGAGCTGAAAGGATGTGGCTGCAAGGTGATGATCCTCACGACGTTTGCCCGCCCCGGCTATTTTGAACGGGCCTTGAAGGCAGGTGCGCACGGCTACCTGCTCAAGGACAGCCCCAGCGAAGAACTGGCCAGCTCGATCCGCAGCATCATGGCGGGGCGGCGCATTTACGCCGCAGAGTTGGTGGACGAAGCGTACGGGCAGGAAAACCCGCTGACCGAGCGGGAAAAGGAGGTGCTGGAGCTGATCGCCGACGGGAAAAACACCAAGGAGATCGCCAGCCAGCTTTTCCTGACGACCGGAACCGTCCGCAACTACATCTCCGTCATTCTCGACAAGCTCGGCGTCAGCAACCGCATCGAGGCCATCACCCATTTCAAGGAAAAGGGCTGGTTTAAATAAAGGGAGTACGTTTGGCGGAGACGCCAGTCGAGCTGGAGTCGATCAAGAGTAGGGGCCTGCAAGAGACTGCGGGCTGCTTCGCATGCGCGTGCGCTGTCCGGTCCGGCGGGGAGCCGTACGGCCGCTGCCAAAAATGTGCGTTTGCCTACGTGACACCTCCCCATGGGTTCATATACTGTAGAGAAACTTTCTGCTCGAGCTACCATTACGGATGAAGGAGAGAGTCTATGTGGCAATCGGACAGATGACGAGGGTCAGCTTGCCGTACCCGACAACGTGGGACATCCAGGCCAGCTTTGGCGGCAGACCGATGTCGCTGGGGACATTGGCCATTCAGAGCGTTACAGGCAATCAGATCAATGGCGCGGTAAATTTTCGCGGTACCTTTCATCCCATTCAGGGGACGTGGAACGAGGCGACCAGGCAGATCGCCTTTCAATCTCCCTTTGCGACCTTTGTCGGCACGATGGTCAGCCAGGACGAGCGAGGGCTCCCTTTGCGCCACTACGTCCTGCAAGGCCATGTCTCCATGAAGCCGCCATCCATACGGGCCAAAGAGACAGGGACATTTACGGCAGTCACCTATATGCGCCTGCGTTAGGAAAGATGGTCTTGTCCAGCGATGGATGGGACCTTTTTCTATGGGCTCATTTTCCTGGCGGGACGGATGAAAGCAACCGGACGTCATCTGGCAGGACGGCTGCAAAGGCCCTGCGTGATACTGCGGGCCGGGGCCTTCGGTGTTTTAGCCGCGGTCACTGCACGGCTCGGGCGGATCGCCTCGCATAGGCGGCACAACTGCACAAAGCCGCTCCTTCCCCGCACGGAAAATCAGTTATACTATTCAGTAAGCAGTTTGACCAACGTGAAACGTGAAAGGCGGAGAAAACATGAAAGTAGCGATTGCGCAGCTTACTTCCACTATGGATAAAGCGGCAAATCTGCAAAAGGCAGTTGCCTACATCGCGAAGGCGAAAGAAAACGGGGCAGACTTTGTCATCTTGCCGGAGATGTACCTCGCTCCGGCCACTCCCACTACGGGCGTCAAGCCGGCGGAGGTAGCAGAGCCGCTGGACGGCCCGTTTGTCTCAGGGCTTGCGCAAGCGGCCCGCGAGCAGGGGGTCTACGTCGTTTGCGGCGTCTACGAGACGATCCCGGACGATCCGAAGCGCGCCTACAATACGACGGTATTCCTGAACCGTTCCGGCGAGCTGATCCACGCGTACCGCAAGACGCATTTGTACGACGCCTTTTCTTTCAAGGAATCGGACGCCATCGCGGCGGGGGACAATCCGTACCAGGTGGTGGAGACGGAATTCGGCCAGATCGGCCTGATGGTCTGCTATGAGGTGCGCTTTCCTGAAATCGCCAGACAGTTTGCCCTGCAGGGTGCCGATGTTTTGTTCGTGCCGGCAGGCTGGGTAGCGGGCGCGATGAAGGAAGACCATTGGGAGACGCTCGTTCGCGCGCGGGCGATCGAGAATACGATGTTTGTTTGCGCCGCCGACCAGGTGGGCAATATTTTCGCGGGCCGCAGCCTGATCGTCGATCCGATGGGTGTCGTGCTGGCGAGTGCGGGCGAAGAGGAGACGCTCATCGTGGCCGAGCTGGATCAGGAGCGCATTGCCCGCGTCCGCGGCAAACTGCCGAGCGTCGCCAACCGCAGAGCAGAGCTGTATACCAACTGATTCGTTCATACCCGGTCAACGACAAACGGCGGCTGTCTGGCGGATTCGTCCGGACACCGCTGTTTTTTGTGAAAGGGCACAATCCAGCATTCGGACAACCCAGTCTCCGCCGATGACTTCTGTGGCTGCGGGGGCGGAGCCGGGCAGCAAGCACGCATTTCCTCTAGCGAATCAGGCATGCACCTACGAACACATTCAACCAATCTCCATATGATGGTAACAGATAACTTTCATTATTTGGTCCTCATGAAAGCGTTACCATCTTGAGAAAGGGAGTGTGCTGTATGTACTGGGTCGTATGGGCATTGGTCGGTCTCGTTGTCTGGTGGGGAATGAACATGCTGATGACAGGCAAAGCAGGGGGAGACGGCTGGCTGGCTTCGCTGATCGCGGCGCTTTTGGGCAGCTGGCTGGGCGATCTCATCCTGGGCAACTGGCTGTGGATGTGGGCAGGCTTCAACGTCATTGCCGGTGCGATCGGCGCGATCGTGCTGATGTGGCTCTGGAGTCTCGTCAGAAAGCAATTGAAATAAACGAAGGAAGGTGGGACCCAGGAGTCGACTCCATTGCGATTCCTGGTTTTTTTATGCAGATGACAGCAGAGAAGTGTGAAATGCTTAAATTCTTACTTTACAAATCAGAATTATAGGAATATAACTATAAAAAGCACATTATACTGACAAAAAGAGAAAGTAAGGAAATGGAGGAGAGAGCATGTCTGCCCTGCTGATCATCGTCAACATTATCATCCTGCTCTTGTTTATCATTGGGCTGTACGCGCTGCAAAAGAAACACGTATCGTTTTCCAAACGGGTATTTGCCGGATTGGGAATCGGAATCGTCTTCGGGCTGATCCTGCAACTGGTTTACGGAGTCAAGTCCGACGTGCTGAAGACGACGATCGACTGGTACAACATCGTGGGAAGCGGCTATGTGAAGCTGCTGCAAATGGTCGTTATGCCACTGGTCTTTATTTCAATCGTCTCCGCTTTTACCAAATTGAAACTGGCGAACAAGGTCGGGAAAATCAGCTCGCTCATTCTTGGCATCCTGGTCGGGACGACTGCGATTGCCGCTGCCATCGGGATTGCCTCTACGCTGGCATTCAACCTGGACGGCGCACAACTGCAGCAGGGAGAAGCGGAAAAGGCGAGGATCGAGCAGGTGCAGCAGAAACTGGGCGACGTGCAGACGACACTGCCGCAAAAAGTCGTGTCGCTGCTGCCGGCCAACCCGTTCCAGGACTTTACGGGTGAGCGCCCGACGTCGACGATTGCCGTAGTTATTTTCGCCGCCTTCATCGGCGTGGCTTTCCTCGGAATCAAGCGGAAAAATCCGGAGCAGGCGGAGCTGTTCGCAAAAATCATCGACACGCTCCATACGCTTACGATGCGTATTGTGACCCTGATCTTGCGCCTTTCGCCGTACGGGGTGCTGGCGATCATGACGAAAGTGACGGCGACCAGCGACTACAACGCGATCTGGCAGCTTGGAAAATTCGTCATCGCCTCCTACGTCGCCCTGATCGTCATGTTTATCGTCCATTTGCTGCTGCTGGCGTTTGCCGGGTTGAACCCGGTGACGTACGTGAAAAAAGTGCTGCCTGTGCTCAGCTTCGCCTTTACTTCCCGCACCAGCGCCGGTACGCTGCCGCTGAACGTCAAGACTCAGACCGAGGAACTGGGCGTTCCCGAGGGAATTGCCAACTTCGCGGGCTCGTTCGGTCTGTCCATCGGGCAAAACGGCTGCGCAGGCACGTATCCGGCCATGCTGGCTGTGATGGCTGCACCGTTGGCAGGCATTGATCCGCTGACGCCGTCCTTCATCCTGACGCTTGTTGCCGTCGTCGCCCTTAGCTCCTTTGGGGTGGCAGGCGTAGGCGGCGGCGCCACCTTTGCCGCGTTGCTCGTCCTGTCGACGTTGAACCTGCCGATTGCGATCGTCGGGCTGCTGATCTCGGTAGAGCCGCTGATCGACATGGGCCGCACCGCGCTGAACGTGAGCGGAAGCATGACGGCGGGCCTGCTCACCAGCAAAGCCACCAAAGACCTCGACACGGCGGTCTATCACGGGACCAAGGAAGCGTCTGTCACTGTTTGACAGAAGGAGAAAAGAAAACGGCTGCCTCGCCTGAAATGTGCGAGGGCAGCCGTTTTTTGCTTTTGACCATGCTTTCCACCGCTCACTGCCCGATGATGATCCGCTCTTTCGGATGGTGATAGCGCACGACCTGTTCCTTGCGCTTGAGGAACAGCAGCAGGTTGATAATCCCGATCCGCCCCACGACCATCATGATGATCAGGATCACTTTGCCGCCGGTACCGAGATGGGATGTGATCCCGGTTGACAAACCCGTCGTACCGAAGGCCGAGCACACCTCGAACAGGACGTGGGCAAACGGCAGGTTCTCCAGCCAGATCAGCAGCACACAGGCGGTGAAGACGAGGATGATCGCGACAAAAAAGACCATGAACGAGCGCATGATGTCGTCCTCCACGAGCTCTCTGCCGAATACTTTGACGTCCTTGAATCCGCGCATGCTGGCAACGACGGTGGCGATCAGGACGAAGAACGTCGTTGTCCGAATCCCCCCGCCGACGCTGCTGGGCGAGGCGCCGATGAACATCATTCCCGCCAGCATGATCAGCGTCGGCGTCGACAGGAGACTGATGTCGAGGGTCGCCAGCCCGCCGCTGCGCGAGGAAACCGAGTGGAACAAGGAGTAGAACAGGATTTGGTCCCACGTCTGGTTCTGGAAAAAAGCCGTGCGCTCGAACAGGAAGATGAGCAGGGCCCCTGCCACGATGAGCGAAAAAAAGGTCAGCGTCGTGATCTTGGTAAACAGGGAAAACGTAAACCGTTGTTTGGCCCGGCGATAGGACAGGTAGCTGCGCAGCTCCACCAGCACCGGAAAGCCGATGGCCCCGCAAATAATCAAGAGCATGACAAGGATCTGGTAAATGTAATCGTGAGTGAAGCCGAGCATCGAGTTGCCGTACAGGTCGAAGCCCGCGTTGGTAAAGGCGCTGACCGCCGAGAAATAGCCGTGGTAGAAAGCTGTATACCAGTCCTTGTAGTAGCCGGCGAGCAGAAAGTGGCTGCCCAACAGGATCGTGCCGGCAAGCTCGATCATCAGCGCGATGACGAGGATGTTGCGCATCAGGTCGACCAGGCCGGCCAAGGTCGAGCGGTTGTGGTCGGTGGCGATCCAGATGCGCTGCTCCAGCCCGATCTTTTGGCCGAGCAGGAGCCAGAAAAACGTTCCCAGCGTCATGATGCCGATGCCGCCGACCTGAAACAGCAAGGTCAAAAACAGCTGCCCCCACTCGTTGAACACTTGATGGATGGTAATGACGGTGAGGCCGGTGACGCTGATGGCACTCGTCGCGGTAAACAGGCTGTCGATAAACGAGAGCGAGGCGCCGGGCTTATGAAAAAACGGCAAGTACAAGAAAAGGGTGGAGAGGATAATGAGTCCCACATAAAAAAAGACTATGATCTGCACAGATGTCAAACGTCGTTTTTGAGAGGAAGATAGCAAAACAAACGGCCTCCTGATTGTTCATCGTAAGGGTAATGATACCAGAAAAAGCAGGCGAGCAAAAACGGGCAGGAGAAAAAAACAGACGTTGACAACGGGACGGCTGGTGCAAATTGTCGGTTTTTACGCGGTGCTGACCGTCGCGCTCTATCTGGTCAACATCGTCTGGATCAACAAGTTGTTCGGAGGGGCGTTTCTGGCGGAGCGTCTGGCGGAGTGGGGAGCCTGTTTAGCCTTGGCGTCTTGTACTCTTTTCTCGACTACTTGAACCGCCTGTTCCAGCCGATCACGCAGATCGTCAACCAGCTCGCCCTGCTGGAGCAGGCGCGGGTCGCGGCGGAGCGGGTGTTTGAACTGCTCGACGAGGAAGGGGTTGCCGTCGACCGTGAATCTGCTGTTCCGCTTGAGACGAAGCGGGTCTGGCAGGGGGATTGGCGCGGGAGCCGGGTTCGTCCGGATGGCCCGACAGATCCGCCAAGGCCCCGGTTCTGCCCGGAAGGCCCGGCTGCTCTGCCGCGCTCCTGCATATCTTTTGTCTGAAATGAAAAGAGCTGCCTTCCTTTATGAAACGGTTCCTCTTTGTTCCATACGGCGAACAAGGGGACAGTTCATCCAGGGCAGGCAGCTCTTGTTTTGGCAGGGCAGCAACGCCGCTTCCCTACATGACGAGCAGGTAGAGGATTACCGCGAGGACAATGCGGTACAGGGCGAACGGCACCAGCTTGATCTTGTTGATCAGCTTCAGGAAGAAGCGAATCGCCAGCAGGGCGAAGACGAACGCGCTGATGAAGCCGACGATGAAAAACGGCAGCGTGTCAGCGGTGATGTACTGCCAGTGCTTCAGCAAGGACAGGAAGCTCGCCCCCGCCATGATCGGCACGGCCATAATAAAGGTAAAGTCAGAGGCGGCGCGGTGGCTCAGTCCGAGCAGGACACCGCCGGAAATGGTCGAGCCGGAACGGGAAAAGCCGGGCCACAGGGAAATGCACTGGAACAGCCCGATCAGCAGCGCCTGCTTGTACGTAATCTGGTCCACGCTCGCGGCTTTCGGCCTGGCGGGACGGAACCAGTCGGCGGCGATCATCAGGAGCGCTCCTGCCACGAGGCCGATCAGGACGGTGTTGATGGAAAACAAATACTCGTCGATGTAATCGTTGAACAGAACGCCCAGCACGCCGGCCGGCAAGAGCCCGACGATCACCTGCGACAGACGGAGCTTGTGCCCGGGTCCGTTGCCGTCCGGCGAAATTTTTTTCAGGCCGAACATGCTCAGGAAACGGTCTCGAAAGACGATGACAGCAGCCAGAATCGAACCGAGCTGGATGACGACCTTGAACGTATTGGCGACCTCGGGAGAAAACAGTGCTTTTGAATGCAGCAGCGTATCGTCCACGATAATCATATGCCCGGTGGATGAGACGGGCGCGAATTCCGTGAGTCCTTCTACAAGTCCCAACACAAACGCCACGAAGATTTGCCAAAGATCCATTGGTTACTCACCTTTCCAAAAACGCCACGTTAGTTCGGGCGTACGTGTTTAATAGAAGTTGTCCCTATTCAATGTAATACAAAAGACGGGAAATAGTAAGCCTTTTCCTTGCTGACGGTACGGACACAAAGGGAAGTACGTTTCACCAGCCGAACGGGATACAGGTCTGCCGGAAAAAAGACGAGAACGAGGAAACGACGGGGGCAGGAAAGAGACTACTCATGAGCCAGCGAGCCATGTATGATGAGAGCATGCATGTTTCTACCAAACGCAAAAAGGAGAAAAGCAATTATGCCACAATTACTCGTACGAGGTATTCAGGCAGAACAAATGGCGACGATCAGCGAGCCGCTGCTCGAAGAACTGGCCGCTCTTTGCGGCTGCGGAACGGACAATTTCACGATTGAGTGTCTGCACACGACAGGCGTCTTTGGCGGAAAAGTGGTAGAGTCGTATCCGTTCATCCAGGTAGGCTGGTTCGAGCGCGGCCAAAAGACCCGCGACCAGTTTGCCCGGATCGTCACCAGGCACGTCCAGTCGCTCGGCATCCCCGAGGTGGAAATGGTCTTTATCGCCTTCCAAAAGGAAAGCTACTACGCAAACGGCAAACATTATTAGACAGAAGCGGGCGTATCCGCGCTGTCGATTTCCCGGGAAAGCGTGATTGTTTTTCGACAGGGAGAAGGCGGGCCAGTCCACGCTTGTGCGAGCGGGGGCTGGTTTTTTAATGAACATAATCCTCAAGGGGAAACATCGCTGGAGCTATCTGTCGGAAGTCTAAGAGTCGGAATATCTTCTCTAGGATAAAGATCCCGGATGAACGCAATGGTTTGTCCGGAGCTGTCGCGGGATTTTCAGCAGGAGCCTTGATATGTCCGGATATTTGCGTCATACCGCCCATCGACAACCGGAAAAACGAGCATCTTTTCTTGCGAGGTCTAGGGTTGATCGATCATTGTGTGGTAAGTGTCCACTTTTCCAAGTGGAAAGAAGAAAACAACTTGCGAAAGGCGCTGGCTCTAACCAATGTCTCCGTTGGTTACGGATTGGATGACGATTCGGGCATTTACTTGAAAAACCAGGTTGTTTCGGAAACCGCAGGGCAAGTCTATTTTTACAGAAACGGATCGGCAGTTGAATAGAGGCAGCGGCAGCCAGAGACTTTTTCAGCTCATGGCTGCCGCTGCCTTTTTCATTCGATCAGTCTGCCGTTGACTTGAGCCATACCTGTTTCCGATTCAGCCGCTAAAAGTCGGCACAACAATTCTGTTTCGTCTACAGACTCTTGTTCAACTCCGCCAGCTCTTCCCGGGTCAGGTCCCGCCACTGCCCGACCTTGAGGCTGCCCAGCTGGATGTTCATGATCCGCACGCGCTTCAGCTGGCGCACCTGATAGCCGAACACCTGGCACATCCGCCTGATCTGCCGGTTGAGCCCTTGCGTGAGGATGATCTTGAACACGCGGTCATCGATTTTCGTGACCTTGCACGGCTTGGTGACGGTGCCAAGGATGCGGACGCCGCCGGACATGCCCTGGACGAATTGCGGGGTGATCGGCTTGTCGACCGTGACGATGTACTCTTTTTCGTGGTTGTTTTCCGCCCGCAAGATTTTGTTGACGATGTCGCCGTCGTTGGTCAGCAGAATCAGCCCCTGGGAGTCCTTGTCCAGGCGGCCGATCGGGAAAATGCGCTCCGGGTGGCCGACGAAGTCGATAATATTCCCTTTGACGTGCCGCTCCGTCGTGCACGTGATGCCGACCGGCTTGTTTAAGGCGATGTAGACGGACTTTTTCTTCGGCCCGACAGGTTGTCCGTCGATGCGCACATCGTCGCCCTGTTCGGCCGTGCTGCCCAGCTCTGCCAGCTTTCCGTTGATCGTCACCCGTTTGGCCTCGATCAGCTTGTCCGCTTCCCGGCGCGAGCAAAAGCCGGTTTCACTGATGTACTTGTTGATTCGCATGGAACGTTCCTTTCATCATTTCTGCTGTTTTTCGAGCAGTAATTTGCGCCATTTCAATGCCAGCTCCTCCACCTCGAGCATCCGCCGCAGCACGTCCGGGTCCGGAGATGTCTCATGAAAGTACAGATGGTGTACCGAGGCGACGCTCACCTGCGCGGGATGGGCGGACAACTGGACGATGGGAGAGTCCGGACGGATCGTGCCCTCCTGCAGAACGCGGAAAAAGTAGCCGGTGTACCCGGTGGCGATGATTTTTTTCAGCAGCTGGTTGTTTTGATTGCGTTTATTGATTTTGGCACAAGGATAGCGGCCTTGCGAGACTTGCAGGATCGCATCCCCGAATTGATAGATGTCGCCGATGCAGACCGCGTCTTCGCGCATGCCGATAGCCGTCACGTTTTCCCCGAAGGCCGATTTTTCCAGCGGTTGGCCAAATTCCTGCTCCCAATGGGCATAATGTTCAAAAGGGTAGAGACAGACGACGCGGTCGGGACCGCCGTGGTATTCGGGGGCGGCCACCTCGTCCCCGTCGATCTGCTGCATGCGGACGTGCAGCTCATCTGTCTGCTCTTTCCAGATGGCTGAGCGATATTCTTGCCCATTGTACAGCCTGTTTTTGGGCAAGCCTTTGCTGACGTATACGATGCTTCTCTCCGCCACGTTTAACCTCTCCCCACATGTGTACTTCCTACATACTATAACAAATTCCCACCTGTTACCACTGACCGCAGGGACAGCAAATGGCAACTCTGGTATGATGGGGGAAAGGCAGATACAGGAGGCTTACGTACCATGCAATCTTCAGGTGTGGTGTTACACACGGATAAATATCAAATCAATATGATGTACGCCCATTGGGTCAACGGGACGCACAATCGCAAGGCGGTCTTTGAAGCCTTTTTCCGCAAGCTTCCCTTTGGCAACGGATACGCTGTTGCGGCGGGCCTGGAGCGGATCGTCGCTTACATTACCAACCTGCGCTTTGAAGAGAGCGATCTGGACTATTTGCGCGAGCAGGAGGAAAACTACGACCCTGCCTTTCTGGAAGAGCTGCGCAACCTGCGCTTTACCGGCACGCTGTATTCGGTAAAGGAAGGCACGCTCGTCTTTCCGAACGAACCGCTTATCCGCGTCGAAGGCCGCATGATGGAAGCTCAGTTGGTCGAGACCGCGCTGTTGAACTACATGAACTACCAGACGCTGATCGCGACCAAGGCGTCCCGTATCAAAAACGTGGCAGGCTCCGACATTCTCATGGAATTCGGCACGCGGCGTGCCCAGGAGGCAGACGCGGCGCTGTGGGGCACGCGGGCGGCCTATCTGGCGGGCTTCGATGCGACCTCCAACATGCTGGCGGGGAAAATGTTCAACATCCCGACGAAAGGGACGCACGCCCACTCCTGGGTGCAGAGCTTCGACAGCGAGGAGGAGGCGTTCGAGCGATTCGCGCACGCGCTCCCCGACCAGGTGACGCTGCTCGTGGACACGTACGATACCTTGAACAGCGGCGTGCCCCATGCGATTGCGCTCGGCAAGCGGCTGGAGGCGGAGGGCAAGCGGCTGTCTGCCGTTCGTCTGGACAGCGGCGACCTCGCGTACTTGTCGATCAAGACGAGGGAGATGCTGGACAAGGCCGGGCTGACGTACGTCAAGATCGTCGCGTCCAACGACCTCGACGAGCACACCATCCTGAGCCTCAAAGTGCAGGGAGCGCGAGTGGACAGCTGGGGCGTCGGAACGCAGCTGATTACCGCGGCGGACCAGCCGACGCTGGGCGGCGTCTACAAGCTGGTGGCGCGGGAGGGGGCAGACGGGAAGTACATGCCGACCATCAAAATATCGGGCAATCCGGAGAAGGTGACCAATCCGGGGATCAAGGACATGTACCGGCTGATCGATCCCGAGACGAACAAGGCGATCGCGGACTACCTCTGCTTCCCTCGCGAGGAGCAGGCAAAGGCGGGAGCACCGCTGCACCTCTTTATTCCCAGCCTGCCGTACCTGAACAAGCAGCTGGTAAAATACCGCGCAGAGCCGCTGCTCGTCCCGGTTTTTGTCGACGGCAAGCTCGTCTACGACCTGCCTTCGCTCGAAGAAATCCGCGCCTACCATCGGAAGCAGCTGGAGCTGTTCTGGCCGGAGTATTTGCGGATGCTCAACCCGGAGCACTACCGCCTGTACATGAGCGACGAAGTCTGGGAAACGAAAAACCGTCTGATCAGGGAGCATATGAAAAAATAGCCGTATCGGCAACGCCCCCACGAGGCAGCAACCAGTGGATGGGCGTTGCTTTTTTTGACTCCAGCCATTATCCTAGCAGGTAAGTATGAAATACTGTCGAATTAGTCGGATTAATGTTTGTCTGCTTGCTCGAAGCAAGTCGGGAAGGGGGATTTTACAATGCCAATCAAATTGCCGGACGAGTTGCCAGCTACCGAAATACTGGAGCGAGAAAATATTTTTGTGATGAAAGAGAGCAGGGCGTTTACCCAGGACATCCGGCCGCTGCGGATCGTTATTCTGAACCTGATGCCTGTCAAGCAAACGACGGAGACCCAGCTGCTGCGCCTCCTTGGGAATACTCCGCTGCAGGTGGAAATCGTGCTCCTGCACATGTCCAGCCACACTTCCAAAAACACTTCGGAAGAGCATTTGTCGATGTTCTATAAAACGTTTGCGGAAATCAGGGACGAACGCTTCGACGGCATGATCATCACGGGCGCTCCGGTCGAACAGCTCGAATTTGAAGAGGTCACATACTGGAAGGAACTGCAGGAAATCCTCGACTGGAAGATGGAAAATGTCACATCCACGCTCCATATTTGCTGGGGAGCGCAAGCAGGGCTCTACCACCACTTCGGCGTGCCGAAGCATCCGCTGCCGGCGAAGATGTTCGGAATATTCCCGCATACGCTCAACAAGGAGAACGTGAAGCTGCTGCGCGGCTTCGACAACTACTTCTACATCCCGCACTCCCGCCATACGGAAAACCGCCGGGAGGACATCGAGAAAGTGCCGGAGCTGGAAATCTGGTCGGAGTCGGAAGAAGCCGGCATTTACATCGTGGCGACCAAGGACGGGCGGCAAATTTTCGTCACGGGCCACTCGGAGTACGATCCGACGACCCTGCAGGACGAGTACCTCCGCGACATCAACAAAGGGCTGGACATTGCCGTGCCGCGCAATTACTATCCGAAGGACGACCCGAGCCGCGAACCGATCGTCAGGTGGCGCGCGCATGCGAACCTGCTGTTCTCTAACTGGCTGAACTACTACGTCTACCAGGAGACGCCATACGAGCTGAATCCTGTCAAGCAGCGCTGAAAGCCATATCGCCACCCGATCCAAGCGGGTGGTTTTTTCATCATGCAGATAAGAATGTCTATGTGCTGATCCGGCGCAAGTGCAAGAAAGTCTTGGCGCAGCCAGGTTTGCAAACGGTGCTGGATGCTCGTGCGCAATCTCCGGAAGTGATCGGCCAGAACCCTCAGCGGCACCATTTATCAAGGCATATCATTTTGTCTTTATGTATACATTTTTTACCATATTCATCAGGAAATGAAAGGAAAGGAAGGAAAACCATTGTATTCAAGAGAGTGAACGTTTTTATTGTGTTTGTCCTGTTTCTTCTTGTCGTAGCGTGTTCCTCAAACGAATGGTCGTATCGCTTCGGGGGGAAATCCGAAAACTGGGATGTAGTTACAGAAATTACTCCAGATCCTGATAATGGTGCACGCTTTGTAGGTAAAATCAGTCATCTGTCTGAAGAACATGTTAACCTTATTAAGTATGAGGCAGCGATGACAAATACCAGCCGACGAGAAGGAAAAATAGAGAACCCTGTTTTTCATAGTGGATATATGATTTTGTTTCAAGACTTTCCAAATACAGAAAGTGCCAGAAAGAAGTTTGAAAATGGCGTAACGGAAGAAGAAATAAAACAATTTTTTGGAGATTATCCTGTTTATAAAATTACGTGGATAAACGATCAAGGAGACGAGAAAAGTGAAACGATTCCGTTGAAATTTGAAGAGCCAAAACAATGAGTTTTTTGCAGGAAAGCGCCGGCTGCGGACGGTAACCTCCCCTTCATTTCGGATCGCAAATTGCCGACATAGTAAAAAGTGGAAAAGATATGAAGGAGAGAACGACATGAAGAAAAACAGCAGGTGCGTGCGCGGGTGGCAAAAAGCAGTCCTCGCAGCCTTTTTGGCAGTCGGCGTTGCGTGGGCCGGGACAGGTGCCATGCCTGTATACGCCAAGGCGGAAGCGGCGGAGGGGGTACAAAAGAAAATCAGCAGGATCAGCGTGAACACGAAAACGGTCGCGCTGAAAAAAGCAGGGACGCAGCAGCTCGTCCTGACGGCTGTCTATACGGACAAGACGACAGAGGAAGTCACGGCCTTGGCGGAATGGAGCTCGGCAGACAGCGAGATCGCCACAGTGGAGGCGGGCCTGGTGACGGCGACAGGGACAGGCAAGACGAAGATCAAGGCGAGCTACGGTGGGAAGTCCGTCACTGTCCCGGTCGAGATTGAAGTCATCGGGAAGCTGACCGTCGACCAGAAAAAAATCGCGCTAACCAGCAAAGCGACCAAGCAAATCACGGCTACCGCCACGTATTCGGACAAGACGACGGCGTCCGTTACAGACGAGGCAAAGTGGCTGTCGGCAAACAAGGATGTTGTCACAGTGGAAAAAGGGCTCGTCACCGCAGTCGGCCCGGGGAAAACAAAGGTGACCGTCTCCTGCGGCGGCAAAACAGTGAGTATCCCGGTGGAAGTGGATGTCATCGCCAAGCTGCAGCTGGATGCCAAAAAAGTGTACGTGCATCCGGGGAAAACCCAGACGCTGAAGCTGTCCGCCTTCCTGTCCAACGGCGAACGAATCGATGCCACGGCATTGGCCGAATGGTCGAGCAGCGATGAGAAGGTCGTCACGGTGGCGGCTGGTGTCGTGACGGGAGTGGGCTTTGGAAAAGCGAAGATCACGGCCAAGTACGCAGGCAAGACGGTCACCATCCCCGTGGAGGCGGCTGTCGTGTCCAGCCTGGAGACCGATGCAAGATCCGTCACGCTGAAAGTGGGCGAGACGAAGGACGTGAAGGCGACCGTGACGTACACCGACGAGACCAAAGCAGAAGTGACCAGCGAAGCGGATTGGACCTCGGTGAACCAAAAGGTGGCGACAGTCGAGGCGGGCAAGATCACGGCGGTGAAAGCAGGCAAGACGACTGTCATCGCTACGTATAACGGAAAGCTGGTCAACGTGCAAGTAACGGTGAAGTAACCGGCACGCTTATCGGGAAAAGCGCAGAGACTGCCTGTTGGGGGCGGTCTTTTTGCTTGCACGAGTGCGCCTTCCTCTGGCCGCTGTGGTAATCTGTAAAAAAAGACCGGACGAACGGTTGGGATTTGACGGAGGCTTTTCATGGAAATCAGGCAGCTGCAATATTTTGTGGAAGTGGCAAAGCAAAAGAGCTTTACCCGTGCAGCACAAACCTTGCACGTCTCGCAGCCGTCCATCAGCAAAATGATAAAAGCGCTGGAGGAGGAGCTGGGCGTCGCATTGCTCGACCGGGCGGAGCGGAAAATGGAGCTGACCGATGCGGGAGAGCTGGTTTTCGATCACGCGAAAAAGGTGCTCCAGCTGCTGGACAGTCTGTCCTCGTCAATCGGGGAAATTCGCAACGTGGAGCGCGGACGGGTGAAAATGGGCATGATGCCGACGGTGGGATCGTTCCTCTTGCCGAACGTCATCGCGCTGTTCAAGAAACATTACCCCGGCATCGAAATCGAGATGAAGGAGTACAGCGCCAAGCTGCTGGAAATCCAGGTGGAGCAGGGCAGCATCGACGTCGGACTGACCGTGCTGCCGGCGGACACGGATAAGTTCGCAGCGGTCCCGTTGCAGGCAGAAGACCTGGTCGCCATCGTCCACCGGGAGCACTGGCTCGCCGACCGCCAGTCCGTGAATCTGGCAGAGCTGCGGGATGAGGCATTTATTTTGTTTACGGAGGAGTATGCCATCCACGACGTGGTCAAGCAGGCATGTCTGCGCTCCGGCTTTGAACCGCAGGTGGCCTACATGAGCTCGCTGTGGGATTTCGTCGGGGAGCTGGTGGCGACGCAGCTGGGGATCTCGCTCGTACCCCGCTCCATCGTGCGCCGCCTGAACAACAGCGAGCTGCGCACGGTGGACATCTCCCATCCGGTGATCGACTGGCAGTACGCCCTCATCTATCGGAAGGACCGTTATTTGTCGCACGCGGCACGGGCGTTTATCGCTTTTGCCAAAGAGCATCTGGGGCTATAACCAATCGGAATGGATTTTATGATCTTTATGTATTGTACGAATAGTATCGTGACCAGCTAGAATAAACCTACCAACTAGGGAATTCGGGGTGGTCAGGATGAAATCATGGTTTTTGGCGTTGCCGCAGGTGCTGCTGCTGCTCGTGTTTGCGTGGGTGGGAAAATGGCTTGCCCAGGCATGGCAGCTGCCTGTTCCCGGCAGTCTGATCGGCATGGGCTTGCTGTTCCTCTGCCTGCATCGCGGCTGGATTCGCCTGCGCTGGGTTGAGGCGGGCGCTGCGCTGCTGTTCTCGCAGATGATTTTGTTTTTCGTCCCGGCCATTACAGGCATCATGCAATATCCGTGGCTGCTCGGGATCAAAGGGTTGCTCGTGCTGATCGTCGTCGTGAGCGGGTCGGCGTTCGTGATGATTTCAACAGGCGCCGTTGCTGAACGGCTGTTCAATCTGGGTGAGGTGAAACGGCGTGACTCTGTGGAACATGGGTAGTCTTCTCGTGACCGTTCTCTTTTTTGCGGCTGCCAAACGGTTAAATCGCAAATGGCCGAGCTTGCTGTTATCCCCTGCGATCGTTGCGCCTTTGGGGGTGATTGCCCTGCTGCTCGCGACGGATACCCCCTATTCCGCTTATCAGGAAGGGACGGGTCTGTTGAGCGAGATGCTGGGGGCTGTCACCGTCGCCTTTGCCATCCCGCTTTACCGCAACTGGCCGATTCTCGTCTCGCACTGGCGGATGATCGTAGGCAGCCTCGCCACCGGTTCGCTGATCGCCATCCTCGCCGGAGTCTCGACGACCATGCTGCTCGGTCTGGGGCAAGAAGCGGCGATCAGCGTCATTCCGCGCTCCATTACATTGCCGATCGCGGTCGGGCTGTCGGAGTCCATCGGCGGCATTTCGAGCCTGACGGCGCTGTTCGTGATGCTGACCAGCTTTGCCGGCGTCTTCTGGGCACCGGTCCTCATCCGGCGAATGAGGCTGCGCCATCCAGTGTCCATCGGCCTGATGTACGGCATGGGCGCACATGTGCTCGGCATGGCAAAGGCGATGGAGCAGGGCGAACTGGAAGGCAGCAGCGCGACGCTCGCCGTTATCGCCGGGGCAGTCATGACAGTAGCATGGGCGTTTCTGCTCCTGCCGGTCATTTTGTCTTGGATGGGGGTATAAGGGGCTGACAGGAAGAGTGGCACCGCAAAATGCCGCCGTGCAGACCTTCTGCCGTAACAAAAAATGACACCGAGATCAGGAATCCGGTGTCATTTTTTAGCGTTTGATAATCGACTCTGGAATGGTAAAATCCTACGAAGGCAGATCTGGGTATCTTTACTTTGATGCGAGAATGGAGTTTATTTTATCTAAACTTTGATTGATTTTATTGAATGAACGATTCAATTGTATCGTATAGCTATCGCTATCTCGATTGAACTTGCTTGATTGAGCTTGGTCCAATACTGACATGTTCAAACGCAGCACCGACAATTCGTTTTGGACTTTTTGTATAGTCTGTTTAGCGGTAAAAGAAATTCGTTGCTCGTGTTGCTCTGCCAGTGGTTCGAGAACCCGTTCACTTACCTCTTGGATCGTTTTACGAAGTTTAGATATGATGAAATTAAGTTCTTCTGCATCTTTTTGTTTAATCAGTTCATCGCGGATGGACAAGTCTAAATTTTTCAAAGTGACCATACGTCCTGGTTCGTATGGATAGGTATGTTCCCATAATTTTATGGCACCTACAGTTTGTTCGAGATAACCGAAAGTTGAGACGTCGTCTGGATTGTATTTGCGAAGTAGTCCATCAATGACTGAAATGTAGGTGTACTCATTGGAAATTTGAACAAAATAGTTTATTTCTGCATCCGACAAGAGCATATCTCGATAGGTTGTATCACTTTCACTCAACGTATTATGGGAACAACCAGAGAGGAAAACGAGACTGAAAACAAGTGTCAAACTTGTAATGGTTGCCTTCATTGTTACCTCCTGCATGAAGTTTCAATCATTTATTATACTGTTATACATGACAAAATACATTATAACCGCCCTTGTTCCCGAGTCTGAAGCATGTATCGCTGAAAAAAAGCCCGCGTTCAAGCAGGTTGAAATATGAGTGAACGATCCCGTCTGGCTACCAGGCGGGATTTTTGCATTGCGCCAAAAGCTCCCCGGAAAGGTTTGAGGCAGCCCGGTTTTCCGGTCTCACATCGCGCTGGACCTGTGCATAGACATATTCGTAATGGAGTGCGAGAAGGGGGATACCCATGATTCTGATTGCCGGAACGCAGGTCAACCCGTCTTCGCTGGCGTCGAGCTGGAGATTGAACGCGGTGCAGACCGAGATAGTCGAGAAGATGGCGCGCAGCCCGGAGACCTTTGACTATCCGACACCGGAGATGCTGCAGTTTGAATTGAAGATGCGGGATCATTTGGTGAGATCGGCCAGGGCGCTCAACACAAGCGGGCTCGCTTTTTCTACTTTTGAGGATTCGCGCTGCAACGAGGCGTACTGGCACCGGACGGAGCTGGGCGGGTTCCGGCTGCGCAGCGGCGTCCTGCCCTCGCAAGGCATCATCGACATCTTCCGGAACGGCCATCTGTATGCGACAGAATGTGCCACCGCGATGGTGATTATCATGTACCACGCTGCGCTGCGGTCGATCAGGCAAGCGGATTTTGAACGGATGTTCGCCGATATTTTGCTCTACGACTGGCGCTATGACAAGGACCTTGACTTGCAGACGGCGGTTACGGGCACGTTTTTGCCAGGCGACATCCTTTACTTTGCCAACCCGGACTACAACCCGGCAAAGCCGTGGTGGCAGGGAGAGAACGCGGTGGATCTGGGGAGAGGGCTGTATTACGGGCACGGTGCCGGAATCAAGACCGCAGAGGAACTGATCGACTTCCTGAACGGGGAGAGAATCAGGGGAGCGACGCGATCTGCCTTTCTCGTCCGGCAAGCCACCAGGCCCGGCTTTGCCTACCTGTCGGCGTTCAACGATAATCCGCCCGGAATGTCAGGGCGCATGCAAGGCGTGAGCGCACGCATTTTTGCCAGGGCCGGATCTTCGCGCTGGGAGGGATGAGCAGAAAAAACGGCTTGCCAGGCTACGGCGCAGCCGAAGCCATCGCTGTGCAAAAAAGCAGCCTCGCGCCTATGGTTGCGGCAGCGAGGCTGTTTTCCGTTCAGTCGCAAAAACGCCTGAGAGAGAACATGGACAGATCGTACGTGGACGAGCCGCGGGTGAGCAGTTCGCTGGCGGCTTCTCCGACCGCGCTGGCAAATTTGAAGCCGTGGCCGGAAAATCCCGCGGCGATCACGATCTGCGGATAGTCCGGATGGCGGTCGATGATGAAATGCTCGTCCGGCGTCATCGTGTAGATGCACACGCGGCCTTGGCGCAGCGGCCCTGCTGCCTGCGGCATGTACGTCTCCAGAAAGGCGCGGACATCGCCCTCATCGGACAGGAAGGCACCGAATGTCCGCTCCAACTGATCGGGGTCGATCTCGATTCCTCCGTCGTGCCTGCCGATCTTGACACCCGCCTGATCGATGCTCGGAAATCCGTAGTACATAGACTCTTCCAGATTGAAAATAAATGCGGGGAACCGGTCTGCGCTGTACAGTTCCTCGTCTGCTCCGAACCAGGCGACGGTTTTGCGGGTCGGGACGAGCGGCAGCTTCAGGCCGAGAGAAGCGAGCAGGGCGGGATTCCACGCACCGGCGCTAAGCAGCAGCCTCTCCCCGCGATAGGTGCCGCTCGCTGTATGGACGATGACCCCTGCGCCGTCCGGAGAGAGGCTGGTCACGGGCGTGTTGGTCAGCAGCCGGGCACCAGCGGCAAGCGCCTGCTCGCGGTAGGAGGTGATGCATGCTTCCGCATAAAGGACACCAGAGGAAGGTTCCAGGCAGGCGTAATAATCGTCCGGCAGCAGAATGCCGGGCCAGCGCTTGTTGACCTCTGCCGCCTGCAATACTTCCAGAGGGAGGGAATACGCCCTGGCGCTCTCCCGCAGCTCCTGCAGGAAGGGGCAGTCTGTCGGCCCTGCGCTGAGCACGCCTGTCTGCTCGAACAGTTTGGTCCCGGCAGCCTTCTGCAACTCAAGCCACAGCTCTTGGGCGCGCAAGACGAGCGGAACGTACTGCTTGCCTTCCCCGTAGGCGTGGCGGATGATGCGGGTGTCGCCGTGGTGGCTGCCCATCGTGTGCGGCGGGTCCCAGGCATCCAGCATGAGGGTGCGCACGCCCTGCTTCGCCAGATAGTAACCGGCAGCCATGCCCATCGATCCTGCTCCGGCAATGATGACATCGTAGTGCTCCATACGTATCCCCCCAATAGTGATCGTAAGCATATAGAAATAATTATGTTTATTATCCTGCAAGAGCATCAGGAAATCGAGATGTGCTTTTCGGATTTTTGCAAAGCGTACAGGCATACTTCGATGCAGACGGAAATGTTGGCAAGGTAGAATGGCTGGGAAAACGCCACTCGTTTGCAAAGGAGAATGCGCTATGGCACATGTCACGATTCAGCCGAAAATATTGTACTACGGAGCGCCAGTCGTATTGCTGTCGACAGAAAACCCGGACGGCTCCACCAATATCACGCCGCTTTCCTCTTCCTGGGCGCTCGGCCAATCGGTCGTGCTCGGCCTGGGGGTAGGCTCGCAGGGCTTTGCGAATCTGTGCGAGCGTGCGGAATGTGTCATCAACCTGCCGGATGCGGGGATGTGGCGCAAGGTCGAGGCGCTTGCTTCCCTGACCGGACTCTTCCCCGTCCCGCCATACAAAGAGCAGCTCGGGTTTCGCTGGGAAAAGGACAAGTTCGCTGCCGCATCCCTCACGCCAATGAAATCGGTATCGGTCCGCCCTGAGCGCATCGCCGAATGTCCTCTCCAGCTCGAAGCAGTCGTCAGGCAGATCATTCGCTCGGAAGGGGAGGGGGGATTTGCCATCGTGGAGACAGATGTGCGGCATGTGCATGCGGAAGAGCGCATCGTCATCGGCGATCGCTACGTCAGCCCCCGGGACTGGAATCCGCTCATCTACAATTTCCGCCATTATTTCGGACTCGGCGCGGAATTGGGCAAGACATTCCGCTCGGAGACGTGAGGCAGTCAGTCCAAGTCTGCTCTTTGCGGGCGAGGATCGCGGGCTTTTCGGAAAAGAGTTCCTCTTTTCCCCCAACTTACTCTCACAATCCGGGCGAAATTTACCGAAACCATATAGTAGACAGATTTCGATTATGGAAGTAGGGAGTGTCACGATGGAAAAGTCGACCTTGATAGGTATCGCACTAGGTGTTGTCGCATTAATTGTCGGGATGATTTTGAAGCACGCCAGTCCCTCTGCATTGATTAACCCGGCTGCATTCATGATTATTATCGTAGGGACGACTGCCTCTATTTTCAACGCGTTTCCGTTGTCGGAAGTCAAAAGGATTCCCGCCCTTTTCAAGGTTGTGTTTACCGAGCAGAAGCTGCCCAACAAGCGCGAGCTGATCGGCCAGTTTATGAACTGGGCATCCATCGCCCGTCGTGAAGGTTTGCTCGCTCTTGAAAACACCTCCGACGAGATTGAAGATCCTTTTTTGCGGAACGGCATGAAGATGATTATCGACGGTGGAGAGCCTGACTTCGTACGGGATGTATTGAACGAGGAAATCCACGCTATCGAAGAACGCCACCAGGCAGGAGCACTGGTATTCAGTCAGGCGGGCAGCTATGCGCCGACCCTTGGGGTACTGGGCGCCGTAGTCGGGCTGATCGCTGCGCTTGGCAACTTGAGCGACACAGATGTGCTGGGCATATCCATCGCGGCTGCGTTCGTCGCTACCTTGCTCGGTATTTTTACGGGATACGTGTTGTGGCACCCTTTTGCGAACAAGTTGAAACGAAAATCCAAGCAGGAAATCGAGATCAAAAAGATCATGGTGGAAGGTCTTCTTTCCATCCAGGCCGGGGTTTCTCCGGCAGCGATCGAACAAAAGCTGCTCGTGTACATTCCGTACAAAGAGCGTGTCGAGGCGAAGGAAGAAGAGAAGAAGGAGGAAGGAGCTGCAGTAGCCAATGGCTAAGCGATCCAAACGACATTCCGGGCATGAAGAGCACATGGACGAGACTTGGCTGGTGCCCTACTCTGATCTGCTCACCTTGCTGCTTGCTCTGTTCATCGTCCTGTTTGCCTCCAGCGAGATGGATGCGAAAAAGTTCGATCAGATGGTGAAGTCATTCAGCGTGGCGTTAAATGGCGGGACAGGCGTCCTGAACCAGCCGAGCCCGGTGCCGCTCGATCCGGTCATGGCCCAGCAGACGATCCACAAAGGCGCGCAGGAAGCGGAAGAGCCGAAGACCGAAGAGGAGAAAAAGCTGGAGGAAGCCGTGCGCAAAGAGACGCAGGACTTGAAAAACCTGCAGTCGCAGCTGGAAGGCTACATACAGAAAAACAAACTGCAGGACAAGCTCCAGACCAGGATGACGGAAGAAGGGCTGCTCATTACGATCCTCGACAATGCGCTGTTCGACTCCGGAAAGGCCGATCTCAAGCCAGAAGCGCGGAAACTCGCGACGGAGATGGCAGCGATGCTCGTTCCCCATCCGAAAAAGGTCACCGTAACCGGACACACGGACAACGTACCGATCCATCGGGCCGATTTTCCGTCCAACTGGGATTTGAGCGCGAAACGTGCGGTTAATTTCCTCAAAGTATTGCTGGAAAACCCGAAACTCAATCCGACCAAATTCAGCGCTACCGGGATGGGCGAATACCACCCGGTCGCATCCAACGCGACGGCGGAAGGCCGAGCGAAAAACAGGCGGGTAGAAGTCGCAATCTTGCGCGATCTGGCTTCTCCGCCGAAGAATACGATAACAACTCCATAAACAAGAGGGATAGCCCGGCGGGTGCTATCCCTTTCCTGTATCGAGCCGAATGGAGAGCGCATCGCTTGAAGACATTCATTCGCGTTACGGGGTGGAAGGGGAAAAAGAAAAGGAGTGGCGAAGTGGCGGATCAAAAATTCGATTATCCAGCATTAGAAACAGGGAGAATACATCTGCGGATTCTCACCTTTCAGGACGCTGAAGCCGTATAGAAACACTTCTCTCAAGAAGCTGTCACAAGGTTTATGGACATTGAACCGTGCAAGGATGTAAAAGAGGCCGAAGAAATCATCAGGTTTCACATACTGGATGCAGGCTGTCGTTGGGGGCTGTTTGATAAGGAGACGCAAGAACTTATCGGTACCTGTGGATTTCATTGTCTAAGACAAACGGGGGAAGGATTTACAGCAGAAGTAGGGTTTGATCTATCCAGACAATACTGGGGAAAAGGGTTCATGCATGAAGCAATGAAAGCGGTGGTTCCGTTCGGCTTTTTCCATTTGGGACTGACCATGATGGATGCCACAGTTGATCCGGCGAATCACCGATCACAAAAATTGCTGGAGAAACTGGGATTTACGCGAGAGCCGGAACAAAGGGAGGGATTGCTCTATTTTTATAAAAAGCGCGAGTGATCCCCAGACGATCGGAATGCGGAGTCGTAGCGGCCTCCTGTCCTGACCTGTCATCTTTCTTGACAAAAGCCCGGCCATCCAGCATAATGTACATAACAAAGTAAACTACTCGGATTACTGAAAATAAATGAGGTGTGTTCAAATGGAACGGACTTTGTACATTCCAAGCGGGGACATCAACCTGGCGGCTACCCTGCATGTACCGGACGAAACGGGGGACCGTGCTCCCGCAAAGCATCCGCTTGTCATCATCTGCCATGGCTTCATCGGCAGCCGCATCGGGGTCGACCGTTTGTTTGTCAAGGCCGCCAGAGAACTGACCGCCAGCGGATTTGCCGTGCTGCGCTTTGACTACGGGGGATGCGGCGAGAGCGGCGGCGATTACGGGGCAGGGGGGCTTGACGTCCTGCTCACCCAGACGCGCGACGTTCTCGACTACGCGTTTCGTCTGGACCAGATCGATCCCGAGCGCGTCAGCCTCATCGGCCACAGCCTGGGCGGTGCCGTCGCCATGCTGACGGCGAGCCAGGACAAGCGGATTTCCTCGCTCGTGCTCTGGGCCGCAGTCGCCCGGCCGTACGACGACATCGTCCGCATCGTGGGCGAAAAAGAGTACCAGGAAGCCTTGCTGCTCGGCAGAACGGACCATCACGGCTACCTGCTCCAGGACCGCTTCTTCCAGTCGCTGAGCGGTGCGCTCCCGCTTCGCCAGGCCAAGCAGTACGAGGGAGAAGTCCTGCTCTTGCACGGCAACCGGGACGACGTCATCTCGGTCGACGCGATGTTCCATTACGAACGGGAGCTTCGCTTGCGCCGGAGAGGCAGCTGCGAGACCGAGATCATCATCGGCGGGGACCATACCTTCTCCTCTGCTGACAGCTACCAGCGGCTGATCGGCAGCACCGTCAAATGGCTGCGGGACCAGACAGAGTTTGCGACCGTAGCCGTGTAAACACGCGACCAGGCAAAAGCATGCAAAAAGGGATAGCCACCGGGCGAGGGGCTATCCCTTTTGCTTTTGAATATGCGCCAGAAGCCCGCGGCAGCCGTCCTCGACGAGTTCGTAGACGTAGGCAAAGCGACCGGTGTAGTACGGGTCTTCCACGTTTTGCTCCTTGGCCGCCGAGGCGAAATCGAGCAGCCGGTACACCTTTTTGCCGGCGGGAGCCATTCGCTGCAGAGCGGACAGGTTTTCCTCATCCATGCAAACGACGTAGTCGAAGGCGGCAAAATCGTCGGGCGTGATCTGGCGGGCGCGCAAGGTGTCGTGGGCGATGCCCTTCTCGTTCAGGATCTTTTGCGTCCCCGCGTGCGGGCGTTCCCCTGCGTGCCAGCCGCCAATCCCGGCCGAGTCGATGGAGATTTCTGCGGCCAAGCCCTCCTGTTCGACGAGATGGCGAAAGACCGCTTCCGCCATCGGAGACCGGCAGATGTTTCCGAGACAGACAAATAATACGCGAGTCATGATCGTGCTCCTTTTTTGTTAGCCAGGTAATAGTTCGTGTTCTCTATGATAGAATAACATAGATGCGGTAAGGAAGAGCGAGGAATGAACAGTGAAAGCCAACTTTTATCGGATACGACTGATCGCTTCGGTGGTGGCGGTGACGATCCTGCCGATTTTGATTACAGGGCTGGTGCTGCTGCATGCGGCTGAGCAAGCCCTGCTGGAGGAAAAAAAGCAAAAGCTGATCGCCATTACGCAGCAGCTTGATTTCGCGCTGCCCAAAGATTACGACGACCTGGCCCGGAGGCTCGGCGTGCAGGAAGCGTCGCGGGCGCAAAAAATCGCGTATTTGAACCAGGCGCTGCAACCGCTTACAGACCGGATCGCGGCCGAGCATCCCGGGGTTGGTGTCGGGTACTACGCCGCCGATCTGGATGCCATCGTCACCTACGGGCCCAGCCAGGAATTGAAGTTCCATGTCGGCGAATCGATCTCCCCTGACCATCTCGGGCGGCTCGTGATGGAGAGCGGCAAGCCCGAGGTCGCCATCGGGCAGCAGGTGCGGGGCAACATCATGAACGCGATGTACCCGCTGAAGCGGGACGGGAAGACCATCGGCTATACGTGGGCGAACGAGCTGATGAGCAATATTGACGTGCAGCTCGCTGGAATGCGCAGAATCATTTACCTCATCTCGGGAATCGGCTGCCTGATCGCGGCGGGAGCCAGCGGTCTGATGGTCCACCGGCTGGAGGCGCTGCTGGAGGAAATCAAGGCGGGCCTGCGGGCGATCAGTCTGGACCTGTCCTTTCGCATGAGACGGCTGGCCGGGGAGCCGGGGGAAATCTTCCAGGCGATCAACAAAATGGCAGGAGACCTGCAGGCGAGCCGGACGCATACGGAGACGATCATGCAAAGCATGGACAGCGGCGTACTTGCCCTGGACGACCAGGGCAGGGTCACTTCCTGGAACGAGGCTGCCGCCAAAATAACGGGATGGCCCGCCGAACAGGTCATGGGGCGGATGTACACGGACGTATTTGCACAGAGCCCGTCATTCGTTGATCTGCTGACGGAGACGCTCCGGCACGGACAGACGATCCGGGATGCGGAGTGGGAATACGTCCATCCGGAGACGGGGCGGCGGTATGTGAAGGTCGCAACGTCCATCTGGATGAGCCCGACGGAACAGGTGCTGGGGGTGATCGTGGTGCTCGACGAACGGACGCAGTGGAAACGGATGGAGCTGCGGCTTGCCCAGGCGGAACGGCTGGCTGTGATCGGCGAGTGGGCTGCCAGCATCGCTCACGAGGTGCGCAATCCGCTTACGTCGATCAAGGCGTTTGCCCAGATTATCGAGGAAGATTTGCCGCAGGAGCACGCCAGCCGGGAGTACACGGAGATCATCGTGGAGGAAGTGGAGCGGCTGAACCGGTTCGCGGACGAACTGCTGCTCTTTACCCGGCCCAATGAGGAAGCCCACGTCCCGATCCACGTCTGGGACGTCATCAATCAGACCGTGATGCTGGTCGAGCGGAGCGCCGCCGCCAAAGGCATTTCAGTGGAGCGCTGCTACGGCGACCATGCCCCGTACGTCCTTGCTTCGCCTGACTTGTTGAAGCAGGTGTTCCTGAATATTTTGATGAATGCGATCCAGGCGATGCCAAACGGCGGGATTGTGCAAATTCAGACGGAGATGGACGGCGATCAGGCGTGCGTGCACGTGACGAACGAAGGCGAGCCGATTGCAGAAGAGCATCTGCTCTCCGTGTTTGAGCCGTTCTATACGACGAAGCCGTCAGGGGCAGGGCTTGGACTGGCTATTTCCCAGAGGATCGTGCATGCCTACGGCGGCCATATTACTGCGCAAAATGTTCCGGGGGGCGTCCGGTTTACCGTGGCGCTGCCGGGCAGGTGGGAGGAGGAAGACGATGAATAGACGTATTCTGTTGGTCGACGATGAAGCCAATGTGAGAAAGGCGTTGTCCACGAGCTTGCGCAAGGCGGGCTACGAGACGAAAGAAGCGGCGAGCGGAGCGGAGGCGCTGGCCCAGCTGGACGACTACCAGCCGCAGGTGATGCTGCTTGATTTGCGCATGCCGGAGTTGGACGGGATGGAGACGCTGCGCCGTCTGAAGCAGCGCAAGGGGCCGATTCCCAGCGTGGTCATGATGACTGCGTACGGTTCCGCCAACGACGTGATGGAAGCGATGCGGCTCGGTGCGTACGACTACGTGCAAAAGCCGTTTGACCTCGCACAGGTCAAGCAGGTGGTAGGAAAAGCCTTGCAGCAGCCCGAAGCAGGCGGAGACGAAGACGGCAGCGTGCACCCCGCCCAGGAGGAGCAGCCGGACGACGCGGGATTTCTGGTTGGACTCAGCCCGGCGATGCAAGAGGTGTACAAGCTGGTAGGCAAAGTCAGCATGTCAAAGGCAACGGTGCTGATTCAGGGCGAGAGCGGGACAGGCAAGGAGCTGATCGCGAGGGCGATCCATCTGAACAGCCCGCGCAAGGATCGGCCGCTGATTCCCGTCAACTGCGGGGCCATCCCGGAAAAGCTGCTGGAGAGCGAGCTGTTCGGGTATGAGCGGGGGGCCTTTACGGGAGCAGTCGGACGGAAGCAGGGGCTGTTTGAAGCGGCCGACGGAGGGACGCTGTTCCTCGACGAAGTGGGGGAGCTGACGCCTCCGCTGCAAGTCAAGCTGCTGCGCGTCTTGCAGGAGCGGACGATTGTCAGGCTCGGGGGAGTGGAGCCCATCCCAGTCGACGTGCGCATCATCGCCGCGACCAACCGCGATCTGCGGGAGCGCATCCGCCAGCAGCTGTTCCGCGAAGATTTGTATTACCGGCTGAACGTCGTCCCGATCCAGATGCCGCCGCTGCGCGACCGCAGGGAAGATATTCCTTTGCTCATCCGGCACTTTTTGCACAAATACGGGCGGGAGACGGGCAAGGAGGGCTGCTACCTGTCGCCGGCGGCAGTGGATGTGCTGAACAACTATCATTGGCCCGGCAATGTGCGGCAGCTGGAAAACGCGATCGAGCGGGCGGTCGTGCTGGCAAGCGGCCCGGCGATTCTGCCTGAGCACATTCAGGCGTACCTGGAGGAGACGTGCCAGGAGGGAGCGGACGGACAGGATACATTCGGCGTGCGCCTGGAGGACCGGCCGATGAAGGACATCCTCCAGGAGGTCGAAAAGGAAGCGATCACGCGCGCGCTCCAGCGGGAAAAAGGAAACCGTCAGCGCACGTCCAGGCGGCTGGGCATTTCGCGCAGCGCGCTGCTGTACAAGATGGACATGTACGGGATCGACGTATCGGAAGAATGAAGAAGAAGTGTGTAAAAAGTAGGCGGAAGGTTTACTTTTTACACACTTTTTGTTCGTTCAGGCACGTACAAGCCGCTGTGCGGGACAAGTACCGCGTGCAGCCAAGGCAGCTCCAGAACACTTTCCACTGCCCGTTTTCCCGGCGTTTTGCGCGAGCGGACAGAACCGGCCAATGGCGTCATGGTGCGTCGGCGAAGCGGTTGGCACGATTCTTGTAGGTGTTGGAGGGGTATCCGCACATAGAAGCAAGGAGGACAATTATGAAAGCGTTATCACGTTTTTTCTCGACCCTGGTGCAAAAGTATTTGCCCGATCCGTTCGTATTCGCTCTCATTCTCACGATCATTTTGTTTGCATCCGGTCTCATCTTTACCGATCACGGCCCGATCGAGATGGTCCAATTTTGGGGAAATGGCTTCTGGAATCTGCTCGCATTTGCCATGCAGATGGCCCTCGTCCTGGTAACCGGACACGCTTTGGCAAGCTCTCCGCTCGTCAGCAGAGGCTTGACCCGGCTCGCCGGCATCGCCAAAACACCGACCCAAGGCGTCATTCTCGTCACCCTGGGCTCCGCCATCGCCTGTCTGCTCAACTGGGGCTTTGGCCTGATCGTTGGAGCGCTGTTTGCCAAAGAAGTGGCGAAGCGCGTGAAAGGCTCTGACTACCGTTTCCTGATCGCCTGTGCGTACATCGGCTTTCTGACCTGGCACGGCGGTCTCTCCGGCTCCGTTCCGCTGACTGCGGCTACCGCTGGCAATCCGATGGAAAAAACGGTCGGTCTGATCCCGCTGACCGATACGATCTTTTCGGGCTACAACCTGTTCATTACTGTTGCCCTGCTGATCGCTCTGCCGATCATGACCCGCCTGATGATGCCGACCGGCAAAGAAGTGGTGGAAATCGACCCGCAGCTGTTCGCCAAAGAGGAAGTCGCAGCGACTGCCGTCAATGCAGCGCCCTCTGAAAAAACGTTTGCGACCGTCGTGGAAAACAGCCGGATTTTGACGCTCATCATCTGCGCGCTCGGTTACGCATTCCTGATCTACTACTTTGCAAACAAAGGCTTCAAAGTCGACATCAACACCGTCAACCTGCTCTTCTTCATCACGGGTCTGCTGCTGCACGGAACGCCGCTCTCGTACATGAAAGCAGTTGGAAACGCTGCCAAAGGGACGGCTGGAATTTTGATCCAGTTCCCGTTCTACGCAGGGATTCAAGGCATGATGGAACAGTCTGGCCTGGGCGGGATGATGACCAACGCCTTCATCTCCATTTCCACGCCGGAGACGTTCCCGTTCCTCGCCTTCCTCAGCTCCGGCTTCGTGAACTTCTTCGTTCCGTCCGGCGGCGGACACTGGGTCGTCCAAGGTCCGTTCATCATGCCGGCGGCACAGCAGCTGGGCGTGGACAGCGGTATTGCGGCCATGGCAATTGCCTACGGGGAAGCGTGGATGAACATGGCGCAGCCGTTCTGGGCGCTGCCGGCACTCGCGATCGCGGGCTTGGGCGTGCGCGACATCATGGGCTACTGCGTGACTACCCTGCTGGTATCCGGCGTCATCTTCGCCATCGGGCTGTCCTTTTTCTAGGCAGTCGTCCAGCAGCTTCCATTGAACGGCCAGAGCAAATGTGCTAAGGTAAACCAATCAGTCAGAAAACAAACCCAATTTCATACCGCAGTGTTTTCTAGGGTTCCGCGGATGGTCAGCATCCGGTCTGGTCCGAGAGAAAACCCACGGCGCAGCCGTGTCACGGAGGGACAAAAGCCCGGGAGAATAGCGAAATGTTATTCGACCGCGGCTTTTTTTCTTTGCGTCGCGGGCGATGCGCCGCCGATGGGTGCGGGGCAGGATGCGGGTATAGAGAGGAGAGCATGAACGATGGGGAGACACTGGCTTCTGGTCGTGGTTGCAGCCTTGTTCGAGTTCGCATGGGTGGCGGGGCTGAAGTATGGGAACAATTGGATGGAGTGGATTTTGACCGCGCTCGCCATTTTGGCCAGCTTTGTCGTGCTGATCTACTCCGGGAAAAAGCTGCCGACGAGCACCGTGTACGCCGTGTTCGTGGGGCTGGGGACGGCGGGGACGGTTATCGTCGAGATGGTGTGGTTCGGCGAGCCGTTCAGTTGGGTCAAAATCGGCTGGATCGCGCTGCTCTTGGCGGGCATCATCGGCTTGAAGCTGGCGACGCGTGAGCCAGACCGGATACCGCAAGAGGAGGGGGAAGCGGCATGGCATGGGTCGCGCTGATTTTGGCCGGCTGCTGTGAAGTGATCGGCGTCACCGGGATTACGCTGGTCAACCAAAAGCCGTCGCTTCGCTCCTGGCTCGTGCTGGCAGGAGGCTTTACCCTTAGCTTTCTGCTGCTTTCCGTAGCGATGCGGGAAATCGCGATGGGGACAGCCTACGCCGTCTGGACCGGGATCGGCACTGTCGGCGGCACCCTGGTCGGGATGCTGGTGCACGGCGAGCCGCGGGACAAACTGCGCATCGTCTGCATCGCGCTGGTCATCGTCTCGGTGGTCGGCCTCAAGCTCGTTTCCTGACAGCGGAAACCGGCAGGAGGGAGGCTTCCTCCATGCCTGCCATTTTCAATGCTTCTCTTTTGCGACAAGCGATAGAAGGCTCAGCGCCCCCTTCCGATACCTGAGCGGCTGGAAGGGGGCGCTGTGTTTGTTTTTTGCTTTCGCGGTTACGATACGGTCTGCAGCTCTTCGGAAGCCTCTTCTTCCTGGGGAGGCAAGGGCGTGATCAGGACGCGGGTCACGCGGTGATTGTCCATTTGCTTGACGGTGAACAGGTAGCTCTCCCATTCGACAAAGGCACCGACGGCAATCTCTTCCTCCAGCTGGCTGTACAACCAGCCCCCGATCGTGTCCACATCTTCCGACTCCAACTCAAACGGCAGATGGTCGTTCAGATCGGCGAGGGTCAGCATACCGGACACGGAGAGACCGTTCTCCACTTTTTCGATTTCCGGGAGTTCTTCGTCAAATTCGTCCTGAATGTCGCCGACGATTTCTTCCAGGATGTCTTCCATCGTCACCAGACCCGCCGTCCCGCCGTACTCGTCGATGACGATAGCCAGCTGCGAACGTTTTTTCTGCATCAGGCGCAGGACGGTGCTGATCTCCATTGTCTCCGGAACGGTCAGCACCGGACGGAGCAGTTTTGCCAGATCGGCTTGGCCGTCTTGCAGGGCGGACAGGTAAAAATCAGTCGCATGGACAAACCCGATGATGTTGTCCTTGTCATCGTCCGCAACAGGAAAACGGGTGTGTCGCTGGGTGCGGATGATTTCCAGGTTTTCCTCAAACGTATTCGAGGTATATAAGCAAACCATATCGATGCGCGGGATCATCGTCTCCCGGGCCAAGGTTTCGGAAAAGTCAAAGACGTGCTCCACCAGAGCGAGCTCGGTCTGGTCGATATGGCCGCTTTGGTGGCTCTGGTTCACCAAAATGCGGATTTCTTCTTCCGTATGCGCGGCTTCATGCTCCGACACCGGCTCCAGTCCCAGTCGTTTCATGAGCGCGTTGGCGGTTCCGTTCAAAAACCAGATCGCCGGATAGAATAATTTATGGAAAAACATTAATGGCGCAGCAACCCACAGCGAAGTCGCTTCCGCTTTCTGAATAGCCAGTGATTTCGGAGCCAGTTCACCCAGTACGATGTGCAGGAACGTGATGATCGCAAAGGCGACACCGAGCGAGATGGCAGAGACCGCGTAATCAGGAAGTCCCGTCGAGCCCAGAAGCGGTTCCACGATCATGTGGGCGATGGCCGGTTCCCCGACCCAACCGAGACCCAGCGACGCCAGGGTAATCCCGACCTGGCAGGCAGACATGTACGCATCCAGCTTTTGCGTTACTTTTTGGGCAAAGGCGGCTCGTTTGTTCCCTTCATTGACCAACTGGATCAGGCGGGTTTGCCGGACTTTGACGAGAGCAAACTCTGCGGCCACGAAAAAGCCGTTCAGAAAGACAAGAAATACGACAAGCAAAAGGTCGAGCACTATCGGAACGCTATCCAAGAAAATAGTCATCCTCTCTGGAATGTTATGAATGTATACTTCCTATTTTACAGGGTTTTCCGGCTGCCGACAAAGGCGATAATTTTCCGTGATGGGTGCTGATGCCTTGTTGCCATACAAGAGCGTCGGTCAGATAACCATATCGCGCGTTTTTGCGGCCTTAGAAGGTCACAGATGGTCAAACGCCGTCCGGCGGCAGTGGCCGGACGGCTGCGGTTCAGAACGGGCCTGCGCCGAGAATATGCTGTCCGTACACGAAAAAGCCGGACAGCACTGCGGCAAGGCCAAGGTAGGCCACAAGCACCTTCCACTTGGTCGAAGCAGGAGCCGTATAGTACGTGGTCAGCCGATGCATCTGTTCATCGACCTCCGCCAGCCGCTGCAACGCTTTTTGCTTCGCTTCGGCCAAGACTTCCGACGGCGCGGGCTGGAAGGGATCTCCGCTCGGGAACAGGACGGGCTCGCGCTCCCACTCCCTGAACAAATCCCACTTCCGGTACAGGTACACTTTGTCGAGACGCAGGCGGTCGCGCTTGAAGCGCTTGTTGTCCTGCAGGAAAGGGACGAGCAAGCCCTGGGGCGGCACGGCTTTCTCGAGGCGGCTGATTTCCTCGCCGAGCTGCATGCGCTTGTTCCAGGACGACTCGAGCTGCGGCCATTGTCCGATCTCGTCCAGAAAGTCGTTCAGATGCGTCCGTTCATACTGGAGCACCTGATGCAGATAGTCTTCGCGCATCCGTTTCCACCACGTAATCAGCCCGAAGATGAAGATAAGCACCAGGATCGGGCTGGGCCGTGCAAACAGCATGAAGCCGAGTCCTGCCAGGCCGAAGAACCAGATTTTGGTCGACAGGACCGAGACGATGCGCCCGCCGTCCAGCGGCGAGACGGGCAGCAGGTTGAACAGGTTGGTCAAGGCCCCAAGGTAAATGACCAGCGCCCAGAATGGATCATGCGTCCACCAATAGAGCGGCAGCGCGGGCAGGAAGGCGATCGTCCCGGCGAGTGGGCCGCCGTAGGCGAGGTACGCTTCCGTACTGGCGTCTCTGGGCGTGTCCTTCATGGAGATGAAGGCGCCGGCGAACGGGATAAAGACGGCAGGAGATGTGGCGATTCCTTTGCGTTTGGCGGCGATCAAATGCCCCATCTCATGGACGAAGATCAGATAGACGAGTGCAAGGGCGAATTTCCAGCCGTAAAAGACAGCGTACGCCCACAAGCTGATGACCATGGAAAGCAAGGTCGCACCGAATTTGGAAAACTTCAGAATACCCAGAAGCCATTTCAGGTTGGTCAGCAAAAAGGCACCGATGGCCAAGAGGACCGAACGGCTTTTATTCATTCCAGGTTCCTCCCATACGTCATGGCGGTCATTGATTTATACGGCGATCCCCGGAAAAAGTTTCCTGACAGGGGAAGCCTCCGGGCTAGTCTTCCAGGCGGGGATTGGAAAAGGAAAAGCCGTATTCGCCAAAAGCGGGATTGTAGGTCAAATGGCCGCCGTCGAAGTACCAAAAATCGGTCGGGCGTATGACGAAGCGCAGCCCTTCCACGTCAAAGACGGCATCGCCTTCCGCAAGCGCGTCCTTTTCGATGGCGTAGAACATGCCGCCGGTGCCGGGGCCGCTCGTCCGAACGTACAGGCGCAGGACATCGCCCGGCTGAAATTCGGCGTAGCGGCGATAGGCGAGAGCGAATGCGGGTTCGATCTGTAACGTGATACTCATGGGTATGCTCCTCTCTTCTTATTAACGCCCATTGTACCACAAACGAAAAGCCCATCCGGCAGTGAAGCGGTGCCGAATGGGCTGCTGCGAAGGCGGCGTCAATCCTTGCCTTTGCTCACGTCATGGGTCGGATGCATAAAGCGGGCGCCGTCTGGCTGTTCGTCCTCCAGCAGTTCCCGGTTTTCGTACGTGTTCCAGCCGATGTCGTTCGTCGGATGCACCCACTGGTCTCCGGCCATGATGGCGGGATCGGTCTGCGTGCTCCAGTTGTTGAGCGGCGACTGTGGCGAATTGTACTGGCTGTCTCCGATCACGACGCCAAATCCGTTGACGAACGGCTTCTGGATCGAGCGGGAAGAATGCTTGAAATCCGGCGCGCTGATTTGATGCGGCAGCGTGCCGTCGATCGAGATGTCGTCGGTTTCCTTCTTTTCCTGTTTGTCATTGTCCATCCATAGGACCTCCTTTGTGGGCAGGCTTCCCTCGTTTTAAGATGCTGCAAGCGCATCCCCCTTATACCAGTGCGGCTGCCCATTTGCCGGGGAGCACCATCAGGAAAAACCGCCGGGTCCCATAGGATCGGCGGCTTGGTCTGTTTTGCGGGTCTAACGGTTTTCTTTTAACCGCTCTTGTGGTTCACTATTAATGGAGCCGTCAGATCGGACAGCTTCGGACTGGGCTTTGGGCCCGCGGATTTCGGCGGTTTTTCCAAAGTCTTTTGCCTTGTTACGTACCATGTCATTCCCTCCTCTTTGATGTCGGATGGAGTTAGTATGACCAACCGCCGGCCATTGAATGAGGGCATTATAAGGAACAGGAAAGGAATGGAACACAGATGGCGAAAAAGCAGCAACGCAAGCCGCAGCGCACGTCTTCGGAGAGTGCGGGGGCCACTGAGGTCAAAAGCGGGATTAGCCTGAAGGAAATGCTGAATGAAAGCGCGCTTGGCAAATTGAAGCAGCTGGAAAAAGATATGAAAGCGGAAAGCGAGCGGCAGGCGCAGGAAGCGGCGGAGAAGAAACGGCGCGAGCAGGAAGAGCGGGAAAAGAACAAAAGCTTTGCCGAACTGCTCGAGGAATACGACAAAAAAGGCAAAGGAAAGTACAGCTGATGCGTGATGGACGGCAGAACGAGAGGCCGGATACGTCCAAAAACGGCATGATGAAAAGGCGCGAGCTGAGTGTCAGGGACGAGTCGGTCAAGCAGCGCGGACGCGCGGTCGTAAACAGGCTGGGCAAAAAGGATGTGCCGAAGGAGTGATTTTTTTTCCTTCCCTCCCATATAGCTAGGAGAGGGAAAGGAGGGAGATCATGGGGACAATCCTGCTCCTGATCAGTCTCCTCTGTGTGGCCGTGGGCACCTGGAAGCTGATCGGCATTTACAAGACAGGCAAGGCAGACAGCAAGCCTGTTTGGTGGACGGTTGCGAGCGCTGGTATTGTGCTGTTTTTTCTGTTGAAGCTGATGACGGATACGTTTCCGACGTAAGCAGGCACCTGCAGCTGTAGCTGGCGGGTGCCTGTTTTTTACTTTTCATGCCTGCCCGGCAGCGTCCCCGGCACTTCTTTTCACGAGTCCAGCGCTGGGATGCCATTTACGGAAGGGGCCAGGGAGTGGTAAAACATCTGTAGATGCAAAAGGAGGAGACACCATGAAATATCGCCAGCTCGGGAAAGACGGCCCCATGATCTCGGTGATCGGCTTTGGCTCGTGGGCGATCGGCGGAGCCAACTGGGAGATGTCCTGGGGAGAGCAGGACGACCGGGTGTCGATGGAAAGTGTACGCGCTGCGCTTGATGCCGGGATCACCTTTTTTGATACCGCTCCCGTCTACGGTCTGGGACATGCCGAGGAGCTGATCGGCAAGGCGCTGGGGAAGGACCGCCAGAGGGTCGTGCTGGCGACCAAGTGCGGGTACTTGTGGGACGAGGAGCGCCGCCTTGTCAAAAACGGCACGTACGCTTCCATCATGCGGGAAGCAGAAGCCTCCCTGCGCCGGCTGGGAACCGATACGATTGATTTGTACCAGATGCACTATCCCGATACGGACGCGCAGGCTCCTGCGGAAGAAACGATGCGGGCGATGGAGCGGCTCGTCCAGGACGGAAAGGTGCGCTATATCGGACTGTGCAATTACAACATTCCGCTGCTCGAACAGTCGCTTGCCGTCCGCCATGTGGACTCGCTGCAGCCGCCGTACTCCATCCTGGTGCCGCAGGCGGAGCGGGAGCTTTTGCCTTTCTGCCTGGAGCGTGGCATCGGGGTCGTAGCGTACAGCCCGCTCGCTTCCGGACTGTTGTCGGGCAAGTATACGTACGGCTCCACGTTTGCGGAAACGGACTGGCGCTCCCGCCACAAGGCGTATACGGGCGAGGCGCTGAAACGAAACATCGACCGGGTTGAGAAATTGAAGAGCATCGCCGCTCGTCTGGACATCACCGTCGCCCAGCTCGCGATTGCCTATGTGCTGGCGCATCCGGCGTTGACCAGCGCGATCGTCGGCGCGCGGAGGCCCGATCATGTCGAAAGCATCCTGCCTGCTGCCGACGTGGAGCTGGACCAGGAGACGCTGGCAGAGATACGCGCTGTCGCGGCGAGATCGTGAAGAAAGCTGCCTTGCGAAGCGTGTCGAAAAAATGGCTTCTGTATCGAAAAAATTTTATTTAAGTCGCAATTTGTCATGTTTTGACGGATTGTACTTTCCGCCGTTTAGCCGTGATAAGATAAGGAAAAAATGACGTTCCTGGGAGGGGAGCCATGAACCAAGCGATCCGTTTTGATTACTCCAATGCTCTTGCTTTTGTCAAACCACATGAATGGGAGCTGCTCGCTCCGGCGATTGGACAAGCGCATGAGATGCTGCACAGGAAAACAGGACCAGGCAGAGAGTTTCTCGGGTGGGTAGACTTGCCCGAACTGTACGATCGTGCCGAGTACCAGCGGATTCGGACAGCGGCAGCACGTATTCAGTCTGATTCAGATGTGCTTTTGGTGATTGGAATCGGAGGTTCATATCTGGGGGCAAAAGCCGTACTGGACATTTTGGGGCACAGCTTCTACAATCTGCTGCCCAAATCCAAACGGCGCACCCCGGAAATTTATTTTGTAGGCAACAACATCAGCCCGGTCTACGTTTCGCACTTGATGGACGTGCTGGAGGACAAGGAAGTGTCGATCAACGTCATTTCCAAATCCGGGACAACTACAGAGCCGGCAATTGCTTTTCGACTGTTCCGCGACTGGCTGGTTCGCAAGTACGGGCGAGAAGGCGCGAGGAAACGCATCTACGTCACGACAGACCGGGCGCGGGGGGCGCTGAAAAGGCTCGCGGATGAAGAAGGATATGAGACTTTCGTCATCCCGGACGACGTGGGGGGTCGATACTCGGTGCTGACTCCCGTGGGACTTTTGCCGATCGCAGTCAGCGGGGCGGATCTGGACGCGCTCATGCAGGGTGCGGCAGATGCCCGGCGGCGCTACATGCAGCAGGATCTGGCGGAAAACGAGTGCTACCAGTATGCGGCGATTCGCAACGTCTTGTACCGAAAAGGCAAGACGGTCGAGCTTCTGGTCAGCTACGAGCCGCAATTCCGCTACTTCTCGGAATGGTGGAAGCAGCTTTTCGGCGAATCGGAAGGCAAGGACGGAAAAGGTATTTTTCCGGCGTCCGCCGAGTTTTCGACCGACTTGCACTCGCTTGGCCAGTACATACAGGATGGCATGCGGCAATTGTTTGAGACTGTCATCTCGGTGAGAACGCCGTCTGTGGACGTAACCGTGCAGGAAGACCCGGCCGATGTGGACGGATTGAATTTTCTGACGGGCAAGCAGATGGGTTTTGTCAATAAAAAGGCTTTTGAAGGAACGGTATTGGCCCATGTGGATGGCGGCGTCCCGAACCTTCTGGTGGAAATTCCCAAGGCGACAGCCTACCATCTGGGCGCCCTGATCTACTTCTTTGAAAAGGCGTGCGGGATCAGCGGCTATTTACTCGGCGTCAATCCGTTCGACCAGCCGGGAGTAGAAGCGTACAAGGAGAACATGTTTGCCTTGCTGGGCAAGCCAGGCTACGAACGGCAGAAAGCGGAACTGGAGGCCAGATTGAAAGAGAACAAGACGTATTTGACCGTCGAAGAGACGGCAGAGTATCTCGAACTGCCGGTGACGTTCATTTTGGAAAAGATCAAGGAAGGACGAATCCGGGCGTTGCACGACGGCAACGAGTACATCATCAACAAGCATCAGTTCCAGCACCATCTGGAGGAGTTGCGCAGGCTGCGGGAGTATGAGGAAACAGCCCGCCATGAGACCGTACCGGAAAGCTACGACGTGAAAGACGAGGACTGATTCCCGTTCATTCATCCTTCGGGCGAGGCCCGTACCAAGGTTTTTTTGCTTGCCAGACGCTCCGAACGAGGACTATACTTGTCAATGAAAATGACATAACAAGAAAGCAACTTGGGGAGTCCTTCATGCGGGGCTGAGAGGATGGCAGCGACGACCATCGACCCATTGCACCTGATCCGGATCATGCCGGCGCAGGGAAGTGGTTGCGAGCCAGCAGCGCTTTTGTCTTTGGTCATATGCGTATGAGCCCACCGTTTCCTGCGAGGAAGCGGCGGGCTTTTTCATTTCTGCGCTTCAAGTAAGTTTTCGCATCCGGTGAGGGAGAGAAGGAGAGAGAACGATGAGTGATTGTCTGGTTGTGGGCGGAGGTATCATTGGGCTTAGTTTGGCGTATGAGCTGTCGCGGCGGGGGATGGCCGTCACGCTGGTCGAGCAGGGAGAGTGGGGCGGTCAGGCATCTTCGGCTGCGGCCGGGATGCTGGCTCCGCTGAAAGAATTCGCATCGCCGGGCCCGATGGTGGACCTTGGGATGGAATCGCTGCGCCTGTATCCGCAATGGGCGCAGGAGCTGGAGGAGGTCACGGCGGGAGATGTACAGCTAAGTCTGGAGGGGCTCGTCACCGTCGCCCTCGATGAGCAGGAAAGCGAGGAACTGCGGGCAAAGTACCTGTGGCAAAAAGAAGCGGGTCACGATGTCCACTGGGTGAACGGTAAAGAGCTGCGGGAAGTGGAGCCGCTTTTGACCGAACGCGCGGTGGCAGGCATCTACTCGCCAGGGGAAGGGCATATCAACAACAGGCTGTTGCTGCGCTCCCTCGTCACGGCTTGCCGCTTGCAGGGAGTGACGCTGCTTTCGGGCTGCGTCGTCAGCGGCATCGCGGCAGAAGGCGGGCGCGTCGTCGGCGTCGAGACGTCGTCCGGGCCGATCCGCGCAGGGCACACGGTAATCGCCTCCGGTGCGTGGGCGGGCATCATGATGAAAATGCTCGATGTCGCCATTCCGGTGCGGCCGGTGCGCGGGCAGATTGCAGCCGTCTCCTCTGAGGGCATCCCGCTGCGGACGGTCATTTTCGGCAAGTCCGGTTACATTACGCCGAAAAAGGACGGCAAGATCGTCATCGGCGCGACAGAGGACGAGAGCGGCTTCCAGCGCGAAGTCACCCTGGCCGGTCTTGCCAGCATTTTTCAGGGAGTGATGCCGTACGTACCGGCCTTGCATGCGGCAGCGTTTCTGGAAGCGTGGGGAGGACTGCGCCCCGCAACCGCCGACGGAAGGCCGCTGCTCGGTCCTGTTCCGGGCTGGGAAGGACTCTCGCTTGCCGGGGGACATTTCCGCAACGGAATCTTGCTGTCGCCGGTCACTGCCAAGCGAATGGCCGATTATCTGGAAAGCGGCGAGAGCGGCCAGATCGCACCGTTCCTGCCCAGCCGCTTCCTGTCTTGACCCTGTCTGCGGCGGATGATTGAGAAAATGGGCTAGTCACACATGCAAAGCGGAACACCTCCCCATAGGCTTTTGTATATGGTAGTAAAGAAACACCAGAAGGGGAGGAGTTTCCATGCAGTCTGAGGAGGAGAAAAACCTTTATCAGATCGACGGGCAGACCGTCAGCCTGATCAAGGATATTCGCCATAATGTGCACAACGTCATCAAGGATCATCTCGAGAAAAAAGTACGCATTGAAGCGATCGACGGGCAAATATTTGAAGGTGTGATAGTCGACTACGACGACCAGAACGTGTATGTCGAAGTCGAAGATCCGGACGCAGAGATAGATGATCTGGAGGTAGAGGAGGTCGCCAGCCGCCAGCCATACGGGGGAGACTGGGGAGGAGGCTATCCCGGGTGGAATCCGTACGGCGGCCCTAGTCCATATGGCGATATTAGCCCGTTTTCCGGAGGGACTCCCTACCAGGGCTTCGGACCGTTTGGCAGCAGCAGCTATCCCTACGGGCAGATGAATCCGTACGGGCCATTTGGGGCAGGGCCGTTCGGGAGCAGCAGTAACCCGTATGGACAGTTCGGTCCCTTTGGGAGCAGCAGCGCGCCGGGCTATCCCCAGCAAAATGAGAATGCGCCGTTCAGCCAGGTCAGTCCGTACACCGATCACAACTACCCGACGCAGGTGAGCCCGTTTGGCGGGCAAAATCCGTACTTCTCGCCGTTTCCGCCATTTTCGCCGTTCCCGCAGCCGATGCCGTGCATTCCTTTCTTTCCGCCGCCACCGCCACCACCGCCGCCTGTGGGACCGCAAGCAGCCGTCATCATCCCGCCCAGAAGGAGACGCCGCCCGTGCCGGAGAGGACGCAAAATCATCCCGCTGGCGCTGTTTACGCTGCTCACCATCGCTTTGCTCTAAACCCCATCGACAGCAAGTCTTCCGCGAGCCTTTGCACGGTGCGAAAGACTTGCTGTTTTTTTGCGCGATCGGGTGCAAGCTGTGAGTACAACCGGCTGATTTGTCGCACACTACAATCAGAATCTGGAAAGGCAGGGATAGGCGATGAGGCCGATAAAAAGCAGCTTGCCGGGCACCCGAGGGACGTTCGGCTATTTTCGTGCAGCACTCCAGCCGTACTTCACCCTGGCGAATTGGGATTATGAGCAAGGCTATTTTGACCGCGCGCTGGATGACCGGAACATGGTGTATCTGCGCTTGCCGATCAAAGTGCTGCAGGGCGAACTGGACAGCCCGGATGCGTGGATTGAGCTGGGAGAGCCTTTTGTGCTGCGGCATGTGTACCAGACGGGGGTGGAAGAGGACATCGGCTATTACGAGCCGCTCGCTTCCTCTGCGATGAACCAGTTTCAGGAGCCGCTGGACAAGGATGCCGAGGTAGACGAGCGCTGGCTGCGCAAGGCGGAAGCGATTGTCAAAGAGCTGGAGAATCGACTGGTGTAAGGGCGGGGTGTCTAACAAGTCCCGAAAGCAAGGAGAACCGATGGAACGGCTGATTGTCCTTGCATACTGTTCCGCAGTAGTCGTTTGATTACGCAAAAAATCGCCCATTCTGAGTTGGTGGTGTGGTAACTTCCATATCTACAGGATGTGGCGATTTTTTGTGCCTATTTTTCACATTCCATAAAAACGGGGCGCCCAGCAGTCAGTTTACGCTGACTTTCTGGACAGCCCCTTATTGTTTGGGGAGAACAATTTCCATTTAGGGAGGAGTGCATATTAAGGAAAAGAAAGAGCGATTTAGCTTGGCAAAGTGAATGTACGGTCGTATTTTTGTCTCACTTTTGCATGATATATTGAAAGAATAACGGAGGCACTTTATCTGATATGAAACAATTGGAAATACAGGATGTTCAGTAATGTACATCTGATTTTGCAAAGCAAGTAGTATAAAAGTTACGTTGAAACAATCATCCGATAGATGAACCTTATGGGCGCTTCATTTTATAAGGAGGGAAGCATCATTGTAACTTAATATCAAAAGTGTTATAATGGTGCCAGTTATGTTCAAACATTTGGGCCTGCCTTATCCATGCCGGATGGAAGAAAATTGACTGGTGTTGGAGATCCGCCAATCTGGGAGAAGAACTACTACCGAATTTTCTGGACTCTCTGGCAAGGAAATGTGCTTATGCTGCACTGGATTCAAAAAGATACAGATAGGACACCGCCTCGTGACATCGCGAAAGCACAAAGGAATTATTGGGATTGGGTGCGTCGTTTTGGTGATTAACTACGAAACGAAGAGGGTGTGTTTCAATGAGAAAGAAAATCACATGGGATGATAAGAAAGCAGCATTGGACTTGCGATTTTCGCGTGAGGAACTGGAATTGATGGAGTATAAAGCGCACATCGCAAAAATTGTGGTGGAAAACCGATTGCGGCGCAATTGGTCACAAGCTGAATTGGCGCAGAAAGCTGGCTTGCATCAATCTCAAATCGCTCGCATTGAAAACGGCGAGCAGCTTCCAAATTCGCAAACGCTCGGAAAAATCGCCAAAGCTTTTGAAATGTCTGTGGGGTTCATTCCCAAGGATGAGGAAGCTGCAGGTGAAGCTGTATTTGCTTAATGAATCAAGTCACACGTTACTGAATGGATTCGGCTCCCAGGCATCGACCAGTTGGCCGCTTGAAGGGTTTTTACCATCTTGCGTCTATCTGGTCTTTTTTGTGGCCGCAGTACGGTTGAACGAGGGGAAGGCAAGGGGAGTTTCCATGCATCTGGCAATTAGCTATGGTATAGTGAGAAAAAAGAGAAGCGATTATGGCGCTCCTTGTGAAGATAAAAGTGAGGGCAGATCAGCATGAAGATTGCGACCGTACTGCGAAACGACGACTATACGAGAGAAGTCGAACAGCTCTTGAAAGAAAAGCTGGGAGCGGCGGCAGGGAGAACGTGCCGATTTGTGGGCGGACCGGACGACCATCCGGACATGGTTCTCTCGATCGGGGGGGATGGCACGCTGCTGGAGGCTGTGCACCAATACGGCATCGAGCCGTCCTACGTGGGAATCCACACGGGACATTTGGGCTTTTATGCCGACTGGAGACCGGACGAGCTGGACGAATTCGTGGAGAGGCTGGTGCAGCAGGAACCGGCCATCGTGGAGTATCCGACGGTGGCTTGCCGCATCACGATGCGGGACGGGACGGTCCACCACAAGTGGGCGCTGAACGAGCTGGTGCTGCGCAACGCCTCGTTGTCGACACTGGTGACGTGCGTCTACATCAACGGCGACGAGCTGGAGACATTTCGCGGCGACGGTTTGATCGTGTCGTCTCCGTCAGGCAGCACGGCATACAACAAGGCAGTGGACGGGGCGATCGTGCATCCGTCCATCGAGGCGATCCAGCTCTCGGAAATTGCGTCCATCAACAACCAGGCGTACCGGACGATCAACAGCTCGCTGGTCTTGCCGAAGCATCACGAAGTCGAGCTGATTGTCATGAATCCCCGGATCATGGTCGGACTGGACCGCGAGCAGGCTGTCTGGAAGGACGTTCGGTCCATTTCTTGCCGGGTCGGCCAGAAGAAAGTGAAGTTTGCCCGCTACAAGAAGCTGACGTTCTGGAGCCGTGTGCGCAATTCGTTTATAAAGGGATAGCGAGCGCAAAAAAAAGGAGGGATGCGGGTGAAACGAGTAGGGAGACTGGAGAGCATTTTTCGCCATCCGGTCAAGGCGATGCGCGGCGAGCAGCTGGCGGCGTGCGAGGTGGATGCTTTTGGCCTGTACGGCGACCGGGGCTACTATTTCCTTGACGAATCACGAAATGGTAAATACCTGAGTGCAGATGTCGTCCCCGCGCTGCTCGGGTACGCAGCCAGCTTTACGGATGAAAAGGCAGAAGGGGAGTATCCCGAGATTCGCGTCACAGACAGAGACGGCCATGTACATACGTGGGGCGATGCGCTGTTCGCTCATGTGGCGCAGACGGCGAAGCGTCCCGTGCAGCCTGGGAGAAGTACGCCGCAGGAGGGCGGGAAAAACTGGGAGGACCACATTCTACTGGTGACGGATGCGTCCTTGCGGGAGATCGCCCGCCTGATCGGCGAGGAGCAGCTCGATCCGCGCAGGTTCCGGGGCAATCTCGTCGTCGTGCTGGACGAAGACGAGCCGTTTGCGGAAGACCGCTGGATCGGCAAACAGATCCGCATCAATGATGTCGTGCTGCAGGTGAACCGACACTGCGAGCGCTGCATGTATGTCAACATCGACCCGGATACGCTGGGGATCAACCCGGCCGTCCTGAAAACGTGCGTGAAGCGGCACGACAACCGCTTTGGCGTATACGCTTCGGTCGTCACCTCGGGAATGCTGGCTGCAGGGGATGCCGTGTACGTTTCCGAATAGCGCGAGAGCAAACGAGAAAAACGGGCTGCCCCGACAAAGGACAGCCCGTTTTTATACAAACAGGAATTTGACAGAATGACGATTCGATAAAGGTGCGACGAGGCTGTGACAAAAAGGCTTGTCGCAGCCAGGTTTCCAGAAGGGGAGGAATGACGATGAAGACAAGTCCGTTGGAGAGAGTCGTGCATTATGTGCAGCAATACCAGCCGACGCTTGCGCCGCTGCTGTTTGCGCAGCCGCTGAAAACATCCGAACAGGCGGCGGAGGCACTGGGAGTGGAAATCGGCCAGATCGCCAAGTCGCTCCTGTTTCGCGCAGGCGAGCAGTACGCTTTGTTCGTGGCGGCGGGAGATGTCCGCATCCACGCCCGGCAAGTCAAGGCAGTCTTCGGTAGCGCAAAGGCCAAAATGGCTTCGCCGGAGGAGGTCGAGGCAGTGACGGGCTTTCAGGTAGGCGCGGTATGTCCGTTTGCCTTGCTGCAGGACGTGCCTGTCTACGTCGACCGTTCGCTGCAGCGGTTTTCCGTCGTGTATACGGCGGCAGGCATCGCGGAATCGCTGCTGCCAGTGACGTACGAGCAGTTGCTGCAAATGACGGGAGGCCAGGTCATCGATGCGGCAGCGGCAAGTGAGTAAAGCCGCAGTGCCAGTCACCTGAATGACGAGTCGCCTGTCCGCTCCGGCCGGCTCCCGGTGCGAAGCCGCTTGGCCAAGGCGTAATCCGGCATGCCACCGTGCTCGAAAGATGTTTGCACAAAAAAACCGTCCTGACTGAAATACAGACGGTTCAGCAGGGCGGGTCAACAATTACCGCAGCGCTTCATACACTTGCCGCAGATTGGAATAGCCGGCAGCCTGGGCCTTGAGCAAATACTTGCCCCACAGTGTCCCGGCAGCCACCGCATCGCAGTAGGCGTGATGCCGCCGCGAGATCGGGATGTCGTGCAGGGCGCACAGGGCATCCAGCGAGCCGTTGCCGATCGGATTGCGAAGCAGACGGATCAGCAGCATCGTGTCCAGCATCCGGTGCGTCAGCGGGCGGCGGCTGGTCTTCCACAAGCTTGCGCGGAAAAATTCGCGTTCGTGGCGGGAGTGGTGGGCGACCAGCGGACGATTGCCGACGAATCGGAAAAATTGGGACATGGCGAGCAACAGATCGGGAGCCGTGGCAACCATTTCATCCGTGATCCCGGTCAGGGTGCTGACATGCGGAGGGATGGAGCGTCCCGGATTGACCAGCGTATAAAAGGATTCTCCCGGCAGCAGCTGGTGGCCATTCATGGCAACCGCTCCGATGGAGATGATCGCATCGCCGTGGTCAGGGTAAAAGCCTGTCGTCTCCAGGTCGACGACGACGACCTTTAGATCGGCAAGTGGCATGTCGACACCCGATTCCTCATGGCGACGGTCCTTGTGCAGCGAGCGAAGATAGGCCAGATGGTGTTTGTCGCCCTCGTTGTGTCCGATGTTCCAGTCTCCCTGCACGCCGGCTGTATCGCGGTTTAAGTACCACAGACGTCCAAACAGATCCCATTTTGCCAAAGAAGTTCCCTCCTACCCCTCATAGACGGATGGGAGCTTTGCTGTCATCCGCTGCAGCCGTATGGCGAGCTTCATCGCGGTGCGCACCATGACGGTCGTATCGGGAGACAGTTCCCTTAGTTTGATGTAGCTGTTGCTGGTGTATTGTCCGTCCTCCCAATGGAGCGGAGCAATGAGCCGCAGCCCAAGCAATTGCCGGAAGTGGCTCTCTATATCGTCACAAAAGCCCTTTTCCCAGACGCCCTTCTCGCGCAGCAGGGACAGTCTCTCCAGCGTCGAGCTGCAATAAATGTTGTTGCAGAGGGCGAAGTGGCGAATGCAGTTGACGATCGGCAGGTAGACACCGTATTTCAGATTGATGGCTCCCCGGTATCGGCCGGTGACTTCCGGCAAAATGCGGCCGAACAGCCCAAGGGGAACGCGGTAATGCAAGGTGTTGCTGACCAGGCGTGTCAGCAGAAAGGCGTTATTTGCCAGCATCCCCCGAAAGTGGTCCAGGACGGGTTGGAAAATGGCCGACTCGCCGCAGAGCACGCGGGCGTCGCTGGCGAGCAGCAAGTAGCGGGCATTTTCCCAAGTGGGGTGAGAGGCCCAGCCGTCCAGACGTTCGATCCATTGTTCGACGCTGCCCCGCCACTTTTGGGAGAGGCAGGTCACATTGCCCTGGCAGGGTGGATAGCCAGTCTCCTCCAGCCCCTGAACGATCATCGCCCCCAACAGGTGAAAATAGCTGTGCGCTTTCTCTGTTTCGCTCTCATCGAGATGGTCGGGCAGCTTGTAGACCAGCCCGTTGTCCTGATCGCTGATGAGTGCCTGCTCATAGCGCCCGCCGCTGCCAAATTGCAGAAAGGCAAAAGGGGCGGGAGGTGTTCCCACGCCCCGTTTTGCCAGTTCATTGACAGCGAGCAGAACGCTTTGGCGAATGACGTTGTCGTGGATCAGGTTGACGACAATGGCATAAGGCGCCAGCTCGCCTGCGCGGTTCAACGTCCGGAGCGGCGCCGCATCCAGCAGCTCCTGCCGGATGGCGCACAGCTCGCGGAACGATTCGGCGCTGTAGATTCTGTCCCGTTGCTCAGGTGAGAGAGTGAGAGGCACTCGTTTTGGCAGTTGCAGCGGGTTGTACTCGTTCGGGTTGGAGAAGTTCCGGATAGCCGTATCCTCCGTGTTCACTAAGGTCAAGACCAACCACCTCTTCCTCTTCAGTCACGCGAAGACCAATCGCAGCTTTCAGAACAGACAGGATGATGTAAGAGATGACGAATACGTAGGCGATTGCGCCTGCCAGTCCGAGCGCCTGTACGCCCAGCTGGTGGAAGCCGCCGCCGTAGAACAGGCCGGGTCCGCCCACGCCTACTTTTTCAGCCAGCTCTGGTGTGGCGAACAGCCCTGTGGACAGCGTCCCCCAGATCCCGGCTATACCGTGTACGGAAAAGGCGAAGATCGGATCGTCGATGCCGATGCGGTCGAACCAGATGGAGGTGTAAAAGGTCAAAATTCCGGAAACGGCACCGATCAGGACAGCGGCCCACGGATCGACGAACGCGCAGGACGCGGTGATGGCGACGAGTGCGGCCAGTACGCCGTTCAGCATGCTCGGGATGTCCGCTTTCCCCATTACGATCCAGGAGATCGCCAATGCAGCGACTGCCCCTGCTGCTGTTGCGAGGTTGGTCGTCATGGCGACGTAACCGAAAAATCCGGAGGTGCTGCCGAGTGTGGAGCCTGCGTTAAAGCCGAACCAGCCCACCCACAGGAAGAGCACGCCAAGGACGGAATACACCTGGTTATGTCCGGGAATCAGGTTCGAGCTGCCGTCGCGATTGTATTTGCCAAGGCGAGGCTTCAGCAAAATCGTGGCGACCAGCGCGACGATGGCCCCCTGCAGATGGACGACTGTCGAACCGGCGAAGTCTTGCATGCCGAGCTGGGCCAGCCAACCGCCGCCCCATACCCAGTGCCCGACAACGGGATAAATCAGGACCGTAAACAGGACGCTGAAAACGAAGTAAACGGACAACTTGGCCCGCTCTGCGAAGCCGCCCCAGGCAATCGCGAGAGATACGGCGCAAAAGGCAAGTTGAAACAAAAAGAGAATAGAGATCGGGATACTCGTTGCGGAAAAAGCGGAAAAAGCGTCCTTGGAGTTGCCGTCAAAGAAAAATCCGGACAGTCCAAGGAAGGAGCTGCCGTCCCCGAACGTCAGGCCAAAGCCCAACGCCCAAAATGCGATTGAGCAGATCCCGAAAGTGAGGACAGTCTTGCCGGCGACGTGACCGGCGTTTTTCATGCGAGTCGATCCTGCCTCCAGGAGGGCAAAGCCTACTTGCATGAGGATGACCAGAATCGCGGATACCATCACCCACGTGGCATCAATGGCAGAAGAGAGTTGCGCTACAGTCGGTTCCATCCCATTCACTCCTTTTCATGTCAGTTATTCTGACACGTCTTATATTTATGTCAGATTATATGACGCGAAAAGTCGCTTTGCAATTATTTTTTTGTACTTTCAGAAACTTTCCTGCGTGAATGGGCGAAAGTGGAAAATGTAAGCGCAACCAACGTTCCTTGCAGCAAAAAGCACCACTCTCTCGCACGCTAGAGGTCGAGAGAGTGGTGCTTTGTGGTGTGGTTGCGTTTTTCTACAGCCAGGCCGACGACCGTCAGCAGCACCAGTGCCAATCCGCTGACGAGGAAGAGCCGTTCCACGGGCAGCTTGCCCAGCCAGAGCGCTCCCAGGCAGCTGGAGAGCATGCCGCAACAGGTGTACATGAGCATGTTGATGGCGTACACCTTCCCGACGTTCGCATCCGTCGCCTTTACTTGGATGGCCGTGACAGAAGGAATGCCGATGAGCGGTCCGCCTACTCCTGCGAGGGCAGCCCCGAGGAACGCGAGCCAGTGGAAGGCAGGTCCGCCTGTCAGCAGCAGAAATCCTGCTGCCTGCATCATCCAGCCGATGAGGACGACGAGCAGATGGCGGGTGTAGCAGGCGCGCGCCATGTACAGGCTCCCGAGCAGATTGCCGATGCCGTAGAAGCCCATCAGCATGGCCAGTGTGCTGCCGTTGCCCTGGTCCATGCGCTCGGCAAGAAACGGAAAGCCGACGTTGTATGTGACGAGCCAGACGAGGTACCCCAGATTGCCAAAGAGCAAGATGTAAAACAGGTCGCGAGTGTGGCGTAGCTCGCTCGCTCCGGTCGCGATGTCGCGTTTGTACTGTCCGAGCGTCAGCTTGCTGGCTGTACTGCCGCCCTTGCCCTTTAGCGAGTCGCGGATCGTCAACACAAAAAAGACCGAGACCAGGTAACTGGCCGCATTGGCAAAAAACAGGGCGGACAGCGGCACCGAGCCAGCAAGCAAGCCGATGGTCATCGGGGCCAGAATCCGAATGGAGCGAAAGGTGGTGTCCAAAATCCCGTTTGCACGGCCAAGCAGTTCCAGCGGGAGGATGCTCTTCAGCGCTACCGTACGCGCGGGTTGAAACAGGCTGGAAAATACGCCGAGCAAAAATTGTGCAGCCAAAAAGAAACCAAACTGCCCGACTCCGAAAGACGCCATGACGCCGACCGAGATGACCACGACGATCCGGGCGGCGTCCGTCCCTGCCATCAGCAGACGCGGGCTGTACCTGTCAGCCAGCACGCCTCCGGTCAAATAAAACATTAGTCCGGCCGCCATCTCCGGTATCGCGAGCAGGCTCAAGGCCGTTCCCGATTTGGTCGCCTGCAGCAAGTACCAGAGCAGTGCAAAGCTGTAGCATTGATCGCCGATGTTCGCCGTCAGCTGCGCCAGCCACAGCTTCAAAAAGGAGCTGTTTTTCCATAAAGTTGCATCCACTGCGAATCGCCCCATTCGGAAAAATTCAACAAAAAGATTTTTATTAAGATAGCGTAGCAAGGGCGACACGATATGTAAAGCTGTACAGGTGCAGCTGAATCTGCCGGATGGGGTCGTGCCGCCGAATCTCCTGCGCCGCGCCGGAAGCATGAAAAAAGAAGCCAAATGACGGCTTCCTATTCCGAGTGTTACATCGGCTTGGCCGGGTTTTGATTGCGCTGCTGCCGGGACGATCCCTGATTGTTTTCCGTATGCGTATCGTCTGCTGCGGTGCTGCTCGTCAAGCCCGTGACGGCCAGTCCTTTTTGGTTCAGGTTTTTGGCGTTTTTCCATTTGGCCATGGGAATCGCTCCTTTTCGTCGGTTCTCCTTTTTACTATGCCAAACAGGAGCCGCTCTACTCATCCAACTCTTGGCGAGGCGGGATGCTTCGGGGAACGGCCAGCTTCTGAAACAGGATGCTCCCGGTGCGGCTGGCATGTATACTACAAAGACAAGGAACCCAACAGGAGGGATGGGGAATGGGTGGTTGTGTCATCATCGTGGAAGGAAAGACGGACAAGGAGCGTTTGCTGCAAGTATTGGCGGAGCCTGTCACCATTCTCTGCACGTATGGGACGTACAGTCCGGAAAAGGGCGAGGAGCTGGTACGGAAAACGGAGGACGCCGAGGAAGTGTACATTTTCACGGACGAAGATGACAGCGGCAAAAAACTGCGGATGCATTTGATGGAAGAAATTCCGCACGCCATCCCTTTGCGCACGCAAAAGGCGTTCGCGGAAGTGGCGAATACGCCCTTGCCCGTGCTGGCAGAAATCATGGAACGCGCCGGACTTGCGGTCGCTTCGGGACTTCTCGATCGCGGCTGATCGACTCCGGAGGATAAAACACGAATTCATCGGCTATAACATAGGTAGATGGATTGGTGGAGGTGCAAGTGGATTGCGCAGTTTGATGAGCTTTTTCAATCGCATGAATGTCCTCGCGTGGCTGGCAGGCATCTGGATCGCGCACGCCCTGCTGTATTTGGCTTTGGGAACGGCGACCTGGCTGGGAACGTCCCTGTTGGCCGCTGCGTTTTACGGGATATTGATTCTGGTCGGGAAACTTGTGGCAAGCCGGTATCCAGACAAGGAAGAAAGCAAATAACAAGCCGGCGATCTGCAGCCGGCTTTCCTCTTGCGACAGCGAGCGCCTACCAGCCCAGCCATTGCAGGGCGAGAATAACGGCTCCGAGCATCCAGACGTAGATGGCAAAGCCTTTCATGGACCCGGTGCTGATGATTTTGAGCATCCAGCGAATGGCGACGTACCCGGCGAGGGCGGAACAGATCGTCCCGACGGTCATCGGGATGAGCAAGGACGTGTCTGCGGGAGACTTGGCGAGCTTGACAGACTGCAACGCGCAGGCCCCAAGGATGGCGGGCAAGGACAGCAAAAAGGAGAAGCGGGCGGCAGATGCTCGCTCGATGCCGCGCATGAGGGAGCCGGCAATCGTCAGCCCCGAGCGGGAGATGGCCGGGAGAATGGCGGCGCCTTGCAGCGTTCCGATGAGCAGCGCATCCGTGTAGCTGATCTGCTCGAAGGTGCGGTTGCCCCGGCGCATGGATTCTACGCCCCACAAGATGGCCCCGGTCGCGAGAAACTCCCAGCCGATCGTGATGCCTGTCCGTGAAATTTCTTCAAAATAGTCTTCAAACAAAAGGCCGATCACAGCGGTCGGAATCGTCCCGACGACGAGCAGCCGCGTCAGTCTGCTGAACGGGTGGGTCAGGATGTACGAGATTTGCGGCCAGAAGACGATGACGACAGCGATCAGCGTCCCGAAATGCAGCATGGTGTCGAACAGCAGGCCGGCTTCCTGCAGCCCGAACAGCTTGCGAAACAGGACGAGATGGCCCGTGCTGGAAATGGGCAAAAATTCGGTCAGGCCCTGGACGATCCCCAGAAACATATGCTCAAGCAAAAGCAGCATCGCGAACGGTCACTCCCAACGTCAGAATTATGGAAGAATGGCGCAAAGCATGAGCCACTGCCTAATCTCATGTGTATGTCCACTCGCACGAGACTTGCCGACGCGGTGGAAAAAAGTTGTGGTATTTTCACCTGTTTGCCGGGTATAGTTAGTGTGCATGAATGGACGAGAGTGAGGAATGGGTTACGATGTACAAAGGGAAAAAACAAGTGCGGACGAGCACGCCTGCACCGACTCATTTGCAGGCAGGGGATACCCTTACGATGACGGTGTTCCGCAAAACGGAGATCGGCTATTTTTTGCGCGCGGGCAAGGATGAAGTGTTCTTGCACAGGAACGAAGCGCACGGGCCGCTGGATCTGGAAGAGGAAGTGGACGTGTTTCTGTATCACGACCATGAAAACAGGCTGGCGGCGACGATGGACCTTCCCTACGTCGGGATGGGGGAGTACGGCTGGCTGGAAGTCGTGGACCTCTCCTCGCGCATGGGCGTGTTTCTGGACAACGGGATTCAGAAGCATCTGCTTGTGTTCATCGACGATCTGCCCAAGCTCCGCGACGAATGGCCCCGTCCCGGCGATCGCCTGCTGGTGACGCTGAAGCGGGACAAGCAGGGAAGGCTGCTGGCAAAGCCGGTCACCGAGCAGGAAGTGGTCCAAATTTCCGTCCCGGCCGACGCGAGCATGAAGAACAAACACGTCGAAGGCACCGTTTACAAGGTCATTGCGGCCGGAGCGTTTTTGCTGACGGAGGACGATCATATCCTGTTTATTCACCGCGATGAAATGACCGAGCGGATGCGGCTCGGCCAGACCGTTCGCTGCCGCGTCAGCTACGTGCGCGAGGATGGCCGGTTGAACGGCTCCATGCGCGAGCGCAAGGAACGGCAGTACGAGGAAGATGCGGACAAGCTGCTGCGCTATATGCTCAACCGCGACGGCGCGATGCCGTATACCGACCAGACGGATGCAGACATCATCCGCGAGAAATTCCAGATGAGCAAGTCCAGCTTCAAGCGGGCCTTGGGCAAGCTGATGAAGGAGCGCCGGGTCGAGCAGGTCGACGGCTGGACGAAAGTGATCCGGAATCAGGACGTTTAGGCGAAGCGAAAATCCCTTCCATACGCGGCAGCTCCGAACCAAAGACCGCGCAGGGAGGGATTTTTTTACTGGTTTGTCCGATCGCGGCAATCGGGCTTTTTGGCCTCGCTCGGGCTGACCGACATAATTTCCTGATGGTCCTCTCACGGAGTCCAGACAACGAACAGATTATGCAGTTGCTTTTGGTGAGAGCCAGCAAATGTGGTAAGATATCACTATTGTGTTGTTGTTGGGAGGGAAGCAAGTGAGCGAACTGCGCAATCCATGGCAGCTGCTATATCGGGTTTATCGCCATGTCCAACCTGTTCTGGAGCGGGAGTTTGCTGCCTGGCAGCAAATGGCGCAGAACATTCCCAATCCGGAGCTTAGAAAACAGGCGCTGGACAGTATGCATACGAAGAAGTTTCATTGCCAGGGAGGCTCGGTATACGCGGCGCAGGTGATTCCCTATGTAGAGACGATTGTTCCGCTAATCGTGGCGTATCAGACCATCAGCGACTATCTGGACAACCTGTGCGATCGCAGCACGTCGCTGGACCCCCAGGACTTTCGGCAGTTGCACACCTCGATGCAGGACGCGCTGACGCCGGGAGCGCCCCTGCGCGACTACTACCGCTACCGGGAGGACCGGGACGATGGCGGCTACCTGGCGAGCCTGGTTCAGACCTGTCAAAAGCATGCGGCGCAATTGCCTGCCTACGCGCGCATCCAGTCCAGGGTCGTGGAGTTTTCCACGCTGTACAGCGATTTGCAGGTGTATAAGCACATTGCTCCTGCCTTGCGCGAAAGCGAGCTGCTGAAGTGGTGGGACCAATACAAGGAAACGTACGGCCAGCTGTACTGGCAGGAGTTTGCCGCCGTGACAGGCTCGACGATCGGGATTTTTGCCCTGTTCTGTCTGGCGACGCAAGAGGACGTGACGGAGGAAGAGATTCAGGCGGTGAGCGGAGCGTATTTCCCGTGGCTGTGCGGGTTGCATATTTTGCTCGACTATTTGATCGATCTGGAAGAAGACAGATTGGGCGGAGATTTGAATTTCGTCAGTTACTATGATTCGGATGTGGATGCGACGGCGCGGCTGCAGTTTTTCATCAAACAGGCAAAGGCAAGCGTCAAACGCTTGCCAAATTCTTCATTTCACCGTATGATCGTGGACGGGCTTATTGCTTTTTACCTGGCCGATCGCAAGGTAAATCGGAACCAGCCGCATATATACACCATTGCAAAACAACTGTTAAAGCAGGCAAAAGGCTTGCCGTCCCTGTTGTTTTACGTGAACAGCTTGCTTGTGAGAAGGTAACGGAGAAGGGGTCAGCGCATATGCTTGCGCTTGTACGAAAAGCCAAATCCCATCAAAGCGAAGGCAGCAACGATACAGCCAAGGATACCAAGGGGGCTGTTTTCCCCGATGGAAATGCCAACTCCGATGAGACAGGCGGTTACTAAAAATGCCAAAGCCAATGTTACCACTTGATAACGATTCATCGGATTGTAACCTCCTATCTGTCAATGTTCCCATTATACCTTATTTTCCGCGAAAAACATCCAGGTAAAGATTTTGCAACCCCGGTAAAATATTGTGCGAAGTGGTGGAGTCCGCAGATGGAATGCATTTTACAAATCAGAAGAGGCAATCAAGTAATGGAGGGCAACGTTACCTATGAAGAAGGCGATTTGATCGAGGCCGTCTTTCCCGGCCTGACGGATGTGACGGTAGGAGATCAGCTGCCTTGCCTGCTTACAATCGACTACGAATCGGTCATCAATTTTGAGGCGGTGGTCGTAGCCAGAGAAAAAAATCGGCTCTTTCTGTTTCATTCGCCCACTGCCACCGAATTCCGCGAGCAGCGTCGCCGATACCCGCGATTTGACATGGACCTGAAGGGCTGGATTCAGTACCCGAGCAAGGAGCCGGACTCCCTGTTTTCCGTGCACAGCCAGATGGTCGATCTGGTCAATCTGAGTCTCGGCGGTCTCGCCTTCCGTATGGACAAATCGATCCCCGAGGAGCAGTCGATCATTTTCTCGGCGGAGCTGTACGGGCGCAACCGTCCGGATGGCGTCATCAAGGCCGAGCTGAAAGTCATTCACGAGCGAATCGAAGGTCCCCATCACCTGTTCGGTTGTACAATCAATGGGATCAATGCGCGCCATTTTCACAACCTGCGCAAGTATATTTTGCAGCGGCAACTCGAGGAGCGCAGGAGAATCCAGGTGTAATTATACACATTTGACGAATTGGTTCGATGAGGGCCAATTTTTTTTGTGCACAAAAACGAAAATATTTTGTTGCCTTCTGCCTTTTTGATTAGTTACTATCTTAGTAGTAACTAAAGGGGTGATTGTCTGATGCTGCAGGCTATGGTCGTGGTGTTTGGCTTTATGGCTCTGGGATATGCAGCGCAGCGCAGGGAGGAACAAAATCGCTCGCTGGCGAAGCTTTGCCTGTACTATCTCATTCCAATTCTGATCTTTCAGTCATTTGTGCACACAGAGGTATCGATCCAGTCGCTGGCGATGATCGTGCTGCACTTTTTTGTGATGACGCTGCTCGTCTACGTCTTGCTGATGCATGTCGTGGGGCGGTGGTTTGGCTGGCAGAAGGAAACGCTAAAATGGAATGTGCTGGCTGCGACGCTGGCGAATGTCGGGTATTTCGGTTTGGCCGTCATTCGCTATGCCGTGGGCGAGCATGCGGTACCTTACGCAGTCGCTGTATCGTTGGCGTTTAACCTGTATATGGCCTTGTTTGGATTTTCGCAGGTGGGTGGCGAGCGACAGTGGCGGGGAAGAATTCGCAGGGCGTTGCAAAATCCGTACTTGTATGCCGTGATCGCCGGTCTGCTTTGGCGCTGGATGGATTGGACCATGCCCGGAGCGCTGGATGCCTTTCTGAATCTGGCGGCGAGTGCGACGCTGCCGCTGACCCTCTTGCTGACAGGAGCGGAGATGCGCAACAATCGGTACGGGCGCGAAGGATTGTGGGATGCGGCGAAGGTGAGCATCCTGAAGCTGGTGCTTCCCGTGCTGGTCGCCTGGCCGCTGGCGCTCTGGATGACGGATGATCCGGTGGAGCGAAGCGTCATGATTCTCATGTTCGGCATGCCGACCTCGCTCAATTTGCTCCTGCTCGCCAAGGATCAGGAGCGGGATACGTCCGCACTGGCCATGGTCATCCTGCTGACGACGGTATTTTGCCCGTTTACTTTGCTGCTGGTCATGGACTATTTGCCATAAGGAAGAAAGCCATCCTTTGTTTGAGGATGAAAGGAGGAAGCGTATGAGCAGGTTATGGGAGCAGCTGCAGCTGTTCGGATTTAACCAGTACGAAGCCAAGGCCTATACTGCGCTGATCGGTCTGGGCGCGTCCAACGCTTACCAGATCAGCAAGGAGTCCGGAATTCCCCGGGCGCGGATCTACGACACCATGGAGACGCTCGTGCAGCGCGGCCTTGCCTTGCTGGAGGAAACGGGAGACGGCGCGAAAATCTACTCGCCGCTGCCGGTCGAGGTGTTCCTCGAGCAAGCCAGACGCACGTTCGAGGATTCGTGGCAAAAGGTGGGGGATGAACTGCGCACCTTGGAAAAGCGCGAAGCCAAAACGGAAGTCTCGCTCACAACAGTCCGCGGAGAGGAAAACGTCCTGTCCTTTTGCCGCATCATGATTCGCAGGGCGCGTGAACAAGTGCTGCTGTCGATGTGGGGGCCGATGTACGACAAGCTGCTCCCCGAGCTTGCGGAGCAGCAGAAAAAAGGCTGCCGCATCAAGGGAATCCTGTTTGACGTCGAGCAGCCGCTGGAAGGTCTGTACAAGCACCGGATCAACGAGTATATCAACAAAATGACCGAGGAGCGCTGGTTTGTGCTGTCTGTCGACGGCAAGGAGCTGCTCTACGGTCATTCGGCCGAGCGCAAAGGCAACGCCTACTACACGGACGATCCCGTGCACATTTTTTTGCTGGAGGATTACATCTGGCACGACATTCTGGTGAACCGGCTGGTGGAGGCAGGCAGCCAGGAGCAGCTGGACCGCTGGATTCTTCCGGAAATGGAGCATTTCTTCGGACGCAAAATGCTCCCGGAATCGTATTGGGTGGATCGCGAAGGTAAGTAGCCGTCGCGTTTACCCTGTTGCATCGCGGCGCAGTTCCTCCGATAAGGTCGGTCTTCCCACTTCCTCCGCCCTCCCCCAGATGAAGCGCTGCAGCAGTACCGCGCCTGCGCCAAGCGCCGAGATCGCCGCACCTACCCGCAAAAAGGCGAGGCTCGGTCCCCAGACGGTCATGAGCCAGCCGCCCAAAAGCGGAGCGACGATAAACGTCGTGCTGGTGAGGGAGCCGATGATGCCGCGCACCCGACCCAGAGCCTCCGGCGGCGTTTCCTTCTGTACGAGGTAGTTGGAGCCAACCGTGGTCAGCCCCGTCCCGATGCCGGCGAGCAAGGCGGCGGGAAGCAGCCAGTAGCGGCCGCTGTCCTCCGGATACACGGCGATCCAGGTAAAACCGATGCCGATCAAAAAGACGCCTCCCCCGAGAACCCAGCCGTAGGAGCGTATTTCCTGCCAGCGCTGGAGCCAGGTGACGGTGAGCAAGGCTCCCAGGCCGATTGTGCTCACCGCGAAGCCGACCATTTCCGGGTGGAGAGGAGCCTTTTCCCGAAAGATGATTGGCAGCTGCGCGTCTGCGAGCTGGATGGTCAGCGCGACCAGGAGAGAAAAGACCGTACTGAACAGCAGTATCCGGTTTTGCCAGAAAATTTGCCAGCCTTCCTGCCAGGAGTGGCGCAGGGTAGGCGATGGCGGGGCTGCGTCGGCACGGACTGTACCGTCAGCACCGACTGCACCCGCCTTTTTCTCTACTCCTGCGATCGGCAAAAGCAGCGCGGCAGACAGCAAAAAGCTGCAGGCGTTAATGGCGAGGCAGAGGCCGGGAGCAAAAAACGCGGCGACGATCCCCCCGAGCAAGGGACCGACGAGTTTCCCCATTTGAAAGACGGCGCCGTTGAGCGAGGTGGCCTGCAGCAGCTGATGCTCGGGCACGATCTTCCGCGTCAGCGCCTGCTGCGCCGGATCGTTGAAGACCGAGGCGCAGGAGCGCAAGGCGATGACGAGCAAAAAGGACAAGGAGCCAGGCATGGCCAGCAAAAGCAGCGTACACAGCGCCTGGATGACGTCCATGACGATCATCAGCCTGACCTTGTTCACGCGGTCTGCCAGCACGCCGGCCAGCTGTCCAAAAGCGATGCCCGGCGCGGCGTAGGCGATGGGCAATAGCGCCATGGTCATCGGGTCAGCCTTCCAGACGAACCCCAGCAAAATCGACACCGCAATAAAATCAAACCAATCCCCCAAGGTAGACAATCCATAAGCGAAAAACAACACGCGAAACGTTTTATTTTCCCGCAGCAAGCTGATCCCTCCATCGAACGATTTTCTTTGAGGATAGAGGGAAAATGTCAGAGGAATATCAAACGGAGCGGGTGAGGATGGCGTGCACCTGCTGCTTCAGGTCGTCCAGCCGGTATTCGCGCTTCAGCTCTGTCCACAGCTTCTTGTACTTCCGTAGCCACTCCTCGTCACAGCCGAAGTGTCGGAGCAGTTCCTGCACGATTTGGGCAGCGTAGAGCAGATGCGGGACGAAATGGGTCGTGCGGATGATTTCGACGCCTTCGTCCACCAGCTGTCGCGCCTTTTTCCCTTCGCCGCGCAGGTACAGGCAAAGTCCACGGTACACGGTAAAGCTGCCTAGTTCCCGCTGCATCGGGACGAGCTGCAGCAGCTCCGCCGAGTGGCGGATCGTCTCCTCCGCTGCTTCCAGCTGATCCGACAGCAGGGCCAGCATGACTTGCTGGGTGTGCAAAAAGAGGGTAAAGCTCTCGGAGTTCATGCCTTCGACGATCTGTCTCGCTACTGCCAGCTGTCGCTCTGCCGCCTCCCGCTGACCTGTCAGCGCGTACAGACCGACGGCGACGATCTGCAGCTCGTGGCGGAACGATGCGGGCATCCGCTCTTGCAGCGTTTCCGTCTGCTCATACAGGCGCAGCGTCTTTTGCGGGTCCTCCTCCGCCATGTAGTAAATGTGAAAAAGGTAAAAAAGCCTGTCTGCCAAAGGCGAGGACGCCGCGTCCGTGAAATGCGCAAAATCGCCCCGGATAAAGTGCAAGTACATGTCGTAAAACGGATCGAGCGAGAAGCCGAGAATTTCCTGGTGAGTGGACAAAAGCTGCATCGCCGCGCCCATTCCCATCCCGTGGTAGGTCTCCAGCAAGGTACGGACCGTATCGGAGAAATCGCGGTTGAGGACAGCCGGCGTGGGCGGATGATGCTGCTTCCACGTCAGCCGGTACCCCACTTTGCGGACGGTGTCGATGGTAAACAGATGCGACCACTTTTGCAGTTTTCGGCGCAGCCGGTAAATGTGGTCGTCGACAGTGCGATCCGTCGGGTCCTCTAGCGGCCACACACGGTTCAGCAGTTCGTCCCGACTGAACGTCCGGTTTTTCCAGGTGAACAAATAATGAAGAAGCGCGTATTCCTTTGGCAGGAGGGTGATGGTTTCTCCTGCATGCTGGACTTGGAACCGTTCATCTGACCAGATAATCATTCCCATCGGAAATTCTCCTCGGACAGGCCGTATTTTTTCATTTTGTTGTACAGCGTCCCGCGAGAAATGCCGAGAAGCTCGGCGGCCGCCTTTTTGTTGCCGTAGGTGCGGGCCAGCGCTGCTGCAATTTTTTCCCGCTCGGAGCCGCCCGGCGCGGGAGATGGGGCAAACAGCTGGGACGGGACAGGACGAGGCAGCACGGGCGGCTGATACGCACCGGTCGCATCGGACTGGCGGGAGAGGATCGCCGAGGGCAGATGCTCCGGCGAGATGACGCCGTTCTCCTGCAAAATGGACAGCCGTTCGATGACGTTGCGCAGCTGGCGAATGTTCCCCGGCCAGCTGTAGTCGAACAGCGCCTGCATGACCTCCGGTGCGATGCGGGGAACGGGCTGCTCGTGTGCGACGGAATATTCCTGGATGAAGATTTGCACCAGCTCGGGAAGGTCTTCGCGGCGTTCGCGCAGCGGCGGAATTTCCAGGGAAAACACATTGAGCCGATAGTACAAGTCTTCGCGGAAGCGGCCTTCGGCTACCATCTGCTCCAGCTGGCGGTTGGTGGCGGCGACGATCCGGGTGTTGACGGTGATCGGTTCCGTCCCTCCCACGCGGTAGAACTGCCGCTCCTGCAGGGCGCGCAGCAGCTTGACCTGCAGCTCCAGCGGCAGCTCCCCGATCTCGTCGAGAAACAGCGTGCCGCCGTGGGCCAGCTCCAGCTTGCCGGGCTTTCCTTTCTTTTCCGCACCGGTAAAGGCGCCGCCCTGATAGCCGAACAGCTCGCTCTCAAACAAGGCGGCAGGGATGGCTCCGCAGTTGATGGCGATGAACGGCTTCTCCCGTCTGCGGCTCGCCTGGTGGATCGCTTTGGCAAACAGCTCCTTGCCGACGCCGCTTTCCCCGTAGATCAAGACCGTCGCATCCGTCTGCGCCACCTTTTGGGCGGAGACGATGGCGGACTGGATCGAGGAGGAATGTCCCTTGATCGCGTAAAACGGATCGTCCGGGGCCTGGAAGCGGCTCATCTCCTGCTGCAGCGTGTGCAGATGGGCGGTGGTGTGGGCCAGCTCTTCGTTGAGCCGCACCAGCTCGGTAATGTCCTGTTCGATCGAGATGGCTCCGATGATGTCGCCGTCCAGCCGGATTGGCGCCGCGTTGATCAGGACGTGGCTGTCCGGGCGAGGAATGTGGTACACGCGCTGCACGGACGTCCCCTGACGCAGCGCGTCCAGCAGCCGGATCGACTCGCTGGCGAAGTGTTCGTCCAGCGATGTGCCAATCACCTGGGCGCGGTCGATTCGATAGATCGACTCCGCCGCCCGGTTCCAGTGCTGCACGACGTTGCGCGAATCGACGATGGTCGTGGCTTCGCTCATCGTGTCCATCAGCGTGCGCAGCAGTACGGACTGGTTCTGGATCAAGGTCAGATACGTGTCTAGCAAATGCTCGGGGGCGACGATGCCGGTGGGCCGATCGTTCTCATCGACAGTGACGAGGGCGGGGAGAGAAGGGCCGTCCAGCGCAGAGCGAAGCAGCTTGGTTGCGGCTTCCAGCGTCGCTGTCTCTTTGACCGCCAGCACTTTGACGGATTGCTCCCGGCGATGCCACACACCTTCCGCCTCCCCCGCGCGTATGCTGATTTCATCAGGTTTGACGGGAGCGGCCAATGAAAATACAGCAGTGTCCAGCGAGAATAACGGTTTCAACTCATCACATCCTATTCATACTAACTAGAAACGGGCTTTCATGCTGTTTGTCATACAGCTTCTAATCAAAAGTGTACAAGAATAAACATCATCTGTACAGAAGTGTTAAATTATTGGGTGCTTTTCACTGTGCATGCATCCTTCTTTTCCGGCATGATCCGTCCCATGCAGGCGTACGAACAGAAAATATACTTAATTTTTTATCAGCCAGATAATTTGGCACAGTTCATGCTAGAAGAATGACGCAGAGTACGTTGAGGAGGAGACAGTCAACGATGGAACAAGCTATGAAGGATTTTTTCCTGTTTTTATCCAAGAACAAAACCTTGAACAAAGCTGCGAAAAAGTGGGGTCTGCGTTTTGGCGCGAGCCGCTTCGTATCCGGTGAAACGATTGCGGAGGCGATCAAGGCCGTCCGCGAATTGAACCAAAAAGGGCTCGTGTGCACACTCGACCACCTGGGCGAATTCGTCTTCAGCGTGGAGGAAGCGAACGAATCGGCCGACTACTGCATCAAGACGATTGAAGCGATCCACCAGTCCGGGGTAGACTGCAACCTGTCCCTGAAAATGACTTCGCTCGGTCTCGACATCAGCCGCGAGCTGTGCATGTCCAACATGCGCCGCATTCTCGACGCAGCCAAGAAAAACGGCAACATTTTCGTGCGGATCGACATGGAAGACTACGCGCACAATCACGTCACCATGGAAATTTTGAACGAGCTATTGGAAGAGTACACAAACGTCGGCACGGTGATCCAGGCATACTTGTACAAGGCATCCGATGACATCGAGAGCCTCAAGGACAAAAAAGTCAACTTCCGCCTGGTAAAAGGGGCGTACAAGGAGTCGCCGGAAGTTGCCTATCCGAACAAGCCGGACGTGGACGAGAACTACAAAAAAATCATCAAGCAGCATTTGCTCAACGGCGGCTATGCGGCGGTAGCCACCCACGACGACGCCATCATCGAGTACGTGAAAAAGCTGGTGAAGGAGCACGACATCCCGCGCACCCAGTTTGAATTCCAGATGCTGTACGGAATTCGCTCCCAGTCCCAGATCGATTTGGCCCGCGAAGGCTACAAAATGCGCGTCTATGTGCCTTATGGCAACGACTGGTACGGCTACTTCATGCGCCGCCTGGCGGAAAGCCCGGCCAACGTGAAATTCGTCCTCAAAGGGATGTTCACCAAGTAAAAGAGCAAGAATACGAAACGACAACAGGCACCTTCGGAAGAGTTCCGGAGGTGTTTTGTGTTATCGTAGTAGAAGTTGGTGAAAACGCGAACAATGCGAGGAAAGAAGGTGCGATGCCCGTGTATTCATCTGTCATTTCTTTGATTCCCCCCTATTCCTTTGAGCGGCTGCTTCGCCGGTTACAGACTCATCCCGATCCGCAGCTGCTGGTCGATGCGCATAAGAGAGTGCTTCGCCGGGTGCTTCGTGTGGGGACGCGGCCTGTGCTGGTGAGCTTGCAGTTTGCGGGCACGACTGAGGAGCCCTTCCTCCGGCTGCACACACCGTCTTCACTCTCGGCCGGGGAGCAGCAGCAACTGGAACAGACGGTCCGACACATGTTTTGCGCTGATCTGGACCTGGTCCCCATCTACGAGCATATGCGGCATCAGCCGCCGCTGGCGATTTTGACGGAAAGATTTCGCGGGCTGCATCCGTTTCTGGATTCTGACCTGTTTCAGTCCATGGTCAAGACGATTATCGGGCAGCAGATCAATCTGGCGTTCGCCGCCAATTTGACAAAGCGATTGCTGGAACTTTCCGGTGACGCAGTCGAGGACGACGAGGGCCGCGTCTTTCTGGCTTTTCCCACGGAGGAGGCCGTCGCCAGGCTGGAGCCGGAGGATTTGCGGCCGTTGCAGTTCAGCCAGCGCAAGGCGGAATACATCATCGACTACGCTCGTGCGATCGTCGATGGCAAGGTGGATCTGGGCCGCTTGTGGCAGATGGAGGACGAGGAAATCATCGCCTGTTTGACCTCCCTGCGCGGCATCGGCAGATGGACAGTCGAGTGCCTGATGATGTTCGGCATGGGCCGTCCCAACCTGCTTCCGGCAGCGGACATCGGCCTGCGCAACGGGCTGCAGCTGGTGTACGGCCTGACGGAAAAGCCGGATGAAAAAGACATTCGCCGCATCGGGGAAGCGTGGGCGCCGTGGCGCAGCATCTGCTCGCTGTACATCTGGGAAGCCGTAGGGGCCGTGAAGAGAAAGGAGACATGGGAGTAGGACAGGACCCCTTTTTCAAGAAGTTTGAAAAACAGGAAGGTTGTTATTGCGAGAAATTTCAAATATAATGAACGAATATTCAATAATATAGATAGAAAGAGGAGCATCATGAGAGAATTATCAAAGAGAGAAACCATTACTGTAGGGCTCATGCTGTTTGCCTTGTTCTTCGGGGCAGGCAATATGATCTTTCCGCCCGCTTTGGGCCAGGCCGCCGGGACGGACGTGTGGGCAGCCATGTTTGGCTTTATCACGACCGGTGTAGGCTTGCCGTTGCTGGGGGTCATTGCAGTAGGGCTCGGAGGAGGAGACTTGCAGACGCTGGCAAGAAGGGTACACCCCGTCTTTGCTGTCGTCTTTACGTTTGTCGTCTATTTGGCGATCGGCCCGTTTTTGGCGATCCCGCGGACTGGCACCGTCACATATGAAATGGGTGTGCTGCCGTTTTTGCCTGCGTCGGCAAAAGACAGCTGGCTGCCGCTGTTCGTGACGACTGTCGTTTACTTTGCCGTAACGTACTGGCTTTGCCTGAATCCATCCAAACTGGTGGACCGGATCGGGAAAATATTGACGCCGGCACTGCTGATCATCATTGCGGTCATGTTTATCGGGACCTTGGTCAATCCGCTCGGCGACATGGGCCCTGCGACCGGGGATTATACCGAATCGCCGTTCATTAAAGGCTTCCTGGAAGGCTATCTCACGCTCGACGCGCTGGCAGCGATGGTATTCGGAATTGTCGTGACCGCATCGGTACAGGCAGTCGGCGTCACCGATCGCCGAAAGATCACGACATCGACGATCAAAGCTGCCGTCATCGCAGCCGTAGGGCTTGGGCTTGTGTATCTGGCGCTCAGCCACATGGGCGCGACCAGCCAATCGCTGGGCAAACTGGAAAACGGGGGACAAATCTTGACCGGCGTGGTTCACGTTCTGTTCGGCCCGCTCGGCTCCCTTTTGCTCGGCCTGGCCGTCACCCTGGCCTGCCTGACGACTTCGGTCGGTCTGGTCGCCTCGTGCGCCACTTTCTTTTCGGAGCGAATCCCCGGCGTCTCCTACAAGGCGATGGCGGCCATCCTTAGCGTGTTTAGTGCAGGGGTGGCGAACGTCGGGCTGACCCAATTGATCGCGTTCTCCGTGCCGGTGCTGATGGCGATTTATCCGATCGGGATCGTGCTGATGATCCTGTCGTTTTTCCATAAGCTGTTCCGTGGCTACTCGGCTGTCTATATCGGCGCGATCGTCGTTACGGCGGCGATCAGCCTGATCGACGGCGCCGCCCTGATCGGTCTGCCGGTAGATGCCATCACGGAAGCGTACGGACATCTGCCGCTGTACAAGGAAGGAATCGGCTGGCTGCTCCCGGCCGTCGCCGGCGCGCTGCTCGGCTTTTTGTGGGGCAGCCTTCGTCCGAAGCGAAAAGGCGAGCCGAAGCTGTACCGCGAGACAACCAGCAATACGTAACAGCAAAGAAAGCTGGGCATTTTGCCCGGCTTTTTCTTATTCCCTTTCGCGTGTTGGCGTTCCGTTTCTCCTTTGACATGCAGCCCCGCCATGTCTTCCACCTGGTTCCAGCTATCCAGGACTTCCATCCATCCACAATCCCCTGTATCTGTGTTACCATAGGAAAAAGCCTGATGCCGAACATGTGCTTTCACCATCCGTGAAATACGGTGGCACATCCGTGAGCCAGCCTTGAAAAGGGCTTTCTTTTTTGAAGGGAGGTTGTTGGCTTTGGCACAAACAAAGGTACTGGTAGCAGACGATGATCCGAATGTACGCGAAATTATTCGCCTTTACTTTTCCAAACAGCAAATCGATCTGGTCGTCGCAAGTGACGGGCAGCAAGCCATCGACATGATGGAAAAAGAAACGCCGGACTTGGTCATCCTCGACGTAATGATGCCGCAGATGGACGGCTTTGCGGCGTGCCGGGAAATCCGCAAGAGGTGGGACACGCCGATCATCATGCTGACGGCAAAGGACGAAGAGTTCGACCGGGTGCTCGGCCTGGAGCTGGGCGCCGATGATTACGTGACCAAACCGTTCAGTCCGCGCGAGCTGGTGGCGCGGATTCGAGCTGTCTTGCGCCGGATGCAGCCCAAAGAAAAAGCCGTGGAGGACGCCCCTGCCGCTCTCGTCTTCGATCAGCTGACCATCGACATCGACAAGCGCGAGGTAGTGGTGGCAGGAGAGAAGATCGGCTTTCGCCCCAAGGAGTTCGACCTTCTGGTGCAGCTTGCAAAATCGCCGGGGAGCGTCTTCTCCCGGGAGCAGCTCTTGGAGCAGGTATGGGGCTTTGACTACTTTGGCGATGTGCGCACGATCGACGTCCACATCAAAAAAATCCGGCAGCGGCTGGACAAGCTTCCCTATGAATGTATTCACACGGTCTGGGGGATCGGCTACAAGTTCGGGGTGGAAGCCTGATGCTGCGCACCTCGAAAAGCATTTTCCGCCGCCTGCTGTTCAGCTTTCTGGCTACCGTGCTCGTCGGGCTGGGCATCTCCGGACTGCTCATCTCGCTGTTTGCGCGGCAGTACATTTACGATTCCAAAGAAGAAGAAATGCTGCGAATGGCGAAAAAAGTGAACGCCGCGATCCAGAACTACGACAAGGTGAACAAGCAGCTGCTGGATGAGCTGGTCTCGCTGGACGAAGCCTTCGATACGCGCATCTGGTTGTTCAACCAGGAAGGGAAGATCGTCGCCACTTCCATGAAGGACGAGGTATTCACCGGCAAATCGGTGGCGGTTTCCATCGCGGAGAGTGTTCTGAAAGGCAAGAGCGCCGTAACCGAGTTGCAGATCGAAGGGCTGGAAGACCCGATGCTGTCCGTCTCCGTCCCGTGGGGCGAAGGCGAGCACGTCTACGGCGGCATCATTTTGCACGCCCCGATCGAAGGGATCGAGCGCACCTTCGGCCAGATGCGGGAGACGATCTTGTGGGCGACGCTCTTTGGCGTGTTGCTTTCGACGGCGATGGTCTCTTATTTGTCCTGGTCCATCTCCCGCCCGCTGCGGACGATTGAGCGGACAGCCGCGGAGATCGGCAGGGGCAACTACGCCGAACGGGTCCGCGTCGATACGTCGGACGAGATCGGCGACCTCGCCCAGACGATCAACACGATGGCCGAGAAACTGGAGCGGGTCGAGCAGGAGCGGCAGCATCTGGAGCAGGTGCGCAACGACTTTCTGGCCAATGTGTCGCACGAGCTGCGCACCCCGCTGACGGCCATGCAAGGCTTTCTCGAGGCGCTGCAGGACGGCCTGGTGGAAGACGAAGAAGCGCGGCAAAAGTATTACGCGGTGATGTACTCGGAGACGATGCAGGTCAACCGGCTGGTCGATGACCTGATGGACCTGATGAAGCTGGAAAACAACGAAGTCAATCTGGCGAAGTTCCCTGTCGATGTGGCGGACGTGATGAACAAGGTGGCATTCGCGTTCCGCGCCGATGCTGGGGAAAAAGGCATCCAGATCGAGCTGGAGCTGGAAGAGGACCTGCCGAAAATTTACGCAGACCGGGATCGGGTCGCGCAAATCTTGAAAAATCTCGTGAAAAACGCAGTGAAGTTTACGGAGCAAGGAGAGATTCGCCTGCGGGCGGTCGCGGAGGAGCCGTACGTCAAAATAGAGGTGGCAGATACGGGCATCGGCATTTCCCAGGAAGATCTGCAGCGGATCTGGGAGCGGTTCTTCAAGGTGGACCGCGGACGCTCGAAAAAGAACAAGGGGACGGGATTGGGGCTGGCGATCGTCAAGGAGCTGGTCGAGCTGCATGGCGGCAAGATCAGCGTTGAGAGCGAGCCGGGCAAGGGGAGTACGTTTACTGTCTGGATGCCGACCGTGACGGCTTCGCGCCAGTCGACGTGAGTTTTGCGAGCGGGCACCGGCAGGATGGTCATACTTTTTTCATCTTTTGAACATGGTTTTTTCCCATTTTCCTCACAGAATGATTATCTTTGGCCGTTACGATGTAAGCGTGACGGAGAGAGAGTCACGAACCAAGGAATGAAAGGAGAATGAACATGAACAAAAGATGGGTCTCCATCGCGGCTGTGGCATTGCTCCTGTCAGGCAGCCTGGTTGGCTGCTCCGGCAATACAGGTACATCGGAACCGGCTACCCAGCAAGATGGAGGCAGCGCGGCTACATCGGAGGGCTCCTCCACGACAAACAGCCAATCGACCGATAGCTCGGTTTCTACTCAAGATCAATCTGCACCGAATGCTGCGGCCAGCGGTACAGACGCTTCCGCAGGATCGTCTGACAGCTCTTCGTCTGATTCCAGCACGACGAGCGACAGCAGCAAGGACAGCAAGTCTGACACAGTCGCCAAGGATGCAGCAGGATCTGCTGGTACAGACAGCAGCAGCTCCACGGCTGATACGACATCCAAGCAGTAACATGCAGTCAGGCAAACGTAGCAGTATGCAAGTAATCTGGCAGTGACGACAAGAAGCCAACTTGTTCGTTTTTCCTCTACTTCCCTCCCCGGGTTTACCATATACATTGGGACGGCTTTGTTGCCGTCTTTTTTTTGTCCGAAAACGAAAAAACCCAAGGCGCTGGATCGTCCATCTGATCCGCTTTGGGTTTTTCCCGTCGTATGAATCGTTTGCGTGCTCGCTACGGATTGACTGCTTTCAGGCTCTCCTCGCGAATCAGTTCGAGCAGCTCGAGCTTCAATGCGAGAAATTCCTCGCTGCTCTTGTTGTGGTAGTCGCGCGGGCGAGGGAGCGGCACCTTGATGTTTTTTTTCAGCCGCCCCGGACGCGCCGTCATGACGTAAATGGAGTCGCCGAGGAAAATGGATTCTTCCACGTCATGGGTGATGAACAGAATGGTTTTCTTCGATTCTTCCCAGACCTTCAGCAAAATCTCTTGCATGATCGTGCGCGTCTGCGCGTCGAGGGCGCCGAACGGCTCGTCCATCAACAAAATTTCCGGGTCGTTGGCGAGGGCGCGGGCTATCGCCACACGCTGCTTCATCCCGCCGGACAGCTGGATGGGATAATGCTTGTCAAAGCCCTTCAGCCCGATCAGGTCGAGGTAGTGGTGGGCGATTTCGTCCTGTTCTTTCTTAGGCACACCTTTCAGGTCGAGACCGAACGTGATGTTGTCCTTGACCGTCAGCCACGGGTACAACGTGTACGACTGAAAGACCATTCCCCGGTCGGGTCCCGGTCCCTTGATCTCCTTGCCGTCGAGATAGACATGGCCGGAGGTTGGCTCTTCCAGGCCCGCGACGACGCGAAGAATGGTAGACTTGCCGCAGCCGGAAGGGCCGAGAATGGTGACGAACTCCCCTTCGGCGACAGAGAACGACGTCTGATCCAGTGCGACGACTTGTCCGCTCTTGGTCGAAAATACTTTCCCTACGTTATCAATGACTAGTTTTGGCGTCGCCGTCATGTTAAGATCCCGCCTTTCTCATCCAGGAGAAGGATGCGCGATAGATTGCCTTGAAAATCAGGTCCATGATCAATCCGAGAATCCCGATGATGAGAATGCCGACGATGATTTTGTCCGGCTTCAGGAAGCGGGAAGCCTGCATGATCATGTAGCCGAGCCCGTCTGATGCGCCGACCAGCTCGGCGACGACCAGGTACGTCCACGCCCAGCCGAACGTGATGCGCAGCGTGTCGACGATCCCCGGCATGGAAGCGGGGAGGATGACCCGCCTGAACAGCTGGAAGCGTTTCGCACCCAACGTGTAGGAGACTTCGATCAGCTCGTTCTGGATGTTTTTCGTGACGTCCATGACCATCAGGGTCAGCTGGAAGAAGGTCCCGAAAAAGATGACTGCCATCTTCTCCGCTTCTCCGAGACCGATCCACAAAATAAACAACGGGATGAAGGCAGAAGCCGGCATATAACGGATGAAGCCGATGATCGGCTCGAACGCCCCCTCCATGATGCGCAGGCTGCCCATCAGCATGCCCAGCGGTACGCCTATGATGGCGGCGAGGATGAAGCCGAGCGCCACCCGGGAGAAGCTGATGCCGATGTCGGTCCAGATTTCTCCGCTTTCAAACATGGAGACAGCCGTTTTGACGATCTTGTCCGGAGCGGGGAGGAACAGCGGATTGACGAGCCCTCCGTAGCTTAGTGCCGACCAGACCAGAATCAGAATGAGAAAAGTCGCGATTCCCGCCCCTGTGTAGAGAGGTTTGGCGATATCCTTATTCGGGGTAAAGACATTTTTCCACATCGTCATCCCTCATTTGTCATTAAAAATGTTGTGAGTCTGGTACAAGAGAAAAGGAGGCCCGCAGTGGGCACTCCCCCTTATAGTCCGCCAACAAAAGTCGAGTTCAGAACGTCTTCCGGCTTAGGTGCGGTGTCGATCAGTTTTTGATCCATGTAGAAGTCGATTGCGTTCTGGGTGGAGGTGTAAATGTCGCCCTTGCCATCGCCGAACAATTTTTTGTTGTCATCCTTGTTCATGAATTTCAGACCTGGGACGGTGCCCGTGAATTCAGCCAGATCGATTTTCAGACCTTTTGCCATGATTTCATTGGATTCGTCCGTATGTTCTTTCCAGTAGTCCATCGCTTCCGCCATGGCAGCCACGAACGCCTTGATGTCGTCCGGGCGCTGCTCGATGACGTCTTTTTTGAAGCCGACCGTGTCGACGATAATACCGGACAGTTCTTTCGTCGAGAGGAGGATTTTTCCGTTTGCCTGCGAGGCTTTGCTCAACCATGGTTCCCAAGTGACAGCCGCATCGACTTTGCCTGCCACGAACGCTGCTCCGGCGTCGCCAGCAGACATTTGCACCATTTCTACGTCTTTGTCGGTCAGGCCCGCTTGCTTCAGCGCGGTAAGAATCAGCATGTGGCTGGTCGAGCCTTGTTCAAACGCCACCTTTTTGCCTTTCAGGTCTGCGACAGTCTTGATGTCGTTTTTGGCGATGATGCCGTCGCCGCCGTGCGAATCATCCAGCAACCAGACTACTTGCATCGGCACGCCGGAAGCAGCCAAGGTCACTTGCACGTCGAGCGCAGTCGCCATCCCGTCTACCTGTCCTCCGGCGAGAGCCTGCTTGCGCTCGGCAAGACCTTCGATGATGGACAGCTCTACATCGAGACCGTGCTTCTCGAAAATGCCTTTCTCTTTCGCCAGGAACAGCGGACCGTAGCCAGTCCATGTCGGCAAGGTTACTTTCAGCGGTGTCTTTGCGGCGGGAGCGGCAGCGGTGTTTCCTTCAGCCGGCTTGGCATCGCTCGCCTGGTTGGAGGAGCCGCAAGCGGCAGCCGTGATGGCTACCATGACAGACAGCAGCATAAACAGAAATTTTTTCACGTGAAATTTCCCCTTATCTAGTTCTTTATAGTTGGCAGATCGCTTTCTTGCATGACTTCCTTGAAGGCCGCTACAAATGCCCGCATTTCTTCCTCGCGGCCAATGGAGATGCGCAGGGAGCTCTTCAGGCCGTAGCCTGCCAGCGTGCGGACGATGAAGCCGCGTTCGGCGAGACGGTCGAAAACGGCTTTGCCGTCGCGCCCCGTGTCGACGCAGACGAAGTTGGCCTGGCTCTTCAGGTAAGTCAGTCCCAACTCGTCAAACGTGTCACACAACAGCTTTTTTCCGATGGCGTTGTTCTGTCTGGACGCCGCGACGTGTTCGGCATCATCGAGGCTGGCGAGCGCGCCTGCCTGCGCGATGCTGTTGACGTTGAACGGAGGGCGGACGTGGTTGACCGCATCGACCAGCTCCGTCTGCCCGATCCCGTAGCCGATCCGCGCTGCCGCCAGCGAGTAGACCTTGGAGAACGTGCGGATGACGAACACGTTGGCGAAGTCTCGGGTGAGCTCTACGGAAGATGCATAGCCGTCTCCGTCCGCGAATTCATGATACGCTTCGTCGATGACGACCAGCACGTTTTCCGGAACGCGCGCGACGAAGGCACGCAGTTCATCCGCCGGAATCACGGTGCCTGTCGGGTTGTTCGGATTGCAGAGGAAGATGACCTTCGTCTTGTCCGTGATCTTTTGCAGCGCACCGTCCAGGTCGATGCCCAGATCCTCCTTCATCGGGGAGAAAACCGGTTTCGCCCCCATCAGGTTTGTCGAGGCGAGGTACTGCACGAAGCAGATTTGCGGGATGATGGCCTCGTCCTCCGGTTCCAGAAACGTCTGGGCGACGAGGATGATCATCTCATCCGCTCCGTTGGACAGGATCACGTTCTGGGGCTGGACGCCTTCCTTTTCCGCGATCTTGTTCAACACGGCTTCCCCGCTGGAGCTTGGGTACAGATTCAGTTGCGTGAGTGCCTGCTGCATTGCCGCGATGGCTTTGGGCGAAGGCCCCAGCGGGTTTTCGTTAAAAGACAGCTTGTACACCTGCTCTAGGCCAAGCGCCTGCTTCATTTCCTCTACCGGCAGGTCGGCGAGCGAGCAGGTGTAAGGTGTCAGATTGGGATAGACACTGCGGACCATTTGCGTCAGGTTCATGACTGTTTGACCTCCTTTCCGATGCGGTCGGCGCCCTGGATGGCGTTGACGACCATTTCCGGCGTCACGGCGAACGGCATGTTGGCCATGTCCTCGATGCCGACGGTGACGACGCCGAGACGATCCCACTGTTCAGGCGTCAGTTCCTTGATCGCCATATGTTCCAAGGTGTACGGCAGCTCTACTTTTTGATAGTAGGCGATCAGCTCGCGAATGGTCTCTTCGCTCTTTCCTTCCAGCACGAGCTGGGAGAGGATGCCGAACGCGACGATCTCGCCGTGGTACGTGTCGTGCACCTCGGGGAAGATGGTGAGTCCGGAGTAGATCGCATGCGCCGCAGCCGTCCGGCAATCGTCGCCGCCGTAGCCGCTGACGCTGCCGCTAATCAGGATGATGCTGTCGATGACGTCGTTGACGGCCTGGTCGACTTTTCCTTGCTTGATCGTCTCGATGGCAGCCGGGCCTTTTTCCAGCAGCAGCTGGTAGAGCCCTTCCGCCAGACGCACGGCACTCTGGTTGAGCGCAGTCGGCTGGCTTTTCCGGACGGAGGCGGAGGACTCGAACCATTTGGCCAAGGTGTCGCCGATCCCTGCGACCAGGAAGCGATAAGGGGCAGCGCTGATGATTTTCGTGTCTGCGAGCACGACGTTGGGCGCCTTGGAGCGATGGCTGATTTCGATGAATGTGCCTTCGTCGTCGTACATGATCGCAATCGACGTAGCCGGGGCGCATGTTGCAGCGATCGTCGGGACAGCAATCAGCGGCAGATTTTCCGCAAACGCGACGGCCTTGACCGTGTCGATCGCCTTGCCGCCGCCGACAGCGACGAGCACCTCGGGCTTTCTCTCCTGGACGACGGCCCGCAGCTCCTCGACTTTCGACCACGAGCATTCGCCGCCATACCAGATGAATCCTTTATTTTCCAAACCTTCTTTTTGCAAGCTGGCTGAGATAGCAGGCTCTGCGACAGACAGAGCTGTCTTCCCGCCGATCATGAGTGCGCCATTCCCGAATGCCCGAGTGTATGATCCAATCTCGTGCAGCAGGCCTTCTTCGCGCACGTATTTTCCAGGCCCTGGAACAGTAAGCATGACGACATCTCCTGTATCTTTTATTCACAGTGATGAATGAATATACAAGCAGTTATTTTATGACTTTTATAAAAGATTGTCAATGGACAGACAGTCTTTATATTTCTTTATTTTAGTTTATACTTATGGATTTGCAAACAGTAATTTGCGCAAAAATTCTAACACCGCAAGCAAAAAATCAGCATCAGAATGCCCTGCAAACGGCAAATGCCAGCCCTGCTGGACTGGCATTTGTACGTGGGTTTAGGACGGAAGCGGCAACCGCTTTTCCTGTCGGCGTATCCGTCAGGCGAGTTACGCTTTGCTCTGCTTCGAGGCGGACTGCTTCGGTTGCTGCAAGTTGGAGAGAGCCACGCCGAGGAAAATGAAGATCGCTCCGGCAAAAAAGCTCACGCCCAAATGCTCGTGCAGCAGCAGCCAGCCGAGGAAGGCGCCGACGATCGGCTGGACGAAGAAAAATCCGGCACCGCTGCCTGCGTTCATCAGTTCAAAGCCTTTGTTCCACAAATAAAACGCTCCGGCTGTGGAGATGATCCCGATGTACAGGACGCCTGCCCAGATTTCCCAGCCGAAATGCCACGAAACCGGGGTGACGGACAGCTCCCAGATCATGAGCGGGCTGGTGAAAAGAGTGCCGAACAAGGCGACGTACGTCGTGACGGCGAGCGAGGAGTACCGCTGCGTCGCTCTCTTGCTGAGCACCGTGTACAGCCCCCAACTGACAGCGGCGACGAGCAGGATCAGGTTGCCGGTCAGCGACGATTGGGCATCGGCTGCATCCGGCACGCCGATGACGATGAGAACGCCGACTGTCGCGAGCAGAATGCCTGCCAGCTGCTTCCAGGCGATGGTCTCCTTGAGCACCCAGACGGCGAAGATAGCGATAAAGGCAGGAGATGCCGATGTAATCAAGGCGCCCATATGAGCGGTGGACAGCTTGGTCCCCAGAAACTGGGCGGCAATCGAGATCGTGACGCCGACGAACGCGATCAGCATGATGAGCGGAAAATCTTTTTTCGCGATGTACTCCCGGCGCGCGACGACAAAGGCTCCGAGCACCGCCATGGCGATGACGAAGCGCAGAATCAGCAAGGTAAACGGGGGAATGACGTCGAGCACGACTTTGCTCACGACGTACACGCCGCCCCAGATGGCCGCAGCCAGCGTCAGGCAGATTGCGCCGAATAACTGTTGTTTCCATGATGCTTGGTTCATGTATAGCCCCTCCCGGAATGTTCATCAAATAGGCATGTCTTTTCCGTAGCCGAGGGGAGGATGTACGGACTTTCCCTCACGGCTAGGCGAGGGCTGCAGGTACATCACATTCAAACAGGGTGTGTGCCATCTTTTTTTCACCTCCTCATGATGTCGATGGGCAGCAGGGCAAAAAACAGGCCTGCTCAAGCACCGGGACCATTTCTGTTTTCCAAAAAAGAAAGTGACATGTACCTATTATAGAAAAAACGGAAGAAATGAACAGTCAAAATCTTTTGGAATATTGCGAATGAATGTTCACTCATTTTCAAAGCTCCGCTATACTGGAGGAAAGAAAAGGAGTGATGGAGATGCCGCATCAAATCGAATTCACGGTGCGATCCACGGATCTCGATTTCATCGGTCATGTCAACAATGCGAAATATTTGGAGTACATGGAGTGGGCACGGTTCGACTGGTTCTGGCAGACAGGGCTGACGCTGGACGAACTGCAGCGCCGCGCCGTCATGCCGGTAGTCGTCAACATCAATATCAACTACCGCAAGGAGCTGCGCATCCGCGAGCAGGTCGTGGCGAGGACGTCGGCTGTCAAGCTGGGGGGAAAGAGCTTCGTCATTCGCCATGAGCTGTTCAATCAGCGTGAGGAGCTCGTGGCGGACGCCGATGTGACGATGGTGATGATCGATGCAAACACGCGGCGCTCCACGGCCTTGCCCGCAGAGCTGCGTGAGGCGCTAAGTGCCGAGCTGGCGCTGCCATAGCTGCGGTCTCGCATGTTTCTCCCCTTTGCCACACTCTTTTCCGGTACAATGGAGGGGAGAGGAGTGACGGAGATGTCTGCTTTTACAACGATACTGTTCGACCTGGATGATACGCTGTTCGATTTTTCTGCGTGCTGGGAAAAAGGAATGCAGCAGACGATTGCGACCCATCCGCTGACGCACGATCTGGATGGAGCGGCATTGCTTGAGGCGCTGCGTCGGCACGGAGATGACTTGTGGGGCGATGTGATCGCCAAGCGCTGCGACTTTACCCAGTACCGCAGGCTACGGCTGCAGCGCTCCTTGGCGGATTTCGACCGGTCTACGAGTATCGAGGAAATCGACGGGTTTCAGCAGGCGTACGCGGATGCCTGCATGGAGGCGGTTACTCCCGACCCGTGCGTGCAGGCGCTGATCGCGGATTTGTCCGGGCACTACACGCTGGGGATCGTCACCAACGGGCCGGTGGACATGGCCTTTATCAAGCTGAACCGGCTGGGGCTGTCCGCTTACTTCCCGAAGGAACGCGTCTTTCTGTCCGAACTGATCGGTTACCACAAGCCTGACCCGCGCATCTATGCGGCGGTCCTGGAGACGCTGCAGGTCACGCCGGAGCAGGTGCTGTTTGTAGGAGATTCGTGGGAGGCGGATGTCGCTGGCCCGATCGATGCCGGGCTTTCGGCTGTCTGGATCAACCCGCAGGGGAAGCAGCCCACTACGAGCCACGCGCCGCTGGCGACGATCGAGCGGCTGGAGCAATTGCGTGCGTTTGTCTAAAATAGTAAAGAAGGAAAAAAGCAGCTGCCCGATCCGGCTTGGCCAGAGGGCGGCTGCTTTTTTGGGCGGGAGGGCTTTCTCCCTGATCGGATCGCCTTCGCAAAAAGGCGTTGTTGCTTTCGGTGACGCTAGTGAATGGCGTTTTTCTTGAACTGTCCGCCGCGCACGTCGTGGATGTTGCCGACTGCCAAAAAGGCGTTCGGGTCCAGCTCCTCGACGATCAGCTTCAGCTTTGCTTCTTCCAGACGGGTAATGATGCAAAAAACGACTTTTTTCTCATCCCCCGTATAGCCGCCTTCTCCTTTCAGATAGGTGACGCCCCGGCCCAGACGAGCCACGATGGCATCTCCCACTTCCTTGTAATGCTCGCTGATAATCCAGACGGACTTGGATTCCTGGAAGCCTTCGATGGTCAGATCGATCATTTTGAAAGCAATGTAATAGGCGATCAGCGAGTACATCGCGCGATCCCAGCCGAACACGAATCCGGCGCTGCCCAAAATGAAAAAGTTGAAAAACATGACGATCTCACCAACGGAGAACGGGGTCTTTTTATTGAACAGGACAGCGACGATTTCTGTGCCATCCAGAGATCCTCCGTAGCGAAGGACGAGCCCAACGCCAATTCCCAGGATGATTCCGCCGAAGACAGCAGCGAGCAACGGGTCATCGGTCAGTCCCGGAACCGAGTGCAGCAGCGTGGTTCCGATGGACATGATGGTTACGCCAAACAGCGTCGATATGGCAAACGTTTTTCCAATCTGCCTGTAACCGACAATCAGGAACGGCAAGTTGAGCAAAAAGAGGAAAATGCCGAGTGTCAATCCGGTCAAATGCGACATGATAATCGAAATGCCTACTATACCGCCATCAATAATTTGATTTGGAACCAGAAAAATTTCCAGACCAATCGAGACGAGAGAAGCACCGATCATGATGAAAAAGATTCGCTTCAGCAATTTTCCCAACGGCAATCTTTGGTGAGTCGATTTGGCATTCGTTTGTTCCATCGTTCCCCTCCCAAATATTGATTGTTTACAAGTTTATTATAACATTCATTTGAGCATATCAATTGCAAAAATGTGCGATCTTGTAAGAAAAAGTTGATTCTTAAGCAGAATTTGCAAAGAGGCCTGACAAGTCTTCTCTGTGCTCTCCTCGCAAAAACACACTACAATGTATGTGAGACGAGTCGTTTTCAGACGCTGTTTCTTCAGGAATAATGGCAAGAAGGAGGAGGGGATGAAGTGATTGGCTCAATCGTGTTGTTCCTGCTTGCGGGCTTGGCGGAGATCTGCTTCTCGATGGGTGAAGATACGGATGTACGTCACTTTTTGGCAGCAGGCCTTTCGGGAGAGAGCTTCCCATCGCGGAAATGAAAAAAGCTGCCCTTCACTACAGAAGGGCAGCTTTTGGAAACATTACAGTTTTACTACGTTCTCAGCTTGCGGTCCACGGTTGCCTTCTACTACGTTGAACTCAACGCGTTGGCCTTCTTCGAGGGTTTTGAAGCCTTCGCCTACGATTGCGCTGAAGTGAACGAATACATCGTTGCCGCCTTCAACTGCGATGAAGCCATAACCTTTTTCAGCGTTGAACCATTTAACTGTACCTGTTTGCATGAGTGTTACCTCCAAAAAAATTAAAGTAAATATGCAACTTTTATTTATGGGTAAAATAAAAATTCACACATTGGAAAAGGTTCAAACACATGTAAACCCTTTACAATATGTGAACGCTTAACAAAATCTTTTATTTACCGTAATAGTACCACAGCCTGCAGCGGAAAGCAAACAAAAATACGAAAAGAAGCATGGCAGGAAGTGTTTCCGGCTGATAATCTGCCCGACGAAGAAAACGAATCTGCCGGAGCAGACGACCCGTAGATTTGGGCAGCTCATTGCAGATTTTTTCTGGAATTTGACAAACTGTCCAAACAACTTTACACCGAGTGAAAGTAGCGATAACGTTGGGAGTGGAATGAATGTCAAATCAGCAAAAACAGCAGGAGACAGAAAGGAGGAAGAAGTGCATGGATGCAGCACAAACAGAAAAGCGGGTGCTCGTCGTAACGTCCGTGGAGGCGGAGCGTGATGCGGTTCTGTGCGGACTGGGCGGCGACACCCGGTTTGCTGTGCGCGTCGGGGGAGTGGGGCCGATGGCAGCGGCGGCGAGCACGGCGAGAATCGCGGCGACCGAGGGGCCGTACGATCTGGTCGTGTGCGCCGGAATCAGCGGCGGCTTCGTCGAGCATGCAGAAGTCGGTTCGCTGGTCGTGGCCAGTGAAATCGTGTGCGCCGACCTTGGGGCAGAGACGGCGGAAGGCTTTCTTAGCCTGGACGAGCTCGGCTTCGGCTCGGCGCGCGTCCCGGTGGAACAGAAGCTGGCGGCGCGGCTGACAGAGAGATTGCAGGAAGCAGGACTGCCCGCAAAGCTGGCACCGGTCCTCACCTTGTCGACGGTGACAGGCACAGCCGAGACGGCGGCGGCCTTGTCCAGACGGATGCCGGAAGCGGCCGCAGAAGCGATGGAAGGATACGGCGTGGCCGTCGCCGCACAGGCTGCCGGACTGCCCGTGCTGGAAATTCGGGCGGTATCCAACGCGATTGGCCCGCGCGACAAATCTGCTTGGCGAATCAAGGACGCATTGGCTGCGCTGGAAGCGGCCAGCTCCGTACTACGGGAGGTAATTCAATGAAGATCGCATTTTCTCCATGTCCCAATGACACGTTTGTCTTTCACGCCTGGGTGCACGGCCTGATCCCCGGTGCCCCCGAGCTTGATGTGATGTACGCCGATATCGATATTACGAACCATTTGGCGATTAACAAAGAAGGCCCCGAGGTCATGAAAATTTCCTACGCGGCTCTGCCGTGGGTTTTGCAGGACTACGCGCTCATTCCGTGCGGCGGCGCTCTCGGCCGAGGCTGCGGTCCGCTCGTCCTGACGCAGGACAGCAGCGACCCTGCGCAGCTCTCGGGCAAACGGGTGGCCGTTCCGAGCGAACGTTCCACAGCCTACCTGCTGTTCCGTCTGTGGGCGGCGCAAAACGTACCGGGGGGCGTCGGCGAGATCGTCGTCATGCCGTTCCATGAAATCATGCCGGCTGTGCGCGACGGGAAGATGGACGCGGGACTGGTCATCCATGAAGCGCGGTTTACGTACCAAAACTACGGCCTGACGCTGATGACCGACCTTGGCAGCTGGTGGGAGGCAGATACGGGCCTGCCGATTCCGCTGGGGGCGATCATCGCGCGGCGCGGCATGGACATCGAGGCTTTGACCCGCTGGACGCGGGCATCCGTCGAATATGCGTGGGCGCATCCGGAAGCATCGAAGGGATACGTGGCCAGCCACGCCCAGGAGCTGGCTCCGGAAGTGACCCAGGCGCATATTGATTTGTACGTCAATGAATTTACCCGCGACCTGGGCGAAGACGGCTTCGCAGCGATCACGGGCCTGCTCACCCGCGCGGCAGACGAGGGGCTTGTTCCGCAATTCGATCCTGCCCTTTTGCGCGGCTAGTTTGGGAAGAAAGAGAGAGAAAAGCTCTGCAGCGAGAAAGGTCGTTGCAGAGCTTTTTTGCCGTGGGACCAGGTTGAACCGAATCAGGCGTAGATGACGCCGCATGCCAGACGCTTGCCGGAATTGCCGGATGGCTGGGTGCGAAAGTCGTCCGGATTTTGATGGATGATGATCGTCTTGCCGATGACGTCTGCCGCGCGGAATTTGTTTGTGAAAAAGGTCATGCGGGCATAGCCGTCGTTGGAAAAGAGCACGGGAAAATCGCCGGCGTGGTTGCCGTGCGGCTGGTTGGTCGGGTTCCAGTGGGAGCCGGCGGATTGAAACGGATCGTTCGGGTCGCCGATGATGCAGGCGCCTTTGTCATGCAGATGAAGACCGAATGGGCCGATCGGCTGCTGGTCGCCGCTCGCAGGCCGGTATTCGGGAAGACCGCTGACTTCTACGAGCACTTCTGTGCCATAGGGGACGTCGGCGAACACGGCAATTCCGCGCAAGTTGGGAGCCAGTGGTCCGCCGTAGATGTCTGCAAAGGCTTGGGTAGGGACTGTTGTATAGGTGTGCCTGGAGGAAACTTCCTGCGGGTAATATCCATATGGTTGATACCCGTATGGTCGATACCAGTTCATGCCAAACTTCATCCTCGCTGTCTGGATTATTCTCTTTACCTATATGAATGAGATGGGCGTCAGGTTCCAGAACGTGCCGGAGGGGAGAGGGAGAACCTGGCGAGGCAGGTCGCGCGCGAGATGGCGCAAAGAGGCGTCTCCACCTACGCCCAGGAAGCTTTGAAGCTGGAGCATGCAGCGAGGAAAAAGGAGAGGCGGACCTGCTCCCGCCAGCAAAAGGAAGAACGAAAAGAGCGCCTGCGAGAGCTCAAGGTGCAAAAAGCAAAAGCGAAGCATCGCGGAAAGTAAGGCATGCAGCCCCCTCGGCCCTGTGAGGTGAGGGGGATTTTTTTTGGCCGATGTACCTTATGACGGTCGAGTCACTCTGTCCAAATGCGCCGCGGGACAGGGCCATCCTGCCCGGGCGAGAAGGTGAGCAGGTACACATCAGGATTGGTGAGCGCTTCCCATTCCGCAAAGCCGATCCTGTCGTCGAAATATTTGAGCAGAAGCGAGAGCAGGTTTCCGTGGGAGACGATGACCGCACATCGGCACTCCCTGCAAAGGACGTCCTCGACGACAGCGACGGCCCGTTTCATCGCGGCCCGGCTGGATTCGCCGCCGGGGCAGCAAAAGTCGAGGTCATCGAAAGATTTGCGAAGCAGCTCGTACCAGTCGGGAAGGTCCCGATCAGCCAGCACCCTTTCCGCCAATCGCGCATCCAGTGTGATGTCCAGCCCCATCTTGTCGGCAAGCGGCTGGATGGTCCGGACTGCTCTTTCAAACGGGCTGGAGAGGATGAGATCGACGGTTTTATCAGAGAAAAACTGTGCGAGCCGCTCTGCTTGCTGCACGCCAAGCTCTGTCAGGGGAGCGTCAGGCGCTTGCCCGGCAGCTTTGCAGTGGCGCACGAGATAGATTTGTTTCATGGGGGCACTCCTTTTCTTGGGGATAAGGCAATGGAGAAACAGCAGCGTTCACTTTGCTGCCGTCAGGAAATCATTTGGCTGTTCATTCCGCCGTTTCTGTCACGGGAAGGGGAAGAATCTAAAAAGGACAGAGCATCTGCGGTTCATGCTGACGACTCTATCCTTTTTCGTGATGTGTTACTCAACGCGATAGGTCCAGAAGCGTTCGGTCCCGAAGCGCTGCTGAATCTCTTTGGATGTATGGTCTGCACCGTTTAGCAGTTCTGCGACCTGGAACTGGGAGCGGTGCGCGAGAATCGACTGGACCTTTTGCGGCAAAAACTCCATTACGTCTACCAGCACGTCCGGTTTGCCGATGCCTTGCTCCAGGTTTTTGGCGAAGGCGAGGCAGAGCACGCGCGGACGCTGCTCCTTTGGCAGTCTTCCTACCGTCCGCACGACAGCCGCTCCGGTCGCATCGTGGTCGGGGTGGACGCTGTAGCCGGGATAGAACGTATAGATCACCGCTGGGCGCACTTCCTCGATGATGGCGTTGATCTTTTCGTCCAGCAAATCCTGATCCTCGAACTCGATTGTCTTGTCGTGGAATCCGAGCAAGCGCAAGTCCTGGATGCCGATGGCCTGGCACGATGCCTCCAGCTCTTTTTTACGGATGGAAGGGAGCGTCACCCGTGTGGCAAAAGGAGGAACCCCCATGTTTCGTCCCATCTCGCCCAGCGTGAGGCAGGCGTAGGTAACCGTGGCGCCGTCTTTGATATGCTTGGCCAGTGTGCCGGATAAGCCAAATGCCTCGTCATCCGGATGAGGCAGCACAACAAGTATATGTTGCTTCATGGTCATGTTCATCTCCTCTTCCCTAGAAAGGCTGTCGGCTTAACTGCAAGGATACGATCAATTTGCCCTGGCTGTCGTGACCTGCCAGGATCAACCGTTCGGATTCGGTGTCTTCGTAGTGGGTCAGACCTTCGGAGTAGACCCAGCCGTGCTCCATCTTCAGCCCGACGCGGTACGGTCCATTCCCCGAGATCGAGCCGTGCGAAAAGCGGACGACGGCGTTGGTGATGAAGGTTGCGGCAGGGTGTTTGGTGCTATCAAAATGAGCGGCATACGCGCCCGTAGTCATTTCCAGATGGATGTACAAATCCTGATCTTTCAGCTTGTCGATTCTGCGCTGCACTTCCGTTGGCTGGATCAGCTGCATCGTTGTGCCCCCTATCTAAAAATATGGAACAGCGGTCTTACTTTCCCTAACATTAGAAAACCTCTACTCCGATGTCAAGATGGCACAGCCCGCAGAAGTGCGAAAGCAAGAGTTTGGTGCAGCAGGGTATTTACGGCCAGAATATCCAGCAAGTCGGCCTGGCGCGTCCAGACGGGGAAGGGGGGGAGGGACCGTGTTCCGGGAACTGTATGCACGAGCCGTTACTGCGACAGGCTGGACAGCGCCACATGGAACGGGAACAGCTCTGCCTTCATGACGCCGCCGACGACAGCTGGATCGTTCTCCATGATTTCCCGCGCTTCGTCCAAGGAGGCCGCTTTGAACACGACGATGCCAAATGTGGTCTCATCCACCGGAGACGTCCGCCCGGCCATAATCAGCGTGCCTTGCTCCCTGTAATTTTTCAGGTAGTGAAAGTGCCGCCCGACGATCTCCCGGTGCTCGTCCGTCCAGTTTTTCTCGTTATGAAAGGCCGGCAGCAGCCGGAGTACGTAGATGAAAGTTTGTTGGGTCATGGGGATACCTCGCTTTTTAACAAATTTGAAGGGACAAGGCTACACTCGTGTGCACTCATATCGATGAAAACATCGACTGGAAAAAGGCATATAGTTCCATTCTAACACGGTACTCCATAAGCGATAACGGAAGCGCTGGCGGAGGCGTCCGATATTGTCATGCTTGCAGTCAAGCCGAAAGACTCCCGCGAAGTGCTACAGCGTGCAGGCCGGTATAGGCCCGTCCAAAACCTGCCGCGCCGCTCCCATCATTGGGAGCGGTGGCTTTCTTCGGCTGACATGGCATCGGCCTTCGTCTCATGGACAGTCCCATATGGATGGTGAGGTGGCGCATAAATGACGTAAACTTTCAGCGGAGTGTTCCCGGTATTGGTTACGTTGTGCCATTTTCCTGCGGGGATCATAATGGCATAGTCCGCATAGGCCATTTTTTCAAAATCCAACCGATCTTTGCGGTCACCCATCTGGACAAGCCCCTGGCCTTCTTCAATCCGAATGAATTGATCGGTTTCCGGATGAACTTCCAAACCGATGTCGTCCCCGACCGGAATGCTCATCACCGTCACCTGAAAATGCTTCCCTGTCCACAAAGCCGTGCGATAATTGGTGTTTTGCTTGGCAGCCTGGTCGATGTTCACGACAAAGGGATTCGGCCCGTAATCCCGCAGGGCAATTCCGTCGTAAAACGGATGCCAGTGGCTGTACTGCCAGCTGTACAAATGGGGGTTCCACTGATAATTCCACAGGCTGTTATTCCAGCTGCCCTGAACAGGATAAAACCACTGATCGTGATACCACGCATGACTGTACATATGATCCTCGTCTCCTCACTTCTTCATGGTCTACCCTAGTTGTATGCGCCTGCCTAATGGAATGAATACCGAAATTGGCAAGAATGGGCGGGGGCCTACGCGTGACAACCGTGAACCTGCCTGCCAGCTTTCAGACGAAGGGCGTTCTCCACTTCGCAGATTTGCCCAAAAGAAAAGGCCAAACCCGGTTTTCAGAGTTTAGCCTCCTTCAATGCTATGGTAACGTCAACAGCCACACCACCCGCTCATGCTTGGATGGAGCAAAAGCACAACGCCAACTCCCGCTGCTTCCTAGACCCGCAGCGAACCGCGGAATCCTCTTGCAGCATAGTAGGATTCGGCGCCATTGTGGTACACGAAAACCGTGTCGTAACGACGATCGCAAAAGATGGCTCCGCCAAGCTTTCTGATGCTGGCCGGTGTTTGCACCCAGCTTGACGTTTTCAAATCGAAAGCGCCGAGCTTCTGCAGCTCCCGGTACTGTTCTTCTGTTAACAGCTCAACGCCCATGGCGGCTGCCATTTCAACCGCACTGTTTTGCGGCTTATGTTCCTTCCTCGACTCCAGCGCTTCGCGGTCGTAACAAACACTTCTGCGACCTTTGGGACTTTCCGCCGAACAATCGTAAAAAATGTATTCGCCCGTCTTTTCGTCGTAAGCGACAACATCCGGTTCGCCGGCAGTTCTCTCCATTTCATGAAGCGCCCACAGTTTTTCGGGATGAGCTTCGAGCTTTGCCTGGACATTGGCCCATTCCATCCCTTGATGGCGGTTCATGTTTTTCTCGAAGCGGGTTTTCAAGGTGTGAAGCAGCTCTTCGCGTTGTTCCGGCGATAATTCCTTTTTCTCACTGGTTGCCATGTTTATTTCTCCCTTCAAATGTGGTTTTGATGAGCAGCGCACAGCACTTCGCGATGGGTGGGTTGCGGTTAAATGGACAACCTTGATGTGGCAGCATTCGCGACCCCTGCATCAGTCATTTGTGCCTAATTAAATGCTCTCTGTTGGTTTTACCTCAAGATTTTCTAGTGCTCGTATAAAAATTTGTGAATCCGTTTCTTAATTCCTTCTTGTTCAGAGATAAGTATCGTTGTGAAATATTATTCAATGCCAAGAGCCTGTCATCAGCAAAAATAGTCATCTCGCCCATGTCACCTTTCCCCCACCGCCTACTCCGCCTTACAGCCGCAAGGCTTCACAGCCTTTCCCTCTCCCCTCCTCCCAGTTTTCCCCTGTAATTAAAGTCGTCACAAGAGCAGGGTAAAAATCGGAGCCAGAACGGAGAAAATCGGGGTCAAAAAAGCAATTAATGTCGTGTGAAAGGCACGGGAAAGAGCGGGGGATTGGGCTTAGGTTTGAGACACTGATCGGAGAAAAAATCGGAGAAATTGATCGAGATAAAACAGGAGAAAAATGCTCGAAGTCCTTGCCCCACAGGGCTTTCCTTCTTCTCCCCTCATAATAAATCCTCTCCCCTGATTTACGAAAAAAGCCGAGGAAAAACAGGAGTGGATACCCGCATCTCGCTCGGCTGGTGGCACGACTATTTAAGCTTTCGTACAACTGTTTATGCTTTGAGATCACTGAAATTGCTTGTTACAGAGCCGTAATATTACTGTACTGTAATGCAGTGTAGTCATTTGTAATCATTCCGAGTAATATTTTTTATTATGAGGATGTTCTAGTTTATGTTGGCTGATGTTATACTTTATCACCAGTTTATCACCAGTTTTGTCACAACGGAGGGGCTGGGTTTAGCAAGCCGTAAAGTATTGAAATGGGTGCATAAGTAAAAAAATAGAGGGGTGAGAGCCCCTCTTTGCATTTTCTATATATATATACCATAGTATTATAGCTGCCATTGAGCAGTTCATCAAAGTCACATGACTGAAACATATACAAAAACGGCAACCAATATCGCTAATCGCAGGACAACACGCCATATCGACGCGTACCATGCATTTTTTGAAGCGTTGAAGTAAACGGGGAGGTGGAAAACGGGCGCATTGTCTTCTGGTTTATTTACGTTATAAATTATTTCGATTGCCCCTTTGCGTATCGGCCTGAAATAAATCGTGTTTTTGTACGTCTTCCCCTTCGCTTTGAATTGATAATGGTACCTTTTGTTCCTCGTCGTTGTGTGTTCGTCATAACTCTCATATTCTTCTGTGTCAAGACCCACTGTAACGCGCCGTCCATGCCTAAGCAGCTGTAGGCGGCTCCATCCCCGGAAAGCTGTCATTAGCGCAAAAATGCCAAACAGGACAAGACAGACGGAATACCAGGGCATGTCCTCATGTCCCTCAGTAACAGTGATTAGTTCAAGTAGAAACATAATGAACAAGGTGAACCACAATAAAAACCAGAAAGAACAAAAAGTAGCGACCGCTGCCAACCAATGCACTCGATTCAGATGATTCTCCATTGCGACCTCCGTTCTCATGGTGTGATTTTCAAATGATAGCTTTAAGTTATTCTTGGTGTAACAGGGAAATCCAGTTGCACAAGAAGCTCCGACTTTTCGTATTCATACCCCCTGCCTTGAAGACGTGTGGTTTAACTTCTGGAAAGGAGTTCGTACAGTGACGGAATGGATTCGCATCCCCCCGAAAGTGCTTCGTCCATTGCAGGTTGGTGCATGAAAAGAAGGAGGCTCCTGCATTTCGCTGACAAGTCCCACCAACTTGCAAAACCAAGAGTTGGACTGTCAACACCACACTAGACAGATTCTTTACATACCTTCTTTTTGCAAGTGTGCATAAGCTATTGTAGGCTTGGATAAGATATATTTTGATTTGCATTTCTAGACAAAGAGAGGGGATATTCCCCTCTATTCGTTAATTACGCCAATACATCTCAGAATTCTTACTTCCTCACTAACAGCGAACAGCACTCCACATGCCCCGTATGCGGAAACATATCCACCGGCTGCACATTGACCAGCTTGTACTTCGCCTGCAGCTTGGCAATATCCTTCGCCAGCGTGGACGGGTTGCAGGACACGTACACGATCTTTTCCGGCGTTACGTCCAGCAGGGAGCGGATCAGCGCGTCGTCCAGTCCTGTCCGCGGCGGGTCCACCACTACGACATCCGGGCGGACGCCCTGCTTCGCCCATTTGGGCATCAGTTGTTCGGCGCGGCCGACGTGGAAGGTGGCGTTGGCGATGCCGTTGTGTTCAGCGTTGCGGCGGGCGTCGTCGACGGCTTCCGGGATCAGCTCGATGCCTCGGACCTCGCGAGCGTAGGGGGCGAGCCACAGCCCGATCGTGCCTGTGCCGCAGTACAGGTCCAGCACCAGCTCGCTGCCCGTCAGGCCGGCCGCTTTTTTGACCTCGTCGTACAGCTTTTTCGTCTGCTCCGGATTGAGCTGGAAAAACGCGCGGGCCGACAGGGCAAACGACAGCTCGCCCAGCCGCTCCGTGATGGTTGGCTTGCCCCACAGGACCGTAGTCTTGTCACCGAAGACCAGCGACGTCTTCTGGCTGTTCACGTTTTGCGTGATGCCTGTCAACTGGGGGAGGCGTGTGCGCAGCTCCAGGATCAGCTCCTTGATCCGGGGGATGTCCGGCGTGGCCGTGACCAGTGTCAGCTGCGTCTCTCCTGTGCCGAATGCGACCCGCGCTACGATCGTGCGGATGACGCCTTTTCGTTTGCGCTCGTCGTATATCGGGATGCCCAGTTCCTCGAGCACCTGTTTGGCCGTCTGAACGATCCGGCTCGTCGCCTCGTGCTGGACCTGGCAGCCTTCCAGATTCACCAGCTTGTGGCTGCCTGCCTGGTACAGGCCCGCGATGAGCTTGCCGCCCTGCTGGCCGACCTGGAACTGCGCCTTGTTGCGATACCCCCACGGATTTTCCATGCCGATCGTGTCTGCCACGGGGGGATTGTCCAGACGGGCGTATTTGCGCAGCGACTCTGCGACGATTTCCTTCTTGCTCGTAAGCTGCGCCTGATATTCCATGTGCTGCAAGCTGCATCCGCCGCATTCCTCGTAGACCGGACAGGGCGGTACGGTGCGGGACTTCGATTTTTCTACGACCCGCAGCAGCCGCGCGAACGCGTATTTTTCCTTGACCTCCGTCACTTCCGCATGCACCACTTCGCCGGGCAAGGCTTTGTCGACGAATACGATTTTGCGTTTGAAATAGCCGATCCCTTCGCCGTTGATCCCCAGGCTTTTGATCGTCAGGGTCATCTGCTGGCCGACGCGGATGGCGGCGTCTTGTTTCTGTTGAACCGGTTTCATCTGCTTTGTTTCCCCTTACACGTTGGATTGTCCCCCTATTATAGAGGAAATCCGGCGCGGGTGCATGCGGGCGCGGAGCTTGCGGCGGACTTGCCTTTCACAAATAATGGCAACTTCCTCCCCAGCCTTGTTTTTGTTATAATAATGCGGAGAATTGATGAGGGAGTTGTGACGCTGGATGCAAGAGCTATTTGACAAAATGAAAGAATATCTCAACATGGATACCGAGATTTCCTTCGATGAGTTTGACGGATACTATAAAAAAGTGGTGGCGTTCCTTGGCGACAACTGGACAAGCCTGAATGAAGACGAAACGATGCACATGCTGTTCGTCCTCGACAACCTCAAGTCCAACGGGGAAGACCGCGCCAAGCGCAAGACAAAGGAAGCGAAAAAATACGCGAAAATGGCACAGCGCTCCGAGATTTGGGCAAATGCACTGATCAACCGCCTGCGCGAAGCCGGCCTGAACGACGAAGAGATCGGCAAGCGTTACGAAGCGATCTACGAAGCCGTGTAAGGAAAAAGGACATACAAAGCAAAAAGAAGAAGGATGCAGTTGCCAGGACGGCTGCATCCTTTTTGTATAGCGAATGGAAAAGGGCAATGCCAGCTCGCTCGCGCCACGTTCCTGACCGTCCGTTCAGCACATTCTCTTTGACAACGCCTCCTTCCGCCATTTATAATGTGAAAAAATTTGAATAGTCGTTTAACTTTGCGTTGATAAGGAAGAGTAGGTGCAGTGAGCAGCGTACAGAGAGCCGTCCACAAGCTGAAAAGATGGCCGCCAGCCTGCAATCGAAAATCACCTTGGAGCGGTGTCCTGGAAAAGAAGTGGGCGTACTGCCGACTTCCCAGTAGAGGACAACGGATTCGTCCACGTTACCGGACGGGAGTTCCACGTTGAACTTCCATAAGTCTGTTTTTCGTGAGGAAAGCAGAAAAGCTGAGTGGTACCGCGATGCTCTCGCCTCAGCCAGCCGTGCATGAATAGCGCTGCTGGCAGGGCGGGAGCTTTTTTATACAGATGAGAATTTGTCAGATTCTGATAGGAGAGGAGCATCACCGATATGCAAACCATTTCAACTGTCCGAGTAGAAGATATCGTCGTTGCCAACCATGCGCTGAAAGACGTGGTAGAAAAAACGCCTTTGCAAAGGAACAAGGTGCTGTCCGAACGCTATGGCTGCAACGTTTACCTGAAGCGGGAGGATTTGCAGGTCGTCCGGTCGTTTAAAATTCGCGGCGCGTATCATTTCATCCGCAGCCTGTCTGCAACGGAGCGCGCGCGGGGTGTTGTCTGCGCCAGCGCGGGCAACCATGCGCAGGGAGTGGCGTATTCGTGCCAGCAGTTGCAGATTCAGGGCACGATTTTCATGCCGACGACGACGCCGCGGCAAAAGGTGTCCCAGGTCAAGCACTTTGGCGGCTCGTATGTGGAAGTGGTGCTGGTCGGCGACACTTTCGACGATTCGTTTGCGGAAGCGATGAAATACTGCCAGCAGGAAGACCGCACCTTTGTCCACCCGTTCGACGATCCACTGGTGGTGGCGGGTCAGGGTACGGTCGGGCTGGAAATTTTGAACGACATGGAGGAGCCTGCTGATTTCGTCTTCGCAAGCATCGGCGGAGGAGGTCTGGTGGCGGGCATCGGGACGTATGTAAAAGGTGTGAGTCCGGCGACGAAGATCGTTGGGGTGGAGCCGTCCGGTGCGCCGTCGATGAAAGCGGCGCTGGAGCAGGGCGATGTCGTGACGCTGGATGAGATCGACAAGTTCGTGGACGGAGCCGCGGTGAAACAGGTCGGGCGGCTGACCATGAGCATCTGCCGGGACGTGCTGGATGACATCGTGCTCGTGCCGGAAGGAAAGGTGTGCACGACCATTCTGGAGCTGTACAACAGCAGCGCGATCGTCGTAGAGCCTGCCGGAGCCTTGTCGATTGCGGCGCTCGATCTGTACCGCGACCAGATCGCGGGCAAGAACGTGGTGTGTGTCATCAGCGGCGGCAACAACGATATCGACCGGATGCAGGAGATCAAGGAGCGCTCCCTGCTGCACGAAGGGCTGAAGCACTACTTCGTGATCAACTTCCCGCAGCGCGCCGGTGCCTTGCGCGAGTTCATGGAAAAGGTGCTGGGCCCGCATGACGACATCACCCGGTTTGAGTACACGAAAAAGAACAACAAGGAAAACGGACCGGCCCTGGTCGGCATCGAGCTGAAGTGCCAGGACGACTACGGCCCTCTCGTGGCGCGGATGAAGCAGCACAGCATCCGTTACGTGGAGATCACCCATGATCCGTACTTGTTCAACCTGTTGATCTGAGGAATTGTGTTACAACAGATCGAGAAAATGCAAAAATGTATGAATACAGCGAAAATAAGAGCATGCAGCAGAATACCGGAGCGAGAGAAAGCTAGCGGGGCGCAATGTGATATAACAAACTTTTATAAAACAGTTACTGTTATATTACAATACAGTTAATAACACAACAGGGGGTTTTAACGATGACGCCGATCACGACTTTCTTTCGCAACCTGGAAGCAAAATGCTGTGCTGCTTGCGGCCAAATCATTCACGAGCAGGCCGAATCGTATGCGACAGAATGCTCCAATTGCCAGGAGAAAATGAGCTACGATGCTTACAAGCACTACCATCAGAAAAAATAGGGTAGCTGACCATAGATGAGGTGTGCCGTGGTGAAAACCGTTCGGTACGCCTTTTTTGTTTGGGCGGGGGAAAGACGGATGGGCGTTGGTTTGCTCTTCCTCACCAATGGCTTTCGCAAGCAGCAGCCAGAAATTGCTTTTGACAAAATTCTTTCGGAGGACGAAGAGCTGCGAGGCGGAGAGAACATCGCCTGATGGATGGCAAGCCCCTTTGGGTGGAAGGAAATGGAGGCTGCCAGCGCGAATAAAACGAGAAAGACAAACATGCAGGAGGACTCCATGAACATGAAGCAGACCATTCGCGAACTGTTTCAGGCGGCACAAGCAGGGGATGCTCCCAAACTGCAGGAGCTGCTGTCCGCGCAGCCGGCGCTGGCCAATCAGGAAAATGAAGAAGGGCTGACGCCGCTCGGGTACGCTGCCCACTTTGGACGAAAGGAAGCGGTTGAGGTGCTGCTGGACTGCGGGGCAGATGTGCAGGCGCTGTCCCACTCGAAAATTTCGTACATTCCGTCCAATACGGCACTGCATGCGGCGATCGCTGGGGAAGGGGACGTGGAGGTCATCCGGCTGCTGCTGGAGCGAGGGGCCGACCCGAACGCCTTTGACAGCAACGGGCATACTTGCCTGCATGCGGCAGCCTTTCATGACGAGCACATCGAGATCATTCGGCTCTTGCTGGCGCACGGTGCCCATGTCAATGAGCCTGCGCAAAACGAGGGACGGCAAACGCCGCTGGCTCTCGCTGTGGAAAAGGGAAACAGCCGCATCGCCGCGTTTTTGCGGGAGAATGGCGCTGTGTAAGCCCGGGACGAGGGCGGCATCCGCAAGGCAGCAAATGAATGGCAGCATGCCAGGCAGAGAAGGGAAAACGGCGCGCGCCGCCGTTTCTGGCTAGTTTTGGTCGCTGTCGCTGCTACCAAAAGACTGTCAACTTCACGCAAAAGCCGCTGCAGAGCACATCGCAGCGGCTTTTGGCGTTTTCTTACCGGGGCTCGGCCGAGTTGGCCGCGCCTGCCTGTTTTTTGACGTAGTCGATCAGGCCGAGCTGGAAGCCCTCCTGGGTGAGCAGGCGCTGGGCTTCGTATGTGCCAGAGTAGTAGGCGAGGACGTGCGGGTCGTTCTCCAGGACGTGCCTGCAGGCGGCATCCTTGGACAGATCCACATACCAGTGAGCCTGCTTGATCTGCGCGACCAGGTCGTCGTAGGCCGGCTCCGGCTTTTTCCAAGGGTTCAGCTTGTGCAAAATTTCTCCGAAGATCGCGACGACGATCAAAATTCCGATCAGAAACATGGCGGTCACCTCATAGGTTGGTTCCCTCCCATGTTACCACTTGACCGGGCGTCTGTGCCACGGGGAAGTCCGGCCGCTTGCAATAGCCGCGAAAAGCGGGCATTCTAGTGATGGATACGGCGAGACAGGCAAATCATAGAGAAAGAGGAGGGAGAGCATGTTTCATCCCCTTGTATTCGACAACATCCGGGTCGTGCTGGAGGGAGCCGTCTACGACCGCGACTTCGACGGCGCGATCACCATTACGGGGCGTTCCGATGTCATGGACTTGGCGACCTTTCATCGGCTGTTTCAGATCGACTTCCAACTGGCTGACGCACCCGGACGCAAAGAGGTCGTCCGTGCCCAGATACAGCTGCGCACCAGCCTGGCGGATATTGCCGCGGAGCAGCTGGAGCAGCCTTTGACTGAGCAGATTGGCTGCACGATCTGCATACATTTTCACATGCCGATGGCTGCCTCCCGCGAGCTTCCGGAGGATACGCAGGCGATTGCGGCGCTGCTCAACGAGATTTGGGGGCATCGTCCGTACATTACGCAGACGTTGAAGGCGAAGCTGGAGGAAAAGCGGATGGAGTGGCCGCCGCAGCGCGTGGACAACCACATTACTCTCGATTTTTTCCGGAAAATCGACGAAGGCAACATCGAGGACCTGCGGGATTTGCTCGATCATACGGTCCAATCGCTCAGCCAACTGCAAGCCTTTTTGGACAGGAAAATCTAATTTGCGGCAAAGGCATTTACAAATAGCGAGCTGCGTATTATCATTTTGTTAACCTGATTTATATTTTAGTTAACAAAATGGAGGCAGTACACATGAGAAACGAACGATTGAGATGGTTGCTCTTATCCGCAATTTTCGCAGGAATCATGGCTGTTTTGTCCCAGCTGACGATTCCGCTCCCGTTGATTCCGATTACCGGGCAAACGCTGGCGGTAGGGCTGACGGCGACCATTCTGGGCAGCCGTTACGGCACACTGGCGATGATCATTTACACGCTGCTGGGCGCGGTCGGACTGCCAGTCTTTGCCGGGGCGAGCGGCGGCTTGCAAGTTTTGGTCGGCAAAACAGGTGGGTACATCTTTGGCTTTATTTTGACGGTGTACGCTACCGGGCTGATTCTGGAAAAGACCTCTTTTACGTTGAAAAATGCCATTATCGCCAACATCGTCGGCATGCTCATTAACCTTTTGTGCGGTTCCATTCAGCTAAAGTATGTGATGGATATTCCGTGGGACAAAGCGATCGCGTTCGGGGCGACTCCTTTCCTGGTCGTCGGCGTGATCAAGGCGGTGCTGGCATCGCTTATCGGCATCAAAGTGCGGGAGCGCCTGATTGCCAACCGCTTGATTCGCATCGAGGAAACGCTGTCTCGCTAAAGCGGCAGCGGCAAATTGCAGACTTTCATACAGCTTGTTGCCATCTCCAGCCGGAGGTGGCTTTTTTTCGCATAAACTCCTTTTCGCGCCGGATACTATCGGTAGCAGCTCACGAATACAAGGAGGATATGATGCACAAGACCATTTCCGGACCCAAGGGGCTACCGATTTCAGGCAATTTGCTGTCGTTTCGCCGCAATCCGCTGCAATTCATCCAGATGGCGGCCAAGGAGCATGGAGACGTGGTGCTGTTTCGCTTTGGCCCGAAACGAAAAGTGTATTTATTGACAGACCCAGATCAGATCAAGGAAGTGCTCGTCACCAAGCAAGCGAGCTTCCGCAAGGCCAAAGGGCTGCAAGTGGCAAAGGCCGTCGTAGGGGATGGCATCCTGACGAGCGAAGGGAACAAGCATCTTAGGCAACGCAGGCTGATGCAGCCAGCCTTTCACCGGGAGCGCATCGCCGCGTATGGAGACGTCATGGTCCGCCAGGCGGCCAGTCTGATGGCGGATTGGAAGGACGGCGAGGTACGCGACATCCATCAAGACATGATGAAGGTCACACTCGCGATCATCACCGAGACGATGTTCGGCAAAAGCGTGAAGGAAAACGCCGACGAAATCCGGCATGCAATCGACGTGGGGCTTAAATACGTCGCCAACAAGGCGTCGTCGTTCATCGATATTCCGCTGTCTGTACCGACGAGGAACAATCGCCGGTTTCTCGAATCGAACGAGTTGCTGGACAAAGTGATTTACTCCTTGATTGACGAGCGCAGACGGAGCGGCGATACCGGCCGGGGCGACCTTTTGGGCATGCTGCTGGCGGCGCGGGATGAGGACGACGGGACAGGTATGACCGATGAGCAGGTGCGCGACGAGGTCATGACGATCTTCGTGGCCGGACACGAGACGACAGCCAACACGATGTCGTGGATCTTCTATCTTTTGTCCAGGCACACGGAGGCGGAGCAGAAGCTGCACGCTGAACTGGCTGCCGTGCTGGGGGACAGACTGCCGACCGTAGCGGATATTCCGCACCTGACCTACGCCAATCTGATCGTTTCGGAAACGCTGCGGCTGTACCCGGCGGCGTGGATGATCAATCGGGAGGCAATCGAGGAAGTCGAGATCGGGGGGCACACGTACCAGCCGGGTGATACGCTGATGATGAGCCAGTATGCGATGCACCGCGACGAGCGCTTTTACGATGATCCCGAGGCTTTCATGCCCGAGCGGTTTGCCACCGATCTGTTGAAGCGAATCCCGGCTTTTGCCTACTTTCCATTTGGCGGCGGACCGCGCGTATGTATCGGCAACAACTTCGCACTGATGGAGGCGGCCCTGCTGCTGGCGACGATCGCGCAGCGCTTTCGGTTGCGTCTGGCGGAGCCGAACCAGGTAGTTGCGCCGGAGCCGCTCGTGACGCTGCGCCCGAAAAACGGGCTTCCGATGCGGCTGGAGATGCGCAGGTAGACGTACAAGGAGCAATTGCGGGCAAAAAAAAGGGCATCTTTTCACTTGCGGATGCGCCGCACTGTGTCAGATACCGAACTGGGGGTTATTTATCACTGAAAGCAACGTGCTTACAAGTTGTACTATATCAAACAAAAATAAAGAATATGTTAACTGGTCATAAATCAAAATAAACTAGCTGTTGTAGAAGGGGATGGTGAAGGAGAAGCTGCTTCCTATCCCCAATTCACTGTTTACGGTGATTTCGCCGCCGTGGCGGCGGACGATGCTCTGGCAGATCGTCAGGCCGAGGCCCGTCCCGCCGTTATTGCGGTTGCGGGATTTTTCCGCCCGATAAAACTTGGTAAAGACCTTGGGCAGATCTTCCTGGGCAATGCCCTCGCCTTTGTCGATCACGGAAAACAGGACATGTCCTTCCCGCTGGTCGCAGGTGATCAGGATAGAGCCGTTCGGCTTGTTGTAGTGGATGGCGTTGTTGATCAAATTTTCCATGACGCGGCGAAGCTTGGTCTCGTCTGCCTCGATGTGCAGCTCGTTGGAGACGCGCAATTTCCAATGAAAGGACAGCCCGGCTTCCTGAATCCGGGTCAGGTAGTCTTCGATGATGCCCTTCATGAAATTTTTTACGTGTATCCGGCTGATATTGAGCCGCACTTCGATGCTTTGCTGGGTGTAATCCTGCAGTTCGTCCAGCAGATGCTCCAGATCCCGCATCTTCATCTCGATCTTTTTCATTTGCCTCTGGATGCGGGTGAGGTCGGTTACACGGCCGGAGCCGATATAGGACGCATATCCTTTGATGGTTGTCAGCGGCGTGCGGAAATCGTGCGCGATCGCGGCGATCAGCTCGGACTGGCGCTCCTCGGAATAGCGCAGCTCGTCCACCATGTCCCCGAAGTAGCGGAACAGCCGGCCAAATTCGTCATGCGAGCGGTACGTAAAGGACACGAGGCGCTTCCCTTCCTTGATTTCCTGGGTGACGCGCGACAACTCGTTCACCGGGCGCAAAATCCAGCGGACGTACAGCGCCAGCAGCACGAGTCCGACGAGCAGGATGCTTCCGTAAATAAACCAGAGCATCATGGAGACGCCTTTGGTCGCCAGGATGTCGTAATCGTCCGTGTAGAAGTAGATGACCGTTTCCCCTTCACGCGGGGGTTCCTGCTGAAAGTGGTATTCCGCGACGACCTTCAGATCTCCTTGCTGCGAAGAAAGTTTGTTTTGCTGGTTGGGCATCGTCCATTTCAGGTCGAGTGCCTTCGAGTTCTTCGAGTGGATCGTATTGCCGTTTGCATCCTTGACCACCATGCGGTACATGACGTCTTCCGGCAGTTGCTTGTCCAACTCTGTACGCTCGATCGGGTCTTTGAAGCTGCTGGAGCGAAGCAGCTGATTGAGGCGGACCTTGTCAGCGGCCTCCTTTTCATACTGGTACTGCGTATGCCGGTCATTTTTCAGCTGTTCGATGATAATGTCCTGAAAGACAAACTTGAACAACAGGATGTTGAGCGCGAGCAGGCCCAGGAAGGACAGAAACAGTTTGTTGCGCAGGCTCATCTACAGCTTCTCCCCGATGAATACGTAGCCTGTTCCCCATTGTGTCTTGATAAATTGCCGGTTCATCTCCAGCTTTTCCCGCAAGTTTTTGATGTGGACCGTGACGGTGTTGAGGGAGCCGTAGCCATATCCCCAGACGCGGTCGTAAATTTGCTCGCGCGTAAAGACGATGCCCGCGTTTTCCGCCAGGAAGGTGAGCAGTTGGAACTCCTTGGTGGACAAGTCGATTTTTTGGTTGCTGACGTAGACAGAGTAGGTCTCCTTATGAATTTCCAGGTCTTTGAATTTCAATACCGTGATCGGCGAGTTTGCCGAGTCTTTATCCGGCTGTTCTTCCGTATGCTTGCGAATGCGCTCGTAGCGGCGCAGATGGGCGCGAATGCGGGCCAGCAGTTCCTCGGTGTCGAACGGCTTGGTAATATAGTCGTCAGCGCCGATCTCGAAGCCGACGACCTTGTCGACAGCTCTCCCTTTGGCGCTCAAAAAGAGGATCGGCAAATCCCATTCGCGGCGAATCTGCGAGCAGAGCTCGTAGCCGCTCATGTTCGGCATCATGATGTCGAGCAGGATCAGGCTGGGCTTTTTCTCGCCGCTGTTTAGCAGCTCAAGGGCCGCTTCCCCGCTGTCGGCGGACGAAACCTCAAAACCTTCATTTTCCAAAATATCTTCAAGCATTTCGATAATCTCCAGGTTGTCATCCACAATCAGTATATGCTCTTTCACGGAAAACTCCCCCCACTTGCTTCTATAATAATATAAGAAAATAACCGTTCGTGAATAAGCGATCAAAAAAATTTAATAACTCTATCATAACATGCCGATTGCAAGTGAAGGCAACCTATTACTGGTGGTTTGAAATAAGGTCACATACTGACACCTGGTCCTAAATTTCGTCAGAAAAAGCCAGAGACACGAAGTCCCTGGCTCTTGTTTTGCCGAATGACTACTTTTTTGCTTGATTTTCCGGCAGCGACGCAGCTTGCACCGCGTTTTCCTTCTTCGGAGCAGCGGCTTCCAGAACAGGTACGTTCAGACGCTTGGCGCCAACGTAACGCTTGCTCCAGTAGTAGGGGTCGTTCAATTTGGTGTTGACGACTCCACGCCCTGACTCCGAGTGCACGAATGTGCCATTTCCGATGTAGATGCCCACATGCGAGATGCTTTGACCGTTCGTTTGGAAAAATACCAGATCGCCTGGCTGCAGGTCAGCTTTGGCGACAGGCGTTCCCAAATTGAATTGGGCGGCCGAGTTGTGTGGCAGGTCTACACCCAACGCATCAAATACGTAGCGCGTAAATCCGGAGCAGTCAAAGCCCTTTTTTGATGTGCCGGATGCTTTGTAAGGGACGCCGTACAGGTCGCTGACGACATCTGTCAAAGGAGTGGACTCCTCGGCAGCTTGTACAGCGCCTGCTCCCATTGCAAGCAATCCAGCGATAAACAGAGAAACGAACAACTTGCGCAAAAGAAACTGCTCCTTTCAGAAGCCTACGAGGTTAGCTGAAGGGTTCGGTCGAAAGGACTCCCTAGTCTGCCGCAAAAGACAGCCATTCACCCCAAAAACGTGGTTCCCCCGTTTCCGACAAGCGGAACTCGGCTATTTTCGATGTTTTTTTACACGCACCTTATCGAAGTTCTCTATTTGACTGGCTTTTCCTTTTTTTGAAGTGTTTGTTCACGATTTTGTCACAAAATTTTGTCTGATCTTGTAACGAAATGGTTCGGCAAAGCAGGGAAACGGCTGTGAGAAAAAGGGGGAAGCAGGCTCGTCCGATTGCGGCAGGAAGCGCCATCCGTCCAAGGACGGAGACAAAAACCAACCGCCCGCCCGTTATGGGGAGGTTGGCTGCGAGGCTACAATAAGGCCATAAGGTTCACATTTGCACCAGCAAAGGGCGATTGGAGGGAAGCAAGGAATGAGCGAACGGTCTGGAAAGTTTCTGCTCGGGCTGGTTCTGCTGCTCATTGGCGGATTGGTTTTGCTCGACCAATTCGGTATCGACAGCGGTGACATTTTGCGACTGCTGATTCCCGGCGTGCTCATGCTGTACGGAGCGCGCAAAATTTTGGGTCACGGCTCCCGCTTCTGGGGAGTGATCGTCTTCCTCTTGGGTTTCTTGCTGCTGTCTGGAAAGCTGCATCTGCTGTTCCACAGCATCGTGGCGATCGGCGTGATCTACCTGGGGTACCGCCTCATTCGACAGAAGCCGACACCGCCACAGGGACCATCCGAGTGGGAGAGCCGGTGGGCGAAGCGCATGTTGAAGGAAGACGACCTCGATCTTTGGGAAAGAGCAGTGACGCGAAATCGGCAGTAATTGCAATTGGTTTTTCAGGCATTGGATTTTGGATGAGGAAAAATGATGTGATATGATGAGGAGGAAAAAGAACATGAGTATCTTTAGACGTTTGCGTGACCTGACTGTAGCTTCGGTGAACGATGCATTGGATTCGATGGAAGACCCGGTCGTCATGCTCAACCAGTACATGCGTGACATGGAAGTGGAAATCGGGCAGGTCGAAGTGGCAGTCGCCCGTCAGGTAGCGCTGGAGAAAAAATTCCGTCAGCAGTGGGAGGAAGCGACCGCACTCGTCGAAAAACGCGATCGCCAGGTGAAGCTCGCCCTGACGGAAGGCGAAGACGAATTGGCGCGTCGTGCGCTCGCAGACAAAAAGCAGTACGAAAGCCGCGCCCAGGAATATGAGACGCTCTACTTGACCGCTGCGGAGGCTGCCGGCCAAATGCGTGAAAAACTGGCCGAGCTAAAAGAGGAATTTTATAAGATGCGAGCGAAAAAATTTACTCTGATGGCACGAGCACAAGTAGCTCGTACGCAAAAACAGGTGAACCAGGCAGTGGCAGGGATAGGCAACCAGACAGCCGGTCGGGGATTTGCCCGCATGGAAGAAAAAGTCATGCGCATGGAAGCAGAAGCGCAAATGAGCGGACAATGGCGGCAAACGAGCTTTGGCCTGGACAACGCCTTGTCTGATCTGGAAAAAGACGATCTCGATGCCGAACTGGCAAAGATCAAGGCAGCGATGCAAGAGAAAAAAACAACGGTGACACCAGCAGATCCATCCTGAACGGACAGGAACTAGGGCACCGGATGTAGAATAGATTGTGGCAATCGGCAGCCTGACCTTCAGGCTGCTTTTCCCCTAGGAGGTCCTATTCTTGGCAGATTTTTTGGTCTTTTTGCGACGGTTTATTGCTGATCCCGGACGTGTCGGCAGTATTGCTCCCAGCTCCCGTTTTTTGTGTGAGCGCATGTTGAGCCGAGTCAACTGGGATGAGGCAGATGTCATCATAGAACTGGGACCGGGGACAGGTGCATTTACGCAAACGATCTATCAAAACATACTTCCACATACGCATTACGTGCTCGTGGAGCGCGATGCCCAATTTCGGACCATGCTGCAGTCCCGTTTTCCCGAAGCTGTGATTCGGGAAGAAGCGACCATGCTACGCCGCTACCTGGAGGAGTTGAAGATTGGCGAGGCAGACGTCATTATTTCGGGTCTTCCTTTTGCCAACTTCCCGGAAGGTCTGCGGACAGCCATCCTGGATGAAGTTCAATCTGTGCTGGCTCCTGGCGGGCTATTCATCACTTTTCAATATTCGCTACAACTCCAGGCTGAGCTACAGGAGCGTTTTCAGTGGGTTGAAACGAGTTTTACCCTGCTGAACATTCCTCCTGCATTCATTTATACATGTCGTAACGGACAGAAGTGAAAACGTCGGCATGGGGCGTAAGAGAGGAGTCTTTCGTGAAGCTGTCCCGCGTGCACAAAATGTTGGCTGGTGTCCTGATCATCTTGACGGGAATTGGTCTACTTTTAGACAGTTTGCATATTATTTCGTTCGGTTTGTTTGATCTGTGGCCGATGGCGCTGGTCTACTTCGGCTTACGACTCTGGGGCCAGCAGAAACGAGTCGGCGGCGGCATCCTGATTTGCCTGGGTATTATCATTGCCCTGGAAATATGGTTTGGCATCGGGTTCCACGAACTGTTCCATGTGGCGATCCCGGCCTTGTTCATTTACTTTGGCTTCCGGCTGATACGGGGAAAATCGCGGGAGCGGGAGGCGCACCCGGGCAGAGTCACCTATGTGGAGCAGGCTCCCGAGAGCAAGTGGACAGATGGCGCTGCAAGGAGTGACGATCCTGTATTTACCATTCGCGGGAAGGCGTTGCCCAAAGACTCCCGCAGTTCGCTGATCGGGGACTTCCACCTGACTTCCGGGCGCTTCGAGCTAGGCTATCTGCATGTATGGCACGGCATCGGGAACGTGGTGGTCGACCTGTCGCGCGCAATGCTGGTGCAGGAGGAGGCGCTGCTTAGTGTCGAGGGGTGGATCGGTGACGTCACGATCTACGTGCCGGTCGATCTGCCTGTGGCTGTACTGGCGGAGTTGTCAGTCGGCGACCTGGAAGTGTTCAGCAACCGCCAGGGCGGGATCAGCCGCAGCATCATGATTCGCTCAGAGCATTACGATCAGGCGGTGCAAAAAGTGAAATTGCATATCTCGCTGCTCGTCGGCGATATAAAAGTCAAGTACATCTAGGAGGTACTGGCGAATGCGTCGACAGCGATTGGCGAGTATTCAATGGAAAAGTGTCCGGTATGGCATGGGGTTGTCCCTGGCTACGGTCACAGTCGCGTTTCTCTGCTTTTTCTGGCTTCAGGCGGTATGGAAAGACGATGCCGGTCTGCACCTCTGGTATTCCGGACTGATTCGCGATTCGCAAGTCAATCTGTGGACGATGCAGTATTTGGGAATCCAGCTGCCGCAAGATCCGGAATGGGTCGTCCAACTGGCGGCGGTCGTGGTCTCCCTCCCTGTCGGAGCGTTGGTCGGCCTGATCTCCTCGTATATATTCGGGAATTTGTTGAAAAAACGGGTCATCGTGCTGTGGGAAGCCGCGATGAAGCTGGGGCGGGGGATGCTGTCCTACCGCGTGCCCGAACTGGGCTACGATGAGATCGGGGAGCTCGGCTGGCAGTTGAACCGGTTGGCTTCGCAGTGGGAGGAGCAGGTCGCCTCTTTGCAACGCCTGTCCAATCACAACGCGGCACTGGCAGACCAGCTTCGGCAGGCTGCGGTGACGGAGGAGCGGCAGCGTCTGGCGAGGGAACTGCACGACGCCGTCAGCCAGCAGTTGTTTGCGATCGCGATGACGACGGCAGCCTTGAAGCGGCTGGTCGAAAAAAATCCGCAGCGGGCTGCCCAGCAGATCGAGCTGGTGGAGGAAATGGCGGCGGCCGCCCAGGCGGAGATGCGCGCGCTCTTGCTGCATCTTCGTCCGGCTACGTTGCAAAACAAGACGCTAAAGGATGCGATCCTGGAGCTGCTGGATGAGCTGACGCGCAAAAATGCGCTCGAAATCACGGGGGAGATCGAATCAGTAGAGGGCTTGCCCAGCGGCATCGAGGACCACCTGTTCCGCATTTTGCAGGAATCGCTCTCCAATACGCTCCGACATGCCCGTGCGAGCCGCATTGCGGTCAAGCTGTTTACGCTGCAGGATCAGGTGCGCCTGCGGGTCACGGATGATGGCGTGGGCTTCGACCCCGACGGGGAAAAGCTGACGTCGTATGGCCTGCGCAGTATGCAGGAGCGGGTAGCAGAGGTGGGTGGATCGATGGAGATCTACTCGGCGCAAGGAAAGGGGACGCAAATCGAAGTGCGGATTCCCCTGATGCCACAGACGGATAGGGAAGGGTGAGAGGTCCGTGATTCGCGTATTACTGGTAGACGATCACGAGATGGTACGGATGGGATTGGCGGCGTATTTGTCCACGGAGGACGACATCGAGGTCGTGGCGGAAGCGAGCAGCGGCGAAGAAGGCGTGCGCCTGGCGGTAGAGCTGCGTCCCGACGTCGTGCTGATGGATCTGGTCATGGAAGGAATCGGCGGCGTGGAAGCGACCAGAAGAATCCGGGATACTTGTCCTTCCAGCAAGGTCATCGTGCTGACCAGCTTTATCGATGACGAAAAGGTGTATCCGGTGATTGAGGCAGGGGCGTTCAGTTACTTGCTGAAAACGTCCCGGGCTGCGGAAATCGCGAGGGCGATCCGCTCCGCCGCAGCTGGCGAGCCGGTACTGGAATCGCGAGTGGCAGGGAAGATCATGGCACGCTTCCGCCATGGACAAGAATCGTTGCCGCACGAGCAGCTGACTCCGCGTGAGCTGGAGGTGCTGAAGCTGATCGGGAAAGGCAAGTCCAACCAGGAAATTGCCGACGAGCTGATCATCGGCATCAAAACCGTGAAGACGCACGTCAGCAACATTTTAGCCAAGCTCAATGTCGAAGACCGCACACAGGCGGCGATCTACGTCCATACGAACAACCTTGGATAAACGGCAGAAATCGCTCATCCCGCGATAAGGGGATGAGTTTTTTTCGTTTATGTGGTAAAGATAGTAAGTAATAGATTTGGAAAGGAGGGGACGGGCTATGAGGCACAAACCTCAAACGCGCTCCAAGGTGCTTTCGGCTGACAACGGCGTCGACATCGTCGGCGATGTGCACGGCTGTTACGACGAATTTATCGAATTGCTGCAGCGGCTGGGCTACGAGCGAAGTCAGGACGGTACATTTCGCCATCCCCAGGGCAGAAAGCTCCTTTCCCTCGGTGACATTACGAGCAGAGGTCCCCATTCTATCAAAATGCTGCAATTTTTTATTCAGCACCTCTCTACCGGGCTGGCGGAAATGGTGGACAGCAACCACGGGTGGAAGGTCGCCCGTTGGCTGGACGGCCGCCCGGTGACACTCGCTCATGGCGACGAAAAAGTAGAGGAAGAATTTCGCGCCTACCAGCAGGAGTTCGGCCCCAAAAAGGCTTCCCTGCTGCGGGAGCAAAGCCGCAGACTGCTTTTCTCATCCCCCTCCCACATGATGGTCAAACGCAACGGCAAGCTCGTCCTCGTCGCCGTTCATGCAGGAATCCGGGATGATTACATAGGGATGGAATCGCCGGCCGTGTACACGTTTTGCCGCTACGGCGATGTGGCCGGTACCGGACCGGATGGCCGTCCGATCCGAAGAGACTGGGCCAGGGAGCGAAAGGAGCGGCAGCCGTTGATCGTCTGGGGGCACGACCCTCGGCCGGAGCCGGAAAGAAAAAACGGCACGCTTAACATCGACCAGGGATGCGTGTTTGGCGGCAAGCTGACCGCCTACCGCTACCCGGAGGACGAACTCGTGAGTGTGCCGGCAAAGAAAAACTATTCGGGTTTGGCAGATACGCCGCTGACGCGCTATACCGCGGATTGAGAGTCCTGCTTGTTCTTTTGGTCTGAACCCGATCCTGTCCAGTGCTCGATCGTGTTTTTCGTCGACGAATGAATCCCGACGCTGGCGAGTCCTGCGGTGACGCCTTCCATCAAGGCGGTCTTCCAGTCGAAGCTCGGGGCGTACAGCCACTGGTTTACCATGTACAGTCCGACGATCAAGACCACTGCTACCCAGCTGCGCAGCTTTTTGGGGATGCGAAGAAAATCGGACAGGGTAGCGGTGGCCGCCAGGGCAAAGGCAATAATCAAGCCCAGGTCAAATCCCATAGGGCCCCATCTCCCATCAAGGTTTTAATTTTTCGTACAATCGCTTCAAGATCACGGCTTCTGCCCAGAGCGGGAGCGGCTTGTCAGCCTGGCTGCGCCAGTCTTCGTTGGTCAAGAGTCCTGCGGCGAACATCCAGTCGATCGCTTCCTGCTTCCAGTCAGGTACGCTGCTTCCTCCTCCGGTGCCTGGGCTATTGTTGCCAGGCGGATTGTTGCCGCCACCGGCATTCCCGCCTCCACCGCTGTTGCCGCCTCCACCTGTCTTTGGCGGAGCGGTTTTCGGCGGCTGATAGGCCAGGTCCGCATATTCGCAAAACGCCCGAATGACCGCTTCCGCAAGGCTTTGCCAGTCTTTGGCGAGCTTATCCGCATCCAGCGGATTGTCGGCAAATCCGTACTCGATAATGACCGTCTCCACACTGCCCGTATCGCGATTCATGTAGTAATAGTCCTGCTTCGGATTGTTGGGGAGCGTACGGGTGTAGACGCGGCGGTTCGGCATTCCCGCAGCTTCCAGTTCATTGGCGATCAGGCGCGGCAACGCTGCAGAGCCGTAGATCGAATAGATTACCTCGGAGCCGCGTCCCCCGCCCGCATTGATGTGGTTGCAAATGCAGTATTTCGCCCCGCTGTTGCGGACGAGAGCAGCTCGTTCTTCGCTCTGCAGCGTAACGTCAGAGGAGCGCGTCAATGCGACGGGTATTTGCAGTTCCTGGAATCGACGGTATTGGTAGAGGGATATGTTCAAGGTCATCGCTTTTTCTGTAAACTGCGGGCTGTTTCCCCCGCCCGGGTCGACGCCGCCATGTCCGGCGTCTATCACGATGATCGGAGCCATGTTTTCATCACCTCTTGTCATCAGCATATGCGCAGGGATGAAAACATGCCGAGGGCAGTCTCATCATTTTCTCCCGGGCAACAATGTACAGATCGGCCAACTATGGTACAATAAAAGGGTTCGTAATTACGCAAAGAGGATGGTAATGTATTGATGGCTTGGTACAACTGGGTAATCCCGATCGTTACACTTTTGCTTGGCCTGGCAGGCGGTTTTGCCGGGGGCGTCTACTATTTGAAAAAGCAAGTGCAAAACATGCAAATGGATGAAAAGCAGCTGCAAGCCATGGCTCGTTCGATGGGCATGAATCTGAACCAGAAACAACTGAAGCAGATGAGCCGCACCATGAAAAATATGAAAATGCCAAATAAATTCGGGAAATAAAAGGCGGAGGGATGTCTCATGGGTCCGACCCGTCTGCGTTACACGATGATCGGGTTTATTCTCGGCGTGTTCATCGTGTATTTGAAAGAGTTGCCGCTGGGCGAAGGTACCCGTTTCGCAGCCCCGTTTTACGGAGCGGGCATCGGCCTTTTGATCGACGGCATCATTTTGCGAGTGAAGCAGCGAAAAGGCAAGGAAGAGTAAAGGGAAGCTTGGCGCAGGCCGGGCTTTTTTTCATGCCAAAAGGCGTCCAGCCTGCAATCGCCGGACGCCTCTTTTCTGTTTGCCGCACCCAAGTCAGGAAGAAAAAATCAACTCGTACACCATCTTGGTAATGAGCGTGATGGAAACGATCAAAAAGAGCGGCCGCACGTAGCGCACGCCGGTTTTGATCGCCATGCGCGCGCCCAGCGAGGCACCGAGCAGCATGGCTACCCCCATGACCAGCCCGGTCACGAAAATCACCTTGCCTTCGAGGATGAATACCGTGAGCGCGGCGATGTTGCTCGCCAGATTGAGGATGCGTCCGTTGCCGGCAGCGATCACGAAATCGTAGCCGAACAAGAGAACCATCACAAAAACGAAAAAGGAACCGGTGCCTGGTCCGAAGAATCCGTCGTAAAAACCGATCAAAAACGTCAGCGGGATGCCCAGCCCAAGGGTGAAGCTGGTGTAGCCCTTGAAGTTGGACATTTCGCCGAATCGCTTGTTAAACAGCGTATAGACGAAAATAAGCGCCATCATGATGATGACGAGAACTTTCAACAGTTCCTGGGGGACGAACAGCACCGTCTTGGCCCCGAAGCAGGCGCCGATCAGCGAGACCGGAAAGAGGATGAGCATCAGTTTTTTGTCGAACTTCCCGCTGCGGATAAACGTGACAGAGCTCGTAGCCGACGAGATCGTGCCTGCCAGCTTGTTCGTGCCGAGTGCGAGGTAAGGGGGCATCCCCAGACCGAGCAGCGCAGGAAGGGAAATCAGGCCGCCGCCGCCCACGGTGCTGTCGATGAAGGCGGCTACAAAGCCAAAGAGTGCGAGAAACAGTATGGTCGTTACATCCATGTCCACGTCAATCACCTGATTTTCTATGTTTGTAATACTCCAAGTCTAGCACGGACGAAATGGTTTGCAAGATGGAAAACTATGAAACAAAAAATAATAGATTACGATACTTAGCATACCGATTTGTTGTAAAAGTGGACGCGATGCATTATAATAAAGGCGAAGATTGACCCATACATATTTCGAGGAGGAGTGTTACAATGGCACATCAACTTCCTGCATTGCCTTACGCGCACAATGCCCTGGAACCGCATATCGATGCTCAAACAATGGAAATTCACCATGGACGCCACCACGCAACCTACGTGAACAACCTGAACGCCGCTCTCGAAGGCCACGCTGACCTGCAAGGCAAATCCGTCGAAGAGCTGATCAGCAACCTCGACGCTCTGCCAGAAGCGATCCGCACGGCAGTTCGCAACAACGGCGGCGGACATGCGAACCACACCCTGTTCTGGGAAATCCTCAGCCCGAACGGCGGCGGCGCACCAACTGGCGAACTGGCTGATGCGATCAACGCAGCTTTCGGCAGCTTCGACAACTTCAAAGCAGAATTCGCAAAAGCAGCAACCGGCCGTTTCGGTTCCGGCTGGGCTTGGCTGGTAGCAGATGGCGGCAAAGTAGCGATCACTTCCACGCCAAACCAGGACAGCCCGCTCATGGAAGGCAAAACGCCAATCCTCGGACTGGACGTTTGGGAGCATGCTTACTACCTGAAATACCAAAACAAACGCCCTGACTACATCAACGCGTTCTGGAACGTTGTAAACTGGGATGAAGTAAGCAAACGCTTCGCTGCTGCGAAGTAATTGCGGTTCATCGGCAAAAGCAAAGGCTTGTCGCATTCGTGCGGCAAGCCTTTTTATACAACCGGGAAGGGACGAGAGGGCAGAGAACAGGCCCCCCTTTGGAGAAACTGCAGTTTGACGCAATCAGGTTGCTTTTTTCCATCGGGGGTTTTTCTTTTGTGCACAGCAAGAAAGGATGAGTTGGGTTCAGCGTATGCTGGAGGGGAGGGAGAGCGGAGATGGACACAAATTTTTCAGCGAATAACCGGGTTGCAGTTCTCGCCGGGATGGCAGAGAGGGAATTGGACCTGCTTGTAATCGGTGGAGGGATTACCGGAGCGGGAATTGCTCTGGATGCATGCCAGCGCGGCATTCGCGTCGGGCTGGTGGAAAAAAGCGACTTTGGCTTTGGCACCAGCAGCCGTTCCACGAAGCTGATTCACGGCGGGCTGCGCTATCTGAAGCAGGGGGATGTAAAGCTCGTGCGGGAGGTAGGCCGCGAGCGGGCGATCCTGTACAAAAACGCGCCGCATCTGGTCATCGCGGCACCGATGCTGCTCCCTGTATACAAAGGGGGCACGTACGGGTATCTGGCGGCTTCGGTCGGCCTCTACATCTACGACTGGCTGGCAGGGGTAGAGCGCAAGGAACGGCGCAAGATGCTCAGCCGGGAAGAGACGCTGCGCCTCGAGCCGCTGTTGAAAAAAGAAGGCTTGAAGGGGGCAGGCTATTACTACGAGTATCGGACCGACGACGCGAGGCTTACGCTGGACATCATGAAGACGGCCTGGAGCAAGGGAGCGAGCGTCGTCAACTACGCGCAGATGATCGAATTTCTGTACCGGGACGAGAAGGCAGTGGGCGTCAAGGTAACAGATCGCCTGTCCGGCAAGACGTACGACATCTACGCGAAAAAAATCGTCAATGCAACGGGCCCGTGGGTGGACGGGGTGCGCGAGCTGGACAAATCGCTCAAAGGAAAGCGCCTTTATTTGACGAAAGGCGTCCATCTGGTCGTGGAAAAAGAGAAGCTGCCTGTGGCGCAAGCGACGTACTTTGATACCCCGGACGGCCGCATGGTGTTTGTCATTCCCCGGGGCAGCATCACGTATATCGGGACGACCGACACCAGCTACAAGCTGGACATCGACCAGCCGCGGACGACAAAAGAAGACCGCGATTACCTGCTGCGAGCCGTAATTGCGATGTTCCCGGACGCACAGCTGGAAGCAAAGGACGTCGTCTCGCATTGGGCCGGGCTGCGCCCGCTCATTTACGAGGAAGGCAAAGGACCGTCCGAACTGTCCCGCAAGGACGAGATCTTTCTCTCCGAATCCGGTCTGATTAGCATCGCGGGCGGAAAGCTGACGGGCTATCGCAAAATGGCGGAGAAAGTGGTGGATCTGGTGGCGGCCGACCTGTCAAAGGAGCAGGGACGCCGGTTTGACGCATGCCGCACGGAACAGACCGTCATCAGCGGGGGGGAGCGGATGGGCCACGACAGCTATGCGGATTGCAGGCAGCAGCTTTTGCGCATGGGCGCAGCCAAAGGAGTCGATTCTGAGACGGCGAAGGAATGGATCGACACATACGGTACGAATACAGTGAAGATTTACAACCGTCTGGGAGCCGTCCGGGAAAAAGGGCAAAAGCTGGGGGAAGAACAGCTGCTCCAGGCGCAGTTGTCGTATGCTATCGAAGAGGAGATGACAGTGACAGCAGTCGATTTCCTGCGACTGCGCACCAGCTGGACCTATTTTCAGGTGAAGAAGGCAAAGGACAGGGCCGACGCGGTTATCCGCCTGATGGGGGCCAGGCTGGGCTGGAGTGACGCGCAGCGGGAGCGAGAGAGGTTAGCGGTCGACCAACTGCTGGAGACGCTCTGCCGCCTTCCTGAAAACGAGCAGGAGCTCGCAGGGGCAAAAGAATTGTGAGCATCGCGCAAAGTAGAGCAGGCAAAGCGGAGAAAAAGTGTCCGGTTCGCATCCGGTTCTCTTCCTCCGCTTTTTTTCTGCACGAAAATTTGCAGAGTGAACGGTATAGAAGCATCCTGCAATAATATACTATATCCCGTTTCAAATTAAGGTGTAAATTACATGAGAATACTTGAAAGGAGTTTTTCTCATGAATATTACATCTTTGTTGATATATTGTATTATTGTTACTTTTACACCAGGACCTACTAACATCGTTATATTATCCACCGTGAATAATTTTGGTACAAAAAAAGCAATGGAATACACCTATGGAGCAACAATTGCTTTTGGGGTATTACTTGCAGTTTCTGCCATGTTAAATACCATGCTGATTACGCTCATACCTAAAATCTTAATGATTATGCAGATCATCGGAACCATTTATATGTTCTACCTCGCTTATCAAATTTACAAAATGGATACATCAGGACCGACTGTAAACCAAACGGGCACCTTTATATCAGGCTTTCTTATGCAATTCTTAAATCCAAAAGTGGTCCTTTTTACAATGACTGTATTTCCCAGCTATGTTATGCCGTACTATAGCGCAATGCCTGCGGTGACACTAAGTGTGATAGCGATAACGCTAATTGGATTTTTAGCATTTGTTACGTGGGTTCTTTTTGGTACAATATTCAAACACTTTTTACAGAAACGTAAAAAGACTGTTAATGTAATGATGGCATTATTTTTAGCTTTTGCTGCAATCATGATTTGGATGTAGGGAAGAGGTGAGTGGGATGAGCAAATTTATCTATAAAAAGTCGGCGGGTATTACCGCGCTGTCAGCAAGTATTACTACTTTTGCGTATAAAAAACACTGTCACGAGGAGTATGCAATAGGTGTAACCCTGCGGGGAATTCAACAATATAACTTGGAAGGCAGTTTACAATTATCCTATCAAAATGGTGTTATGCTTTTTAATCCAGAACAGGCACATGACGGAATGGCACATGATGAAACAGGTCTTGATTATGTGATGTTATATATTGACCCGCAATTGTTTTTACAGGTGATCGAGCGAAAGGATATCGTGCGTTTTTCGACTCCTATTGTGTATGATCATAGATTGAAACAAAAAATAGTAAGTCTTTCTCATGCAATCCTAACCGAAAAAGACGAGGCTTTGTGCAGTGAATTACTTTTGTCTCTCACAGATAGCCTTATTCAAACGGAACTTTCTACAAATAATAAGAAGGATGCCCCTCTAATTAGAAAAGCAAAGGATATGCTTCATTCCAACCTAGACAAGGTACTGAAACTTGACGAGATTTGTGAAGAACTTCGGTTATCAAAATTTCAGTTTATCAGATTCTTCAAAGCCCATACTGGAATTTCACCATATCAATACTTCCTTAATTGCAAGATAGAACGGGCAAAACAGTTAATCGAAAAAAATAGGGATATTTATTCAGCAGTAACTGAATGTGGTTTTGTTGATTTAACTCATCTAAATAAACATTTCAAAAGTGTATATGGAACGACAGCATTTGAATATTTATCATGTTTAAACTGAAGGGATCTTACTACTTCGTTTACAATTTGAAAATTGGGTTATAAAGAAAGGTGTAGAGTAATTATGGAATTCGATACCAAAATTAAAATTGTTTTAAGGGAAGACCTTGAGATGTGGCAAAAATTAAACGTAACGGCATTCCTCATGAGTGGAATTGCGGGAACTCAAGATATTATTGGACAACCCTATTTGGATAAGGATCATGTTCAATATTTACCCATGTCACAGCAACCCATTATCATTCATTCTTCTACTGGCGAACGAATGAATGAGCTATTAGAAAAAGCTCTAACAAAAGACGTAGTTATTACCATATATACCGAAGAATTGTTTCATACTTATAATGACGAGGACAATCGTGCGATGGTCGCGAAATTCAAAACAAATGAACTAAATCTTGTTGGAATAGGTTTAAGAGGCAAGAAAAATCAAGTAGATAGATTGCTAAAGGGGTTTGATTTGCATAAATAAAGAAGCAGCTGATTGCGTTAAAAGAAATATCAGATTATATAGAATTGTACATCATGATCACTGAACGGCAGAATGAGCTATAATACTTATGAAAAGTAACCAAATAAAAAAACTAAAGACAGGAGTGTCCCGCTCATGATGCCATCCCTGTTTATCGCTCACGGAGCGCCTTTGCTCGCGATCGAGAACAATTCCTATACACAAGCCTTGGGCAATTTGCCGAATCTCTTGCCTCGCCGCCCCCGCGCGATCGTCATGTTCTCCGCGCACTGGGAGTCTTTTGCGCAAGAAGTCGGGGTTATGGAGCAGTTTCCGACCATTCACGACTTCGGCGGATTTCCCCAGGAATTGTATGAAATCCAGTATCCGGCCAAAGGCGATCAGGAAATTGCCGCAGAAGCTCTGGAACTGCTGCAGGCTGCCGGCGTTCCTGCACGGCTGAACCAGTCGCGCGGGCTCGATCACGGCCATTGGGTCGTGCTGTGCAAAGTGTACCCTGATGCGGATGTCCCGGTCGTGTCATTGTCGGTAAATCCGAATTTGACTGTGGAGCAGCAGTACCGAATCGGCAAAGCGCTCAGTCCGCTTCGGGCCAAAGACGTGCTGATCATCGGCAGCGGCGGTACGATCCATAACTTTTCGTACCTGAATATGCGGGAGACCTCGGAGGGAGCGTTTGAATGGGCCTTGCAGTTTGAGGACTGGCTGGAAAAGACACTGACGGACTGGAATGTGACCGATCTGGCGCAGTACCGCTCCCTGGCTCCGCATGCGGAGAAGGCAGTTCCCGCCTATGGCACCGAGCACTTCATTCCGCTCGTGTACGCCATGGGGGCAGCCGATGACGAGCGCGTCGCCACTCGTCTGCACATGAGCTTCCGCTACGGCAGCTTGAGCCATACGATCTGGCAGTTCGGCAAAAACGAAGCGTAATGCTGCGTTGTCACAAAGCTGGAGCGTCCCTCGTCTTGAAGTTGTAAAACCAATTTCGATAAGAAGGGAACGATCCACATGAAAGCAAGAATGAATTACCGTGCAGCCAATCCAGAGGCGTATAAAGCCATGCTGCAATTGGAGAAGTACGTTGAGTCGTGCGGTCTCGACAAACATCTCATGGAGCTGGTCAAAATCCGGGCTTCGCAAATCAACGGATGCGCCTTTTGCCTCGACATGCACACCAAGGACGCGCGCAAGCTGGGGGAAACCGAGCAGCGCATCTATTTGCTGAACGCCTGGAGAGAAGCGACGTTTTACACGGATGCGGAGCGGGCTGCCCTGGCGCTCACAGAGGCCGTGACGCAAATTTCCTTGGGAGGCGTCTCGGATGAACTGTACGCACAGGTCCGGGAGCATTTCGACGAGAAACAGTTTGTCGCCTTGCTTATGGCGATCAACACGATCAACGCGTGGAACCGGCTGGCGATTACGACCGGAATGACCGCGCCGGCCGAACTGTAAGGCGCGGGGCTGAACGCTTATCTGGTTGACACCAGCATGTTTGCAGGCAAATGATAGAAGCATCACAAGCCACAGAAGCGGCACGCGGGTAAATCTCGTGTGCCGCTGTTTTTTTGCAAAATATCCGCAGTGAAAAACTGCTTCATTTGGCAGCCTCATCGTGGGAGAGATGTGCTACAATGAGCATGGGTGCAAACCCGCACACGAACGCGAGGAGTGTACGAAACATGATTATCCATTTCATTCGCCTGCGCTAATCGTTCATTGCTTACATGGACAGACGCATGCTTTTTTTTCAGGAAAGAGGCATGGGTTTCTTTGGGCTGGAACGATAAGCAAATCAACATAGCGAATGAAATGAGGAATGAAACATGGGTCGTGAAACCGTTCATCACGTAAATGGCGTGGAAATTTGTGCAGAGAGCTTTGGTGATCCGCGTGATCCGGCAATCCTTTTGATCATGGGAGCCATGTGCTCGATGGTATACTGGGATACAGAATTTTGCCAGCGCTTGGCCGATACGGGGCGCTTTGTCATCCGCTACGACAACCGCGATGTCGGGCGCTCGACGGTTTATCCGCCGGGGACGTCGAACTACACGGTTGCCGATCTGGCGGAGGACGCGGTTGGCTTGCTGGATGCGTACGAGGTGCAAAAGGCGCATCTCGTGGGGATGTCCTTGGGCGGCATGATCGCGCAGGTGATCGCCGTGAACCATCCAGAGCGTGTGCAGACCATGACCTTGATTGCCTCCAGCCTGTATGGCTCGGATGAAAATCATCGCGGCTTGCCGCCGATGGATGAACGCATTCTCGCCTACCATGCGAAGGGGGCGAGCCTGGACTGGGCGGACACAGAAGCGGTGGCTCGGTACCTCGTTGCGGGCTCCGCGCTGCTCTGCGGTCCGGCGCATGTGTTCGAGGAAGAGCGGGTACACAGGCAGGTCACGGCGGAAATCAGGCGGGCAAAGCAGTTGCTGAGCATGTTCAACCACGCGCTGCTCCGCGGAGACGATTCATTCGAGGGTATGCAGGCCAAGATCGCCGCTCCGACGCTGGTGATTCACGGGACGCATGATACAGTGCTCCCGTTTGCACATGCGACGGCACTGACGGCCTCCATCCCGGGGGCAGAGCTGCTGACGCTTGAAGGAACGGGGCATGAAATCCATGCAGATGATTGGGAAACGATCATCCGGGCTGTTTTCGCCCATACCGCCAGAGGCGGGCAGTAAAACATCTGCTCATACAAATAGGGTTGCGATCGGTGCGAAGCCGATGGCAACCCTTCTTTCATATGCACTCTCCCAAAGCGGCGTCAGTCTTTCTTTCTTGTGTCCGCTTCGACCGTCCGCCCGGGATAAAAACGCTTTTCCTCGGGCAGCGGGTTGCCTTTGGCTGTCAGGCTGTCGGGTGTGATCCGGAAGACGGCGGTCAAGCTGCCCAGGGAAGAGCGGTATTTTTCCACATGCTGCAGCGAGAGCGGTTCCGAGTAGTAGCCGGGGACGTATTTGTCCAGCATCGCCTGCATGGCATCCCGCATTTCTTCCGGATCGACGACGCGCTCGATCGTCCCGGACAGAAAGACGCTCATGTACGCGGTGTCCGTATGGGCGGGCACCGGGGCCGCGATCGTTCCGTATTCCTCCCAGACGCTGAAGCACACCCGGCTGTTGGCGTTGATCATCTCCACCTTGCGACCGGAATCTGCGCCGTGAAAGTAAATGTTGCCCCTCCACCAGCAGAAGTTCAGCGGAATAATGTACGGCGCAAAGCCGTTGGACAATCCCAGGCTGCCGACCTTGGCCCGGGCCAGAAAGGCATCGATCTGCTCCTGGTCGGTCAGCGTACGTTTGGCATAACGAAGTGGCATCATGCAATTCCCTCCATCTTGACTGAAATCGATAGCCCTATCGTAGAAGAATGTTGATATGCTCAAAAGGGGCAGTTTTTCGGAGAAAGAGCAGGTCAGCATGCCAGAATGTTTCGCTGCGCCAAATGGCACAAAAAAACCGCCCGGAACAAGGCGGCGACTGATTTAGCCAAGCTGGCGGTTCGGATTCATTTTTTTGGTCAGCTGTTCTTCTCCGCGGTGAATCCAGCCGACGAATTCATCCCGAATCTGCAGATCGTAGTCGAGGTATACCACTGCGACGAACATGTAATGGCTCTTTCCGTGGTAGCGCGAACGGTAGCGCAGGTCGATCCACTTCACCTCGTAGCCGAAGGGCCGCTCCGTTGTCTCCACGTGGGCGTGATGGGTAAACGAGAGGAACGATTGCACTTTGCGGCTTCTTTTGGCAGCTGCGACGACCGCGTTTTCCGGCTTGATGGCAAAGGTGTCTAGGATGATGACATCGCCCGAATGAACTTCGCCCACATGCCAATGATGCTCCGTTTTGGCGACGAACGTCCAATGGTTCCACGAGATCGTGGGGATAATCGTATAGGTACCGGATTTGCCGATTCGCTGCCGGACAAGCTCTGTTGTCCGCTTTTGTGCCTGAATGCGCCAGTAGTAATAGACAGCGATGATGACGTAAATGAACAGGAACACTCGTCCCGGCTGCTGCCCGGCGGCCCAGAGCAGGAAGCCCACGAGATGAGCCGCAAAAATAAACGGATCAAAAATGAAAATGGCGTTCAGCGCAACCCATTTGTCCCGAAACGGGTACAACCCCTTGGTTCCGTAGGAGTTGAACAAGTCGACGAAGACGTGCAGGCAGACCGCCAAAAAGATCCAGAACAATAAATGGAGCCATGCAGCCTGTGGCATCATTGCCTGAATCAGAGCGAACAGGGCTCCTGTCCAAAGAAAGATAGCCGGGACAGAGTGTGACACGCCCCGATGGTTCCGTACGTAAGCTGCGGTGCCGCGTATGCGGATCAGGCCATCCAGATCAGGCGCCTGTGAACCTATGACAGTGCCGAGCATGACAGCTTCCGCAAGTCCGGGAGTAGCTGCAACGACAGGATCGAGATAGGCGAGACCGGCCAATCCGAAGCCCATGGCAAAGTGCGTGGCGGTATCCATGGAATCGGAGTACTCCTCCTTTCCTTCCTCGCAATCTGTGGCTTTCGTGATACAGGTTTGCTTATTGTTTATTATAGCGTGGAGGACAGGAGAATTCCCGCCCCACTTGAAAAAAATTGCGACCTTGTCCCGCATTCCGCAAAAAAGTATGATGAAGAATGAATTGACCTCGAAAGGGAGGACACAAGCATGCTGACGGTGTTTATCGAATACAGGCTCGATGCCGCCAAGCGATCGGCAGCGCTGGCACAGCTCGCAGGAATGGCAGATCGGCTGGCTGCCCTGGGAGCAACCGGCTACCGCTGCATGGAGGGTATCGACCAGCCGGGATTGTTCGTCGAGTCATTCGCGGTCTCTTCTGCCGAACAGTACGAGCAGATCAAGGCGTGGCGACAGGCGGACGAAGCCTTTTGCGATTGCGTAGCGGGAGGAGCTGCCAAGCTGCACGTCTGGGCATTCCGCGACATCTAACGATAACGAAAAAGGAGCATTCATACCAAAAATGGCAAGAAAAAAACCAAAAGAGTTGCCGTATACCTTGCCGGAGCAGTTCCACGTCTTCGGGTTCTCGTCGGACCTGCTCGCGTGGTACGATTCGCAAAAGCGCGATTTGCCCTGGCGGATCAACCGCGACCCGTATCGCGTCTGGGTGTCGGAGATCATGCTGCAGCAGACGCGCGTGGAAACGGTCAAACCTTATTATGCGAATTTCATGGAGAAATTCCCGACCGTAGGCGCATTGGCAGAAGCTCCCGAGGAGGAAGTGCTCAAGGCGTGGGAAGGGCTCGGCTACTACTCGCGGGCGCGCAATCTGCAGGCGGCTGCGCGGGAAGTGCAGGCCCGATACGGTGGAGTCGTCCCCGATACGCCAGAGGAAATTTCCACCTTGAAAGGGATCGGTCCGTATACAGCAGGTGCGATCCTGAGCATTGCCTACGAAAAAGCGGAGCCGGCAGTCGACGGAAACGTCATGCGCGTCTTTTCCCGGCTGCTCTACCTGACAGACGACATCGCCAAGCCGGCGACGCGGGTCAAGATCGAGTATCTCGTGCGCCAGGTCATCCCGCAAGGCCGGGCCGGAGACTTCAACCAGGCGCTGATGGAGCTGGGGGCCATGGTCTGTGTGCCGCGCACCCCGCAATGTCTGACCTGTCCGGTGTTCGACTACTGCATCGCACGGCAGGAAGGCGTCCAGGAAGACTTGCCGATCAAAGGAAAGGCGAAGCCTCCCCGCCCTGTCCATCTGCAAGTGGGTGTCGTGATGCGGGACGGGCAGGTTTTGATCAACAAGCGACCCGAGACAGGCCTGCTCGCCGGCATGTGGGAATTTCCGATGGTCGAGACTGACGTCGTGCGCGAATCTGCCAAACAGGACGTGCTCTGCGACGCGCTGCGGGAACGGTTCGGGGTTGAAGTTGAAGTGCTGGAGGCGCTCGGAGAAGTCACGCATACGTTTTCCCATCTGCAATGGAACATGCAAGTCTGGTCCTGTTCGTGGATCGAGGGTGACGACCTGCCGCCGCATGCGCGCTTTGTCCCGGCAGAAGAGCTGGATACTTATACTTTTCCCATGGCGCACCACAAAATTCGGGATCTGATGCGCTAGGAACGACGCACCGCAAAAGCGGAAAGTCCGGGGTGCCAATGCAATAGTTCTCGGTGCCATTTCACCGGAAGATCACTTTCTCAAAAAAAACGGGGCTGTCCAGAAAGTCAGTGTAAACTGACTGGTGGACGCCCCGTTTTTAGCGGCCGCCTCGGAAGCGCGCAACCAAGCGGTCATGCCCTCCGGGTTCGGCAGGTTGCCGCCGCTTGTTTATGACCGGAACCAAAATTCCGGATATTGACAGGCGATCATGCGCTGTCTTTCTTCCATCTGGGCAATCGCCAGCTTTTGCTTGTATTTTGCTTCCTGCTGCGCAGTAGTCAACTTCCGCTTTTCAATGGAAATGGTAATCGAGAAAAAAATCAAGGGAATGTACATGCTATCTCCCTCCTATCTGTACGGAATTGGTCAGTCAGCCGCCGTCTATCGATTTGACCCCTGTAAATCTCATCATCTGACGCTTTCTTTTGTTGTTTTTCATAAAAATCATCCCTCCTGAACGTTATTGGGTCGTGGTATTAGATGCGGATCATCAGCTGTGCGGCTTCGAGAGCTTGAGCCTCGGCGCGCTGCTCCAGATAACGGGAGCGCTCGTAAGCGGCGATGCGCTGGGCCGGTTTCGGCTGGTTGCGCTCGATTTTGATGGTAAAGAACAAAAAGTGAAGTACCATGTGCAATCACCTCCTCTCAAATAAAATGGTAAAAAATGGATGATATTAAGCACAGAAAAACCGCAAAACAACGTCATGCGGTCTCGGAGAAAAGCCTGCTGATTAGAAAAGACCACAAGCTGCAACGCCTGGGGTCTGGTATTTGACGAAAAGAAAATGTCGAAGATACGAATGAACAACTACAATTCGTCGATCCAGGAGGCGCTGCCGTATTCAGTTTTACTTGCCAGAGGGCGATCCATAAATACAGTACGAACAATTTGCAGTGTTAGCATATTGTTGTGCCTCCTTTCTTTGGTGTAGTCGTGTGCAAAACGTATTCTTAGAATATGGGAAATTTTTCTTCATGTAAAGCACTTTTTGCCCAACTTCCAAAAGTAAATGAATTCTGACAAATTAAAGGGAGGACATGCTGCCGTTTCCCTGGCGGAGGGAGGGCTTGCCGGACGCAGCGCGAGGGAGCATGTGCTTCCTTGCGAATGGGTAGCGCGAGCAGGAGGGGAGTTGTATAATTAACTTCTGGTGGAAAAGGATGCGTTCTCGCTGGCGGTATTGCTTGCGGGGACGGCAGACTCGACCTGCTGACGGACAAGACAAAGTTGTGTAAGTGGTGTACAATAGTAGAAGAAGGCTACGAAGGAGGCAACGTATGCTGATTCGTCCGTTTCGACTCGGTGACTATGCGGCTATTACAAGCATCTGGCGGGAAACCGGTTTGGACCAATCGGAGGCGGAGTCGTTGAACGATTTGGCCCAACAATTGGCGTGGGACAGCGATTTGGTGATGGTTGCAGAAAAAGAAGGAAGGGTGGTCGGGGTCGTCGTAGGCACCATTGATGGGTCTCGCGCCTTTTTTTACCGGCTGGCCGTTTTACCAAGTGAACAAGGAACAGGCATTGGCAGACAACTGGTGGAAGCAATCGAGAAGCGATTCAAGCAACGAGGCGTCAATCGAGTTCTGATTATGGTGAATCAGGATAACCCAGAAGTTCTGCCATTTTATCATTCACTTGGCTATGAGGTGCAAAAATATGTTACACTTTCCAAAAAACTCTCTTCCTAAAGGAGGCTTGTCCCCATTCAAATAGTGAAGAGAAGAAAGGGGAGAGTCATGTCGCCAACTCCGGGCTCCAATATCCGCATTGAAAGTTATAAACACGACCATTCGCTGCACCGCATTTGGGACAAATCCACGTTGATTCATACCAGTGATGCGGTGGTGATTGGGGGAAACGATCGGGTCAAGGTGACAGAAGCAGACGGGCGGGAGTGGCGTACGCGCGAGCCGGCTATTTGTACGTTCGGCCGGGGGCAGTGGTTCAACACGATTGCCATGATTCGTGACGACGGCATTTACTACTACTGTAACATCGGTTCGCCATTCAGCATGAAGGGGCAGCTGCTTAGTTACATAGACTACGATCTGGATGTAAAAGTCTATCCTGACATGACGTATTCCATTCTGGACGAAGAGGAGTTTCTTTTGCACAGCAAGCAGATGAACTATCCTCCCGTCGTCATGGAACAAGTACAGATCGCTTTGAGAGAGGTGCTGGATTGGGTACGTGCGCGGCGCGGGCCATTTCAAAGCGGTTTCGTTCAACGTTGGTACGAGCGTTATCTTTTAGTACGAGACGATGAGGAATAATCCCTTTCCTGTGAATCCGGGGGAGGGATTTCCTTGTTTGCAAAGGGGGGCGTGTAAGATTTGAGCATAAGACGTTATTTGACGTACGTCATGCCCTACTGGAAGCAGATTGCAGCTACGATCCTGATCGGGATCATCAAGTTTTCCATTCCGCTGCTGCTGCCGCTCCTCATCAAGTACGTCATCGACGACCTGCTTCCCAGTCCCATCCCGCAAGCGGAAAAAATGACGAAGCTGTTCTGGCTCATGCTGGGGGCTTTTCTGCTGTTTACTGTCGTCCGCGCCCCTGTGGAGTACATCCGGCAGTATTACGCACAATGGGTATCCAGCCGAATTTTGTTTGACATCCGCAATCAGCTGTTTTCCCATCTGCAGCGTCTCTCCATGCGCTACTACAACAACACGAAAACGGGGGAGGTCATCTCCCGTGTCATCAATGACGTGGAATCGACGAAAAGCTTTGTGGAAACGGGACTCATGAACCTGTGGCTCGATCTGATCACCATCGTGCTGGCGCTGGGGATCATGTTTTTCATGGACTTCGAGCTTACGGTTGTGGCGGTCGTCGTCTTTCCGCTGTACAGCATTTCCGTCAAATATTTTTACAAGCGTTTGCGCCAGCTGACCAGAGAACGATCGGCCGCTTTGGCCCGCCTGCAAGGTCATTTGTACGAGCGCGTCAACGGGATGCCGCTCATTCGCAGCTTCGCCCTCGAAGAGCATGAGAACAGGCAGTTCGCCAGGGAAAACAACCATTTTCTGCAAAAGGCACTGACGCACACCCGCTGGAATGCCAATACGTTTGCGGTCGTCAATACGGTGACGGACATCGCTCCGCTCCTGGTGATTGCCTACGCCGGGTATCAGGTCATCGGCGGTTCGATGAGTGTCGGGACGCTCGTCGCCTTTTACGCGTATCTCGATCGACTGTACACGCCGCTGCGCCGGCTCGTCAACTCCTCTACGGTCTTGACGCAGGCGATCGCTTCCATGGACCGGATGTTTGAATTCATGGATGAGTCCTACGACATCGTCGACCGGCCGCAGGCAATCGATCTGCCAGTCGATCCGGTGACCAGACGGATTCGCGGCGAGGTGCGGTTTGAAAACGTGTCGTTCCGTTACCGCGACGATGGCCCGCTCGTGCTGGACGGCATCAACCTGACGATTGAGCCGGGCGAGACCGTCGCGCTCGTCGGCATGTCTGGCGGCGGAAAGTCGTCGCTGATTAGCCTGCTGCCGCGTTTTTGGGATGTGACAAAGGGGCGGATCACCGTTGACGGCATCGATGTGCGGGATATTAAGCAGCGCAGCCTGCGCAGCCACATCGGGATGGTGCAGCAGGACAACATTTTATTTAGCGAGTCGGCGAAGGTCAACATTTTGATGGGCAATCCGGAAGCGGACGAGGAAGCGGTCGTGCGTGCGGCGGAAGCGGCGAATGCCCACGAGTTTATCAGCGGGCTGCCCAACGGCTACGACACGGAGCTGGGAGAGCGCGGCGTCAAGCTGTCTGGTGGACAAAAGCAGCGGATCGCTATCGCGCGTGTATTTCTCCGCGATCCGGGCATTCTGATTTTGGATGAGGCTACTTCCGCTCTGGACCTGGAGTCGGAGCACATGATCCAGGAGTCGCTGTCCCGCCTGACCAAGGGTCGGACGACGATCATCGTGGCCCATCGCCTGTCGACGATTACCCATGCAGACAAAATCGTGGTGCTGAAAAAAGGGCGCATCGTCGAGCAGGGCAGGCATGAGGAGCTGTTGGAAAAGCAGGGCGTTTATTACAGCTTGTGGAGCGTGCAGGACCTGGGGAATGCCCCTGTGCAGGAGCAGGGATCGTAAGGGCATGACATGGCTGATTGCTTTGCGGGTTTGCGCCGTACGGTTCCTGCGTAGAGAGAAGGGAGGCGCATGCAATGGAAGTATGGCGGCGCAACTTGTACGTGTTATGTAGTTCCCTGTTTGTCGTCATGATGGGAATGAGTATGATCATGCCGTTTTTGCCGCTGTATATTCAGCAGGACTTCGGCATCGAAGACCCGCATCAGGTGACAACGTGGGCAGGGCTTATTTTTGGGGCCAACTTTTTGACGGCCGGTCTCGTTTCTCCCGTCTGGGGGAATCTCGCAGACAAACACGGGCGCAAGATCATGATTTTGCGCTCCGGCTACTTCATGTCGATCACGGTAGCGCTCACCGGGTTTGCCGGGAGTCTTTGGCAGCTGCTGGCCTTGCGCCTGATTAACGGGCTTGTCGGGGGGATCATCCCGGCCAGCACCGCCCTGGTCGCGTCGTCTGTCCCGAAGGAGCGAACGGGTTGGGCGCAGGGGATGCTCCAGTCGTCTGTGACGGCGGGCACGATCATGGGTCCGCTGTTTGGCGGGGTGTTGGCAGGACATATCGGCTTTCGCATGATTTTCGTCATTACGGGCTGCTTGCTGCTTTTGGCCACACTGGTCATTACGTTTACGGTAAAAGAGAATTTTGTTCCACCGGAAAAAAAGGACCGGTCCAACCTGCGGGAAGATTTCCGGATGATCTTCTCGTCAAAGGAGCTGCCGGCGCTCTTTTTTGTAACCGTGATGATTCAGTTCGCTTTGTTCAGCATCGTGCCGGTATTGCCGATCTACATCTCCCAGCTGGTCGGCTCGGAAGGCGCCAAGGTCGCGCTGTGGGCAGGGATCGTCCAGGCGGCGATGGGGGTGGCAAACGTCTTCGCATCCCCGCGTCTGGGGCAGCTGGGTGACCAGTTCGGCTCGCAAAAAGTGCTGCTGTTCGCGCTCGTGGCGGCGGCGGTCATCTTCATTCCGCAAGGGCTGGTCTCAGCGGTCTGGCAACTGGTCATCCTGCGCTTTTTGCTCGGGCTTTTTCTGGGAGGACTGCTTCCCTCTGTCAACGCCTTGCTGCGCAGAGCGACGCCTGCCCATATGGTCAGCCGGGTCTACGGCTACAATCAGAGCTTCGTCAGCATCGGCAGCATGCTCGGCCCGATGATCGGCGGCTTTTTGGCAGGCTACGTCAGCATCGAGGGCGTCTTCTTCATGACGAGCGTCTTTTTGCTGATCAACGCTGGCTGGGTGTACTACACCTACTTCCGCCGTACTCCTGTACAGGGAACGGGTTCTGAACTATAATTGGAGGTAATTTCCTGGAAATGAGGTGCACCTCCCTTGTGATTGGACGTCGGCTTGAACGATTTGCACCGGCGCATGATAAGAGTGATTCGGATAAAGGCCATTGGCTGACGGGCTGGCGGTTCATACGCGATGTTCGCACGGTACGTCTGGTCGTCACGCTGGATGTGCTGATGGGCGTAGCCAGCGCTGTCTGGATCGCGGCGATCATGCTGCCGTTTGTGGTGGAGGAACTGGGAGCAGGGGAGCGGTGGTGGGGTTACATCAACGCAGCCTATATGCTCGGCTCTATCGCTGGGAGCGTGCTGCTTTTATCCTTTGCGAACAGGATGAACAGCCAACTGCCGCGCTGGATTGTCGTCGGCATGCTCGGCGCAGGGGGCGTGACCCTTTGCTTTGGCAGCAGCACACATCCGTTGCTGGCCCTGTTCTTTTCTTTTGTTTTGGGACCGCTTTATCAAATGCTGCTCATTTCCAAGCAAACCGTCCTGCAGCAGGCTGCGGCAACCGACAGGCTTCCGTACGTCATGTCGGCCAAAGGAGCGATAGATTCTGCAGTCTTTGGCTTTTCCGCCCTGGCCATGGGGGGCATCGCCGAATGGCTGGGCACGCGTACGGCGTACTTTTTATCGGCGGGCTTTCTGTGCTTCGCAGCGGTTTTTGCATGGCGGCTGCGTCAGCCGAGCGCAGCGCCGCCACTGAAGGTAGAACAGATGGAGTGAGAGACATGAAAATACTCGTCTTGCAAGGCAGTTCCCGGGAAAACGGCAATACGGAGCAATTGACACAGCTCGTGCTGGAGGGGGTGCCGCACACCCAAATCTTGCTGCGCGAAAAGGAGATTCGCCCCATTTGCGATCAGCGGCACGATCCGGAAGGCTTCTCGCCAGTCGACGATGACTACGACCAGGTCATCCAGGCTGTGCTGGACCATGACGTGCTCATTTTCGCCACGCCGATTTACTGGTACAGCATGTCCGGGCATATGAAAAACTTCGTCGATCGCTGGTCGCAGACGCTTCGCGACAAGCGCTACAACTTCAAGCTGGCGATGCCGCAGAAGAAGGCGTACGTGATCGCGACAGGCGGCGATGAGCCACGCGTGAATGGACTGCCGCTCATTCAGCAGTTCCAGTACATTTTCGGCTTTGTCGGCACGCCGTTTGAAGGGTACATTATCGGGCAGGGCAACAAGCCGGGAGATGTCCTCGAGGATAAACGGGCGCTGGCGGATGCCAAAATATTGAACGCGATTCTGAAGGCAGAGCAATAGGCGACACGCGAGAATGGCTGCTTGTCTGTCGGGCAGCTCGCCTGTGCAGTCTGCTTTCTGCGCGGAGGCGAATCGAGACAGCGAAAGACCGGTAATTGTGTGCCGGTCTTTTTTGGTGTCTTCGTCGCTTCCCCGGCCCGGCGTACAGGCGAATAAATGCGGTAGCGTGCAAATGAACAAAACCCCTGTTTCAACGCAAAATGCGACTGAAACAGGGGCCGTTATTTCCTGCCGTATCCCGTGCAGCCGGACAAAAAATGCTCCGGCTCGTTACTTGCTGCCTTCCAAATGCTTGAGGATCGCCATCAGGTCCAGCTCGCCCAGTCCGCTTTCCAGAGCGTGGCGGTAGCTGGCGTTCGCTGACTCGGCAAGTGGTGTAGATACTCCGGCTTCGCTCGCCAGCCGCAGGTCTTTGGCCATATGCTTGAGGGCAAAGGCAGCCGGGTAGTCGTCAGCGAGGATGGAGGCTGCTTTCCCCCGGATGAGTGGCGTGCCGACTGCGCTTTCGGAGATGATGTTCAGCATCTGCTCGGTGCCGATGCCCAGCGAGCGGGCGAACAGAATCGTTTCGGAGACGCCCTGGACGGTGATGCCGAGCAGCAGATTGATCGCCAATTTGGCAGAAGTGCCTGCGCCGTTGGGGCCGAGATGGAACGCGACTTTGCCGAGCTTGTCCAGGAGCGGCTTGGCTTCTTCGTAGTCCGCCTGTTCTCCGCCGACCATGATGACGAGAGTGCCTTCCCTGGCAGGCCCTACGCTTCCGGATACAGGGGCATCGAGAAAGCGCATGCCAGCCTCTTGACAGCGTGCTGCGAGATTGCGGGACGTCTGTGGAGAGATCGTGCTCATGTCGATTGCCAGCTTGCCCGCGCACGAAGCGGCGAGTATTCCCTCGGGGCCGGTGTAGACTGCGCGCGCAGCCTCATCGTCACTGACCATTGTAAACAGTATGTCGGATTATTCTACCAGTCGGGAGAGAGAAGGAGCCATGCGCGCGCCCTTGGCGATTAAGGGCTTCGCCTTTTCCGGAGTGCGGTTCCAGACGGACAGCTCGTAGCCTGCCGCGAGCAGGTTGCTTGCCATCGGAACGCCCATGTTTCCCAAACCGATCCATCCTATTTTCATCGTTGCTATCTCCTTTTTACGCATCATTGGGGTGAAGTTTGCTGCTGTATCATTTGTTTGAGTGCGCCATGCTTGGATTCGGTCATGGCAAACAGCTCGTCGAAGCCGCGCGGGAGCGTCTTGTCCAGCACGCGCAGTCCTTCTTCGGTGATGCCGCCTTTCGTGGCGACCCGCTCGATCAGCTGGTCAAAGCCGAGTTGTTCTTTTTGCAGCAGCAGGGCCGTGCCAAGCATCGTCTCGACCAGCATGCTGCGGGCCAACTCGATCGACAGCTCAGGCGTGCGGCGTACGGCGGCCTGGGCGAACGACTCGAGCATCCCTGCGATCAGGCCAGGGGCGCTGCTCGTCAAGATCGTCACGGTCTCGATTTCCCGCTCTGATACTTCCTGGGCCACGCTGATCGCGGAGAGGAGACTCAAGAATGCTTCCCGCTGCTGCAGGGTGAGGCGCTGGCTGCAAGTGTACAGCGAGACGCCGCGCAGCACCTGTGAAGTGACGGTTGGGATGACTTTGCTGACCGCTCCTGTATGTACACGCTCGAGATCGGCGATGCTGACGCCTGCCGCTACGGAGACGACGTGGGTTCCTGCGGGGATCGACAGCTCGCGCAAAAGAGGCAATATGTCGAGAGGCTTCGTGCAGACGAAGACGATCTCCGCCTGCTGGCACACTTCCTGGGCCGATTCGGCGATGGATACCGGATAGTCAGCCTGCAGACGTTCTGCCTTTTCCCGCGTACGGTTGAATACGACCAGCTGCCCGGGAGCGACTGCAGCGCTTTTGCAAAAAGCCGCCACGAGCATTTGGCCAATACTGCCCAATCCGATAATTCCGATATTCATGGTCCAACCTCCTCCCTGCCATTGTAGCGCAAGCCATGCAAAAAAGGTACAGCGCCCGCAGCGGGGAGGCTGTACCTTTTGCATCTGTGTATCAGTCTTCTTCGGAGCGGAAAATCATGATGTACTTCGCCAGCTCCAGGACGGAAATCAACGCTGCTGCGACGTACGTGAGGGCGGCTGCGCCAAGCACCTTGCTGGCGTCGCGCTCCTCGGTGTTGCGAATAAAGCCCATTTGCACCATCAGCTTTTTCGCGCGGCTGCTGGCGTTGAACTCGACCGGCAGCGTAATCAGCTGAAACGCGACAGCCGCCGAGAAGAAAATGATGCCTAGCAGCAGCAGACCAGCCATTTTCAAAAAGAACCCGGCGAGCAGCAGCAGTGGAGCGACACCCGACGCGAAGTTCACGACCGGAAAGATCCGGTGGCGCGCTACCAGCATCGGATAAGACACTTTGTGCTGGATGGCATGCCCCACCTCGTGGCAGGCTACCGACAGGGATGAGATCGAGTTGCCGAAGTACACGGGATCGGACAGACGCACGACGCGCGACAGCGGATCGTAATGGTCGGTCAGCGTACCCGGGATGTGTTCGACCGGTACATTCGTCAAGCCGTTGGCATCCAGCATGCGCCGCGCCGCCTCTGCGCCAGTCATTCCGGAGGAGGCAGGGACATTCGCGTATTCGTTAAACGTGCCCTTTACCCGGTACTGTGCCCAGAGAGAGAGCACAAACGCAATGATAATCAGAAAGTCCATGGGATGGAAAAACATTCACCATCACTCCTTACAGTTATCTTCATATACGTCACGATTGCGATTTTATACCTTTCATTTCATTTGTATCCCACATGTCTATATACGAAAATATCAAGCAGCAGTTTCACCATTTATTGTACAATTCGCAACCGGTTTTGACAATATTATCACCTGCTTATATGCATGGCGGAAACATACTCCTCATGTGCAGGAGGAGTACCACATTGCGTGGATGCGAAAGGTCCATCTGCGTCTTTTTCGTCGCTCTGCGGGCAGAAAAAAACAGGCACATCCAACCAGGAGAGAGGCGGGATATGCCTGTTTCGGCAAGTTAACGATCGTGATTTTGCGTCTTGTGATGTTCGGTTTTTCTCGGCTTTTGAAAGCCGACGACTTCCATCATTTTGGAGCTCATCTTGGAGTCCAGCGTCTTTTCCGGAGCTTGCGGATACGTATGTTCACCTTTCGACACGAAGATCCCTCCTTGCGGGTAACTGCATGAGTAGTATTCCCGCAGGCGAGCGGCAGGTGCGAGGGAACCGTTCCCACGCATAAGCTGTGCCGTCAGGCTTCCTGTCCGCCGCCCCGCTTTTCCCTGAATTGCCGCTCTCGTCCCGACAGCCTTACGCTTTCAACGCTGCAAAGGAGCGGTCGACGGCTGCAATCGTCTCGCGGATGTCCGCTTCTGTATGCGCGGTAGTGATGAACCAGGCTTCGTATTTGGACGGAGCGAGGCAGATGCCTTCGTCGAGCATCAGGCGGAAGAAGCGGGCGAACAGCTCGCCGTCAGCCTTTTGCGCCCCGGCGTAGTTGCGGACAGGCTCGTCGGTAAAGTATACGGCCAATGCCCCTTTGACGCGGTTGAGCTGAATGGTAATGCCATGTGTTTGCGCAGCTTCGCGGATGCCGGCTTCGAGCATCGCGCCCAGCCGCTCGAATTCATCGTAGACGCCGGGCTGCTTCAGCACTTCCAGGCAGGCGATGCCGGCGCGGATGGAAGCGGGGTTCCCGGCCATCGTTCCGGCCTGATATGCAGGTCCGAGCGGCGCGACCTGTTCCATGATCTCCCTGCGACCGCCGTATGCCCCGATCGGCAGGCCGCCGCCGATGATTTTACCGAGCGCTGTCAAGTCCGGTTCGACGCCCAGCAAGTTTTGCGCTCCGCCGTAGCAGAAGCGGAAGGCCGTGATCACTTCGTCGTACACGACCAACGCTCCGGCTTCGTGCGCGATCCGGTTCACAGCTTCCAGGAAGCCTGGCTCCGGTGTGACGATCCCGAAGTTGCCGACGATTGGCTCCACGAGTACAGCCGCCGTCTCGCTGCCCCAGCGGCTGATCGCCTCTGCGAATGCGTCGATGTCGTTGTACGGTACGGTAATCACTTCATTGGCGATGCTCTGCGGAATCCCTGCGCTGTCCGGGATGCCGAGCGTGGACGGTCCTGAGCCTGCCGCCACGAGCACGAGGTCCGAGTGGCCGTGGTAGCAGCCGGTGAACTTGATGATTTTCACCCGTCCGGTGTAGGCGCGGGCGACGCGGATGCACGTCATGACGGCTTCGGTACCGGAGTTGTTGAAGCGGATTCGCTCCATCGACGGGATCGCTTCGCGGATCATCGTGGCGAACTGCACTTCCCATGGGGTCGGCGTGCCGTACAAGGTGCCATTGGCAGCGGCCTCGCAGATCGCCTTGGTCACATGCGGATGGGCGTGTCCGGTGATGATCGGGCCGTACGCTGCCAGATAGTCAATGTATCGGTTTCCGTCCACGTCCCAGAAGTGCGCTCCCTGAGCGCGTTCCATAGTGACAGGGGCACCGCCGCCTACTGCCTTGAAGGAGCGGGAAGGGCTGTTGACGCCCCCGAGAATCACGTCCAGGGCTTGCTGGTGCAGGTGTGCGGATTTTTCACGGTTCATGTTTTTTCCCTCTTTCTGTCCAAAAGGTCTCCACTATCTTACCACATGCTTGGGAATCAGTGGACAGCAGCGGAGATGTATGGAAGGGAAAAAGGAAAAATGATACAATTTTTCAGCAATTGAATACGAGGGAGAAGGCGGTTGTCACGATGAAAATGGAATGCATCTCTGTTGCAGGAAGCGGGAAAAGAAACGAGGATGCCTACGTCGCGAATCAGGGGAAGCGCCTTTTTGCAGTGGTGGATGGGGTTTCTTCTCTTACGCCTTATGAAAACGAAGAAGGGCTGACGGCAGGTGCGCTGGCCGCGCAAATCGTGAAACAGCAGATGGAGGAAGCGGGAGAGGAACAGGATCTGACCGAATTGCTGGTCGCTGCCAATGAGCGGCTTGGTGCGTGCATGCGCGAGGAAGGGATTGATCTGGAGCAAAAAGAAGCGTTGTGGGGAGCTGCATGTGCGCTTGTCCGGGTCGGGGATTCGCACATCGAGTTCGCGCAGACAGGGGATTGTATGATTTTCGCTGTCTATGCAGACGATACGGTACGGCCTCTCACGCACCCGCAGGTCAGCCATCTGGAGCAGGCGGCGTTTGCCAGATGGGAGTCGTGTATTCAGCAAGGCATCACGCAACGGACCGAGCTGATGGAGCAGTGTCGGGACATTTTGTGCGCCAACCGTTATCTGGCCAATGCTGCCGGGGGATACGGCGTGCTAAACGGAGATGTGGCCAGCAAGGCGTTTGTAGAATACGGCCGGATCAACCGGATTCATCTTCATGCTCTTGTCCTTTTGACGGACGGCCTGTTCATGCCGCGCCCGTACGGCGGAGAAACGCCGCGCTGGGAAGCAACCGTGTTGCCGATTGTACACAAAGGGCTGCAGCGGTACACGGATGAGCTGCTCGCGCTGGAAAACAGCGATCCGGAATGCCTCAAGTACGTGCGCTTCAAGAAATCAGACGACAAGACGGGGATTGTGCTGTACATGGATTAACGTAACCATTAATTCCAGCACATTGATTTTTGCACAAATCGCACACGCTCATATACACTTACAGATGGAATCTTGCAGAAGCAATCAAAAGGAAGGTAACCGATGATTCAAGTGAAGCAGTTGCAAAAGGAATTCCGCATTCACCAGTCCCGGTCGGGTCTCGGTGGTGCTTTTCGCGATTTGTTCAGCCGCGAGTACAAGACGGTCAAGGCAGTCGACAACCTTTCCTTCACGGTGGAGGAAGGGGAGATGTTCGCCCTGATCGGGGAAAACGGGGCGGGCAAGTCGACGACGATCAAAATGCTGACGGGCATCCTGACCCCGAGCAGCGGCGACATCGTCATCAACGGCTTCGTCCCGTTCCGGGAGCGCGAAGAGTACGTGCGCTCCATCGGGGTCGTCTTCGGGCAGCGCTCGCAGCTATGGTGGGACCTGTCTCCGCTCGAATCGTTCCGCCTGCTCAAGAGCGTTTACAAGGTAGATGACGAGCAGGGCGGCAAATGGCTGGACCGTCTGATCGAGGAGCTCGATATCGGCTCGTTCGTCAGCCAGCCGGTACGCAAGCTCAGTCTCGGCCAGCGGATGCGCTGCGAGGTGGCGGCTGCCCTGATCCACAAGCCAAGGCTGCTGTTCCTCGATGAGCCGACGGTCGGACTGGACGTATTGGTCAAGCAAAAGATCCGCGATTTTCTCCGCAATCTGAACGAGACGGAGAACATGACCATTCTCTTGACGACACATGACGTGTCCGACATTGAAGCGCTCTGCAAACGGGTGCTGGTCATGGACAAAGGCAAGTTGATCTTCGACGGCCTCTTGAGCGATCTGAAGGAGCGCTGGGGCAATGGGACAGAAGTGCAGTTCCAGATGAAAAAGCGCACCCCGTCGATCGAACTGCGCCGCGTGCTCGGCGATCTGCCCTGTCGGATCGAGCAGGTCAACGAGTATACCTTGAGCGTACAGGTGGCGCGCAGCCAGGAAATGCTCCCCTACGTCCTGTCTACTGTCATGTCGTCCTTTGATGTGAGCGACGTGAAAATCATGGAGACGAGCACCGAGGATATCGTGCGCAACATTTACCAGACAGACGGCGAGGTAGCCAGTCATGCGTAGACTCTACATGGAACTGATCCGCATGCGCTTTTTGACCATGCTGGCCTATCGGGTGAACTACTACAGCGGGATTATCATTTACGCTATCAACATCGGGGCGTATTACTTTTTGTGGGGAGCGATCTACAACGGACAGCAGCAGCTCGGCGGCCTGTCTGTCGAACAGATGACATCGTACGTAGCGATCGCCTGGATGTCTCGTGCCTTTTACTTTAACAACATTGACATGGAAATCGCCCAGGATGTGCGGGAAGGAAAGGTCGCCATCGAGATGATCCGGCCGTACAACTACTTGTCCGTCAAGACGGCGCAGGCGCTGGGGGAAGGCATTTTTCGCTTCCTGTTTTTCGCGGGTCCGGGTATTTTTCTGGTCAGCCTGATCATCCCGTTTCATTTCCCTGCCACTGCGCAGGGCTGGGGATTGTACCTGCTGAGCCTCTTGCTTGCCTTTTTCATCAATACGCAGGTGAATCTCCTGACCGGGCTGTTCACGTTCTTCCTGTTCCGCAACGACGGCATGATGCGGGCCAAGCGGGTCATCGTCGACCTGATGTCCGGGCTTGTGCTGCCCATCAGCTTCTTCCCAGGGTGGGCCCAGACCGTGATGGGCTTGCTGCCGTTCCAGGCGATCAACTACTATCCCAGCCTGATCTTTACCGGGGCGATCACCCCGGCCAGGGCGTGGGAGCTGATCGGCTTTCAGGCCGTCTGGATGGTCGTCATTCTCGTCCCGATCCTGATGTTATGGCGACTGGCCCGCAATCGGCTGGTCGTGCAGGGGGGGTAGGGAGACATGCAAAAGCTGCAAAACATGAAGCACATCTTTGGCATTTTTGCCGACTATCTGGTGCAGTATTTCAAGACGAGACTCGCCTACCGGGCGGACTTCCTAGGCGATCTGGCATCGAATTTGATCTCCGAGATGATCAACCTCGTCTTTATCATCGTCGTGTTCGAGCACGTGCCGCTGATGGGCGACTGGAAGCGCGACGAGATTATCTTCATCTACGGATTTTTTCTCGTGCCGTACGCGCTGTTCTCGATTTTCTTCGGCTTTTGGGACTTCAACGAGCGCTACATCATTCGCGGGGAAATGGACCGCATTCTCACAAGGCCGATTCACAACCTGGCGCAGGTCTGTCTGGAATCGATCGCGCCGGACCGGATTTTCGGCGTGATCTCCGGTCTGATCATCATGGGGTATGCGGCCATTCAGCTCAAGCTCAGCTTTACCTGGTACGATCCGTTCATTTTCATCGTCTTGTCGGTCAGCGGCGCACTGATCTACGGCGGGGTGTACACGGCGATTTCTGCCATCAGCTTTTTCTCCGATTCGCGGACGGGGATTACGCCGATGATTTACAACATTCAGCAATACGGCCGCTACCCGGTTGACGTCTACAACAAGATCATCCGATTCATGCTGACGTACGTGCTGCCGTTTGCCTTTGTCGGCGTCTATCCGGCGGCATACTTCCTGCGCAAGGAAACGTGGTACAGCTACGCGTTCATGACGCCGGTGATGGCCGTGATCTTCTTCGGCCTCGGGCTGCTCGTCTGGAACTGGGGAGTTAGCAAATACAGGGGAGCGGGGTCTTAGGACCATGCGCTTTCGGTTATTGTCAAATAAAAAAACCGCAGTATAATAAGTCTGTATACAACTACACATTCCTTCGGGGCAGGGTGAAATTCCCGACCGGCGGTGATCGTGCCATGTGCATGTAAGCCCGCGAGCCTTCCCGGCCGATAAACGGCAGGAAGTGCAGGATCTGGTGAGATTCCGGAGCCGACAGTACAGTCTGGATGGGAGAAGGATGACGACAGTACGTTACCACACGTGCTTGTTTGCCTGTGCAAGCGGGAGCGGGGCGTTCGATACACGCGACAGCCCTATTGTTTCTCGTTCTTAATTTTGCACCTGCTTATGTCTTGCGTCTGTCAAAGCCCTGGGGATCTTTTTCCTCAGGGCTTTTTGTACGGATAAAGCGCTTCCGGCGTTTGAGCAGCAGTCAGGCAGTGTGGACAGGAACGCACTGTTGCCATTCCTCAGAAGGAGAACATGGACGAGGAGATGGTACACATGAAAGAAACAGCTTTGCATGCAACGAGGTCAACCCAGCGGCTGGTGACGATTCCCATGCTGGCGGCGGTTGCCTTTATCCTGCAGTATCTGGAGTTTCCCGTTCCGATGATGCCGAGTTTCCTGAAGCTGGACTTCAGTACGCTGCCCTCCTTGATCGGAGGCCTCATGTACGGTCCGATGGCCGGAATTATCGTGGAAGTGCTGAAAAATGCGCTGCACATGCTGTTTAAGAACACGGACGGCTTGCTGATCGGCGAGCTGGCCAACGTGGCGGCGGGTGCGAGCTTTATCGTGGCGGCGGTTGCCATGCAGCGTGTCAGCCAGGGAAAGAAAGGCTTTTTGACCGGCCTTGCGCTCGGGACGTTGCTGATGAGTGTCGTGATGGCCTTGGCCAACGCTTTCTTCCTCTTGCCTGCCTATGCCGCCATCTCTCATATGCCGATGGATCAGTTGCTCGCGACGCTCGGCGCCGACAGCGTATGGTCCCTCATCCTGTACGGAATCGTGCCGTTCAACATGTTCAAAGGGGCGATGCTTTCCCTGGTCGCCTATCCGGTGTACGTCAAGCTGGCGACCCGCTTGAGTCCGCGTGCCACAAATTGACAATCGGTCTGCGGCTTGTTAACATATTGATTTAAGAAAGCTGTGAAAGCTGCAAAGGCTGTGAAAGGACCCGCAGCATGCGCCGCGTCCCAGAGAGTCGGCCCTCGTCTGCAAGGCCGATACTGCGGCATGACTGCTCCCCATCCTGAAGCTGCCGGCGATGAGCCGTGCCGGTTGCCCCGCCGTTATCGGGACTTTGAGTGGATGTGCAGTTTTTGCTGCCATCAATCAGGGTGGTACCGCGGATGTTAATCCTCCGTCCCTATGTTGGGATGGGGGATTTTTTCATTATTTTTCAAGAGGAGCTGTAGCAGGATGAAAGAGGAAAAAACGTTTGTGAAAGAAATTACGCCGCAAGCGGAAGATTTTTCGCGCTGGTACATCGACACGATTCGCAAGGCAGACCTGATGGACTACACGCCGGTTCGCGGCTGCATCGTGTTCAAGCCGGACGGTTATGAGCTGTGGGAGCGGATTCAGGAGGCGATGAACAAGCGCTTCAAGGAGACCGGGCACCGCAACGCATACTTCCCGATGCTGATTCCCGAGTCTTTCATGCAAAAGGAAAAGGAGCACGTCGAAGGCTTCAATCCGGAGCTGCCGTGGGTGACGGAGGCAGGCGGCGAGCCGTTGGAGGAGCGGCTGGCGCTGCGCCCGACGTCCGAGACGATCATCGGGCATATGTACAGCCAGTGGATTCAAAGCTACCGCGACCTGCCTGTCCTGATCAACCAGTGGGCCAACGTATTCCGCTGGGAAAAGCGGACGATGCCGTTTTTGCGCACATCCGAGTTTCTCTGGCAGGAAGGGCACACCGCCCATGCCACAGAGGAAGAAGCTCGCGAGGAAACCATGCGGATGCTGGAGATTTACCGCGAAGTCGTCGAGCAGGAGCTGGCGATCCCGGTCTGGATGGGGCAAAAAACGCCGAGCGAACGTTTCGCCGGCGCCGTCGACACGTACTCCATCGAAGCGATGATGAAGGACGGCAAGGCCGTGCAGGCAGGCACCTCCCACTACCTTGGTGACAACTTTGCGCGCGGCTTCGAGATCAAATTCCTCGACCGCGACAACACGTTCAAATACGTGCACACCACGTCCTGGGGCAGCTCGACCCGTCTGATCGGCTCGATGATCATGGTGCACGGCGACGACCGGGGGCTGGCGCTGCCGCCGCGGATGGCGCCGACACAAGTCATCATGATCCCGGTCGGTCCGATGAAGCTGCGAGAACAAGTGATGGTCGCATTCGATCCGCTCTTTGACCAGATCAAAGCCGCCGGTATCCGCGTCCGCGCCGATCTGCGCGAGGAGACGCCAGGCTGGAAGTTCAACGAGTGGGAAATGCGCGGAGTACCGCTGCGGCTGGAAATGGGGCCGCGCGATGTGGAGAGCGGACAGGTGATTCTGGCGCGCCGCGACACCGGGGAAAAGATCACCGCGAAGTTGGACGGCATCGTGGAGACGATCCAGAGCTTGCTTGCGGACATTCAGCAGAACATGTATCAAAAAGCGCTGGCTTTCCGCGAGGCGAACTCCCACCTCGACATCGACACGCTGGAGCAGCTTGTGGCCCACATCGCCAAAAGCGAGCAAGAGAACACTCCGAGCGGCTGGGTGCTGACCGGCTGGTGCGGCGACGATGCGTGCGAGGCAAAGGTCAAGGAAGAGACGAAGTTTACGTCCCGCAACATCCCGTTCGAGCCGCCTGTGCAAAAGGCCGCGTGCATCTGCTGTGGCGGGAAGGCGCAGCATACGGTCTGGTTCGGACGGGCTTACTAGGGAAGCAGAAAGGAACATAAGTATGGCTCTGCCATGCCGCGGCGCAGGCAGAGCCGTCCACAGCAAAAAGGTGTGCCAGCACATCGGCGCAGCTATCTGAGAATAATTGATTTCTCAACGTTTTTGAACAGCAAAAGGGGCGTCTCCAAGTCAAAAATTGACTTTTGAGACAGCCCCTTGGCTTTATTGACTCTTATACAGCGCCCAGGCCCGTTATTCTTCTGAATCCTCGAACGGCTCGTCCGAATCGTCGGAAGGCTCGGCGGGAGTCAACGGGAAGAGAACGTCGAAAAACTTGAACTTGCGGCGCCCAGGCTCGCTTTTGAAAGCCTTGTACTTGTGCAACAGATTGCCCAGCTCATCGACGAACTGATTGCGCTCGTCCTGGCTGAGATGGAATTCGTGCACATTGAAGGCAAAGGTGTTTTTGTACTCTTTGCGCACATCCTGATCGCTGGAGACGAATCTGTTCAAGGTGCGCATGAGGTCTTTTTCCGTCGTGCGGAACGGCGTGAACATCACATCGCTCAGCTGCTGTGCGTTTTCTTCGATCATGACTTGCAGCTTGACCTGAATCACTTTGGCTACGGGCTCGTAATACTTTTCAACGATGGACCCTTTGACACGGGTATCCACCTGTTTGAGCAAGCCGACCCGAACGAGTTCCTTCACGTGGTAGTGAAGGCGAGCGGCGTTTTCACCTAGTTCCGTGGCAATCTGTTTGGCAGTCCGGGGCTCAAGGTCCTCGAAAAGCTCCAAAATTTTGACACGCTCGGCAATAGCTAGTGATTTAAGTGCTTCTGAATCTGTAACTTCATAAAACTCTTTCATGCCAATTCTCACCATCCAACTGACTAGGCAATATTTTTAATTGTTCGTCGTTCACTATACTATCCATCAATTCTATCGTTTTCTGATGGAAAGCGCAACGTGTATAGAGATGAAGTGGCTGTAAGGTTGTGGTAAAATGGGGGGAGTGCATACGAAGACAAGAGGGACAGAAAGAAGGGACACTAATGACAGCCACCCGCCAAGCCGCGCCGGATTTTACGCTGGAAGCCAGCGACAACCGGACGATTTCTCTTTCCGATTACAGGGGAAAGAACGTGGTGCTCTATTTTTATCCAAAGGACATGACCCCGGGCTGCACGACGGAAGCCTGTGATTTTCGCGACTACCATCCGAAGTTTGCGCAGCTCGATACGGTCGTGCTGGGCATCAGCCCGGACAGCGTCAAGTCGCACGACAAGTTTGCGGCCAAGCACGAGCTGCCGTTTCCTCTGCTGGCAGACCCTGACCATCAGGTGGCAGAGGCGTACGGCGTGTGGGTCCTGAAAAAAATGTACGGACGCGAGTACATGGGCATTGAGCGGTCTACTTTTGTCATCGACAAAGAGGGAAGGATCGCAAAGGCGTGGACCAAAGTCAAGGTCAAGGGGCATGTGCAGGAAGTGCTCCAATTCATTCAGGAAGAGCTGCAGCCGTAGCGGCAAACGCACGACTGCGAACAGGAGGAGCAAATTCCATGAGCGTATCCATCGATTATGTGGTCGAATCTTTTTGCCAGCTGGCGAAAATCCCGAGCCCATCAGGAAACACCGCGAAAGTAATGGCGTGGGTATCCAGGGAGCTTGAGAAGCTGGGCGTAGGCTTCAGGCGCACCAACAAAGGAGCGATCATCGCAACCATCCCGGGCGCGAATACGGAAAAGGCGCGTCTGCTCACCGCCCACGTCGACACGCTGGGCGCGATGGTCAAGGAAATCAAGGCGAACGGCCGCCTCAAGCTGGCGTTGATCGGCGGATTTGAGTTCAACGCGGTGGAAGGCGAGCACTGTGTCGTGGAGACTGGAAGCGGCCGTCTGGTGACCGGAACCATTTTGTCGACGAAAGCGTCTGTTCACGTATACGGACGGGAAGCAGGCAAGGCGGAGCGCACGGACCAGAACATGGAGGTCCGGCTGGATGAAAAGGTGAAAACAAAGCAGGACGTGCTCGATCTGGGGATTTCCGTCGGGGATTTCGTGTCGTTCGATCCCCGCGTCACCGTGACGGAGAGCGGCTTTGTCAAATCCCGCCACATTGACGACAAGGCGAGCGTGGCAATCTTGCTCGGCGTCATCCGGGAGTTGCAGGAAACCGGCACCCGATTGCCTTACACGACTCATTTCTTCATCAGCAACAACGAGGAGATTGGCTACGGCGGCAACTCCAGTGTTCCGGCGGACGTCGTCGAATATTTGGCGGTAGACATGGGAGCGATCGGTGACGGGCAGACGACGGATGAATTTTGCGTCTCCATTTGCGCGAAAGATTCCTCGGGACCGTACCACTACGGTTTGCGCAGCCATTTGACCAGACTCGCCGAAGCGAACGGCCTGAACTACCAGGTGGACATTTACCCGTACTATGGATCAGACGCGAGCGCGGCGCTGCGGGCAGGCTACGACATCGTTCACGGCCTGATCGGCCCTGGCGTGGACGCATCCCACTCCCATGAGCGGACGCATCGGGAAGCGCTCGACAATACAGCGAGGCTGGTAATGGCTTACCTCCAATCGGAGCAATTGCAAGCATAGGAGAGTTGGCATGAGTAATTTGTATCATTGGGCGGATTACTACGATTTGACGCAAAAGGGCGTCCCCGGCGACATCGATTTTTACGTGGAACAGGCCAAACTGGCGGGCGGCAAGGTGCTGGAGCTGGGCTGCGGTACGGGGCGTATCAGCATCCCGTTGGCGCAGGCAGGCGTCGACGTGACCGGACTGGATCTCTCTTTGGAGATGCTGGAGCGGGCCAGACAAAAGGCGGCGGCAGCGGGCGTAGCCGATTCGTTGCGGCTGTTGCAGGGAGACATGCGCAACTTTGATCTGGGACAGACCTTTTCGCTGATCATGATCCCGTTCCGCTCTTTTTTGCATCTGCTGCACATCCATGAGCAGATGAAGGCGCTGACGAGTATTCGCAAGCATCTCGCCCCGGGCGGCAAGTTCGTGATGAACGTGTTCGTGCCAAAGATTCAGCACTTTCACGAGGAGAGCGAAAAAATGTCCCTGCGCGGCACATACCGGCTGGACAACGGCGAAGAAGTGGCAATGTGGGATTACACCCGCTACGATCATTTTCAGCAATTGTCAGAAGTGACGCGGATTTACGAACGCTCCAATGCGGACGGGGTCATGATCGAAAGAGTGACAGGGCGCTTCACTCTGCGCTACATCTACCCGGCTGAATTGCATCATTTGCTCCGTCTGAACGGATTGAAAGTCGTTCAGCGCTACGGCACCTTTACCAAAGGGGCCTTTGATGCCAGCAGCAACGAACTGATTGTGGTGGCAGAAGCTCTGTAGTTTTTGCAGCGTGTCGATTTCCAGGGAAATAACAGGGAAAATGGAGGGGTCTGGATGAAAATCTACACCAAGACTGGCGACAAGGGCGAGACTTCGCTGGTAGCCGGGGTTCGCGTCCCGAAGTTCGCCGACCGGGTGGAGGCGTACGGCACGTGCGATGAAGCGAATTCCCAGATCGGGCTGGCGCTTTCCTTGCTGCCTGATTCGCTCGACTGGTCAGAGCTGCGCGGCGTCTTTCACGTTGTCCAGACGAAGCTGTTTCACGTCGGTGCCGAGTTGGCCACGCCAGAAGGCAAAAAGGTCGGCTGGCCGATCGTGGACGAAGACGTCACCTTTTTGGAAGGACAGATTGACAAGCTGGATGCAGATTTGCCTCCGTTGACCAATTTCGTGCTGCCGGGAGGACATCCGGCGGCAGCGGCCTTCCACGTCGCCCGCACAGTCGTGCGGCGCGCAGAGCGGAAAGCCGTTCACGTGGCACAGCAGGAGCAAGTGAATCAGGCGGTCGTCAAATATTTGAACCGGCTGTCTGATTACCTGTTCGTCGTGGCGCGTCATGTCAACCAAATGACCGCCACCGCAGAGCAGACGCTGCACGAATCGTGAGGAATTCAATCGGGACGGCGTGGTGACTTGACGTAAAGGTTGAGCCAGCTGGGCTGTATCACAGGAGGCTTACATGAATCTGCTGTCTATCGTTGAGAAGTCGGACGTTGCTTACAAGCTCGTTTTTTCCGAGAGGGAAGAGCGGCCTTGGGGGCATTTGTTCAGGAATGAGCAGAATCCACACCATTACGACGCCAATCATGCGCACATCTCCGGTCCGATTGCAGTCCGGGAGCAGGCAAAGGCGATCGTGGAAGAGGTAATTCCGTACTATGCGGAAAAAGGGATTTACCCGCGTTTGTACCTGTACGATCCGCCCCATCAACAGGTGCTCGTGGATGAATTGCTGCAGTGCGGCTTTCGCAGCGAGGAGCTGTCCTCTCCGATTCAGATTTGGCGAGGTCAGCTGGCAGAGGTACGCCAGATTTCGGGCATCACGATCGAGCCGGTTACTGAGGCCAACCGTGTTGAATGCTTGCAGGTAGAGTCCATCCCGGAGCTTGGAGGAAAGGAAGTGCGCGAAAAGGCATTTGAAAGAGAATTCGCACATCCGGACTTCCAGCACTTCCTGCTGCGCGTAGAAGGGCAGCCGGCTTCCTCTTTATGTCTGCTGCAGGCTGGAGACGTTATGCGAATCGAGAATGTCGCGACCTTGCCACAGTTTCGCGGGCGCGGATTGATCGGCCACCTGATCCGCCATGCGCAGGAGCAGTTTCTCGAAAGGGGAGGTTCGCAGCTGTGGGTTTGCCCGATTAACGAGCGGGTGGAGCAAGTGTACGGGCGCTACGGATTTGCGACGGTGGGCGTGCTTCCGTTTCTGCACGTCTTTCGCGGCGGCTTGGCCATATCAGAAATTCGCTAGGAAAAACGTCATAAGGATTGCAAAAAGCCCCTGGTTCAGGGGCTTTTGTTTTTCCCACAGAGCAGGGGGACTTGCCTGAAATGCGGGTGAAAAGTTTTCTAGCGGCGCAAGTAAGCGGCGATTCCTTCTCGAAAGTCGATTGCCGGGGTGTCAAACGTCGCGTAGAGCGTCTCGCCATCCTGGCAGGCGTTGCCTTCGAGCAGCATGGTGAGCTGTGTGTTCGTGATAGGGAAGAAAGAAAATCCTTCCATCAGATGGATGACCGGCTTCATCAGCGAAAGCGGGATGTGCAGCTTGCGGACGCTTTTTTTGCCAAGGACAGCGCCGATCGTGTCGAGAATTTGCTCATACGTGATCGCTGCGGGTCCGCCTGTTTCAAAAATGCGATTGGTGGCGGCCGGGAGAGTCAGAGCCTGGACGAATACGTCAGCGACTGTTTCACGCGCCACGGGCTGCAACAGGTACGAGCCAGTCCCCAGCACAGGTGTCACCGGCAGCTTCACCAGATCGGCCAGCATGTTGACGAATTCATCGCCCGGCCCGAAGATGACGGATGGCCGGAAAATGACGTGCGGGATACCGCTTGCCTGTACGAGCTGCTCGGCTGCGTATTTGGTCCGGTGATAGGCGCTTGGGGCATTTTCCCGCGCCCCCAATGCGCTCATGTGCACAAAACGGCGTATTCCCGCTTCCTTGGCCGCTTCTACGACATTTCTCGTCCCTTCCACATGGACCCGCTCGAATGTGATTCCTTTCCCCGGCTGCTCCCGGATAATTCCGACGAGATGGATGACCGCATCGCATCCGGCCATCGCTTTCGCCAGCGACTCCCGGTCGAACAGATCGCCTGTCACGTCAGTCGTCTGAATGTCCGCTTGCTTTTTTCCTTCCGATCCGGGGCGAATCAGGCATACGGCATGATGCCCATGCTCCCGCAGCTTCTCCAGGATGCCTTTCCCCACGAAGCCGGTGGCGCCGCTTACAAATACTTTCATGTTCATCTCCCCTCGCTATTTTCTACCAGCTCCATCTTACCTCAAGGGGCAGCAGCCACGCTACAAGCCCGCAGATTGCCGTGTTGACGAGGAAAGGTATAATGGAGGGGAAAAGGGGGACAGTTCTATGGCGCAACGCAAAGTACCTGTCGCGGAAATACTGGATACGCTGCAGCAGCTGTATCCGGACGCGCATTGTGAGTTAAACTATACGACCCCGTTCGAGCTGCTGATCGCCACGATCCTGTCAGCGCAGTGCACGGATAAACGGGTCAACGAAATCACGGCACCCATGTTTGAAAAGCTGAACAAGCCGGAGCACTATCTCCATTTGACGCAGGAAGAAATGGAGGAGCATATAAAAGGGCTTGGACTGTATAAAAATAAGAGCAAGAACATTTTAGAGACCTGTAGAATCTTGTACGAAAAATACAACAGCGAGGTGCCGCGCACGCACAAGGAGCTGGAGGCGCTGCCCGGTGTCGGACGGAAAACCGCCAATGTGGTTCTCTCCAATGCCTACGGAATCCCGGCCATTGCTGTCGACACGCATGTTTTCCGCGTAGCCAATCGGCTAGGGCTGGCGAGCAGCGACAACGTCGACGAAGTGGAGCGCCAGCTGATGAAGCGTATTCCCCGGGAAAAATGGTCGGATGCCCATCACTGGCTGATCTGGCACGGCAGACGTGTCTGCTCGGCGCGCAACCCGCAATGCGGCCAATGCCCGTTGCAATCCAGGTGCAAATACGCGATCGCGGAGAGCAAAAAAGCGTCGAAGACCAAGGCAAAGCCGATGGCCAAACCCCGGACTGACGCAAAAGCAAAGGCGTAATTCGACACTGCCGTCCTTTACATTTGATTTCGATGTAATGGATATTGACAGTTTTCGCATGCTGGACGTACACTTATTTATATTAATTCTAATCAATGACATGAGAAGTGCCGATTCTTTTGTCTTTGCGAATGACTGCGAGGTGTGACGCTATGACACAGCGTGTAGAAAAAGCGGTAGAAATCCTGAAGAATACCGGGGTTCGTATGACACCTCAACGCCATGCCATTTTGACCTATTTGCTGGAGACAATGACTCACCCCACCGCTGACGAAATATACAAAGCACTCGAAGGCAAATTTCCCAATATGAGTGTTGCCACCATTTATAACAATTTGCGTGTCTTTAAAGAAGCGGGACTGATTGTCGAGTTGACTTACGGGGATGCGTCCAGCCGGTTTGATGCAAATGTGGAGGAAGATCATTATCACGCCATCTGTACCGAGTGCGGCGCGATTCGAGATTTTCATTTCCCTTATTTGAGGGACGCGGAAGAAGCTGCAGCACGAGACATCGGCTTTCACGTAACAGGTCACCGCATGGAGGTTTACGGCATCTGTGATGCCTGTCAAAAGAACACCCACTGAGTCTGTTGGGGCTGAGAATACCTTCTGAGTCAACCGGAAATGTGTTGAGGAGGAAGGTATTTTTTGTATCGAGTCTTTCGCCAAAGGCCTTGTCGCAGCAAAGTTTTCTGGTCGCAACCTGTAACGTTTTGTCGTTTCAAACGTCTTTTGTTTGGAAGCTGACTTTGTTTGCTCGCTGCATCAGAAGGTTGTGAATGTTTTGAAATCAAATGCGTATTCTGCCTGTTTCGGGCATGTTTCGCTTGGGAGGAGGCTGCGCACGTGAGTCTTGAGCTTGGCATGGCACCTCGCCCCAAGAAAAGACGAAGGCGGTTGCTGCACAATTTTTTCATGCTCATGCTGTTTTTGGTGGCGATTTTCGGCGCGATCTGCTGGTTTTTCATACTTCGGCCGAGTACGGAGCACGTCCAGCCATACGGCGGTAAGCAACATGCCATCGTTTATGAGGGCACGCCCGCCAAAGTGCCCTACCTCATGGAGTCCGGTCAGATCCTGTTGCCTTTTGAGTTTATCCGGGAGCACATCGACCCGGCTATTTATTGGGATGAGCCAACGCAGTCCGTCATCATCACGACGAAGGACAAAGTGCTGCGGATGGAAAGCGGACAGGTGGTAGCTTATTTGAACAAGCAGGCGGTCAACCTGCAAGTTCCGGTCAAGGAAGCTGGCGGCGTCCGCTACGTTCCGCTCGCTCCGCTGGAAAAGCTGTATCCGTATTCGTTCGCGCAAAAGCAAGGGACGGGCGTGCTGGTGGTGGAAGGCGACGGGTACGCCGTCCAGCAAGCCAAAGTCGTTCAGGATGACGAGCTGCAACCGGTGCGGACAGGCGCTTCCTACCGTACGCCGATCGTTGCGGAACTGGCGGCAGGTGTCGAAGTAGACGTTCTGGGGGAGTCGGACAAGTGGTACCGGGTGTTGACGGCTGACGGCATCGCGGGTTTCTTGCCAAAGGATAGCGTGGAGCTGACACAAGTTCGCAAGGTAAAGCTGGACCGTCTCGCGTCATCCGCTCAGCAGGCCCCTTGGAAGCCGCTGGGGCAAAAAATCAATCTGGTGTGGGAGCAGGTTGCCAATCGCAATCCGAATGTCGCAGGAATCGCGGCCATGCCGGGAGTCAATGTCGTTTCGCCAACGTGGTTCGAGCTGAAGGACGCGGAAGGAACGCTGCAAAACAAGGCCGATCCGGCGTACGTCAAATGGGCGCACCAGCGCGGCTACCAGGTCTGGGGCTTGGTCACGAACGGCTTTAACCCGGATTGGACCAAGTCGGTGCTGGGCAGCTACGACAAGCGGGACAAATTGATCGCTCAGCTGATCCACTACGCGAATCTGTACGATCTCGACGGCATCAACATCGACTTTGAAAATGTGTATTTGGATGAAAAGCCGAAGCTTGTGCAGTTCGTGCGGGAGATGACGCCGTATATGCACGAACAAGGGCTGGTCGTGTCGATCGACGTGACGGTCAAGTCCACGGCAGAGACGTGGTCGATGTTCCTCGATCGCGGTGCGCTTGCCCAGGCCGCCGATTATATGGCGGTCATGACGTATGACGAGCATTGGGCATCCAGTCCGGTCGCCGGCTCCGTCGCATCTTTGCCGTGGGTGGAAAAAGGGCTGCAAGGCGTGCTGGAGGAAGTGCCGCACGACAAGCTGCTTTTGGGAGTCCCGTTTTACACCCGTCTGTGGACGGAAAGCCAGCAGGCTGACGGCAGCATCAAGGTGACATCGAAGGCGCTGGCCATGCCGACTGCGCTGGAGTGGATCAAGGAACACAATCTCACGCCAAAGCTGGATGAGGCAAGCGGGCAAAATTACGTCGAGTACACAGACCCGAAGGACGGAAAAACGTACAAAATGTGGATCGAGGACGTCACGTCCATGGAGAAGCGGACCGCGCTCGTGCACAAGTACAATCTCGCCGGGATAGCATCCTGGCGGCGCGGCTATGAGGTGCCGGAAATTTGGCAGACTGTCGCGGACGGGTTGAACAGCCGGCCGACGCAATCGTCCCCGTAACAGAAGAAAGCCACCTGCCTGCCCGAAAAAGGGCGGTACGCAGGTGGCTTTTTGCCTATGAATCGCAATCGGTACAGCATTATGTCCGGTTTTGCTGCGGCTGCCCGTCCTCGAGTCGCAAGGGCTGTCCACAAAACATACAGGCATCTTCTTTTCCCAGCATCTTTGTCACTTTCTGGCACGAAGGACACTGTACTTGTGGCGCAGAGGTTGAGACCATTCCGGAAATCATAAACATAACCGTGCTGCCCATCGTCAGGAGAAACCCGATGATCAGCAGCAGCGTCATAAAGACGTGAGAGCCTTTGAGCAGGGTTCCGAGAAAAGGAATAAAGTCCAAGTATCCAGCAAAAAAAGCATACCCTGTATACATCAGCAAAATACCGATCACCATGCTCCAGTTACCCCAGGTGCGCATGCGTTTGATCTTGCTCAGGCGTTCAAATTTCTTCATCATCATTCCCCCTACCTTACAGTATAGCATACAAAGGATTTGTCTGTTGACAAGCAGGAAAAGGACATCTCTTGTAGAATCCATATGTTCAACCCAGGGGCAGGGAGGAAGAGGACATGAGGCCGGAAGAGAGTCGACAAACGTACCTTGAACTGCTTCAAAAACGTTTGGATGTACGAGCTGTATTGCTGTTGCCTGAGTCCCTCTTTCGCGAGGAAGCTTTTTATTTGATCCTGGCGAACCACCCCGAAGGTGAAGGGACAATCAGACGCGTTGCCGTTCAGGGCCAGTTGATTACCGAGCAGTGGATGAGCGTCTGGCATCTGGAAAAGAAAGCGGCTTGCGGCCTGGATGAAAATCTGGCGCATCTGCTTGCAAAAGCGGAAGTTGTCATCGATAAAGACGGTTATATGAAACAGGTCAGGCAGCGCCTCCTTCGGCCTTCCGACTCTTTGCAGAAGAAACTTGTATGTAGAGAGTATTCCCGTTTGCTGCTTTTTTTTCACGAGGCAAAAGAATGGCTGCAGCAAGGGCTGACGCTGGACGCCTATCGTTTGTTTGTCCAGGCGCTTCATTCGTGGGCCAGACTGGTTGTTTACGAAATGGGTGAGCATCCCCAGGCGTCGTTGTGGTCACAGGTCAAACTGCTGGACTCGTCGGTCTACAAGCTGTACGAGGAACTGTCTGCGAATGGCGAGACGCTGGAGAAGCGAATTGAGCTGCTGGTGCTGGCGATCGAGTTCGCTGTGACTTCGCGAATGAAAGATTCCGTCCGTTTTCTGACGGAACTGATGGAGACGAAGGAAGGGCCGTGGCGACTGCAGGAGCTGATGAGCCATCCAGCTGTACAGTCTGCAGGCATTGAGATTCCCGTACTGATCGATAAAATGGTCCAGCGCTCATTCGTACAGGAAGTCGTTTGTCCTGATGAAGGGGATCAAGAGGTTTGTTTTATTTTGTTGGGATGAATTTTTTAAATGCTGTTGACTTTTATTTCACATTCATGCTATATTAACAAACGTCGCTGTTGCTTCAACGAAAAAACTGGCAGCGAAAAAAATAAAAAAGCACTTGATTTAATCGGTGTGAATGTGGTAAATTAAAAAAGTCGCCTCCGGGCGATGGCGGAAAAATGCTCTTTGAAAACTGAACAGCGAAAGCGTTGATGAGTCTATCATTAAATGATTTGCCAGCTTGAAAAAGCGATGAACCAGAAACAAACTTTATTGGAGAGTTTGATCCTGGCTCAGGACGAACGCTGGCGGCGTGCCTAATACATGCAAGTCGAGCGAGTCTCTT
>NZ_JBHUJW010000012.1:0-297 GCF_042683565.1 Brevibacillus sp. GCM10020057
TTCTCCGCCGGTGTCGGATAAACGAAGGAGGCATTACTGTACGGAAAAGACATGACAAGCAGTTTATATGTGAGTAATCGATGATCTTGGCATACCTCAATGGTGGTAAAGTCTACCTGCGCCTCACCCGGTGGATGTTCTAGCCGTTCGTACGTTTTGGCACGATCCAGTTCCATTTCATTCTTTCGTCGCTGCACGTAGGCCAATACTGTACGTTGTCCACCTGTAAATTGATGTTCGTCGCGCAAGCGTTGGAAAATGCGCACACCTGTGTGTCGCTGCTTACGGGGGACCAAA
>NZ_JBHUJW010000012.1:416-86783 GCF_042683565.1 Brevibacillus sp. GCM10020057
GTAAAAACCTGATATAGTGTTGTTGAGGCATTTTCAGCATCCTTTCCATTCTCCTTCGCTAAGTTGTCGCAAACCTAACGGTAGGAGGAAATATGGGTGCTGACAAGTGCCTTTTTTGTATTTGCCTTGAGCATTTTTACGCTGCAATATTAGGCATTTCTATTGTGCAATAAACAACACCCATTCATTAGCATCCTGTGAGCAAATGTATGACGAAATGTATGGGCTGATAAACGTACATCAGGAAAATTCATGATTTCTTTCAACCGTTTAAAAACACATTTAACCGCATTATCAGTTAGTTTTTTTCCCTCAACATCTGTAAACACATATTGCGGAACTTCACCAAATGTCTGCTCACAATAAACTCTGTACTCACACAGTTCTTTGATTAATTTTTCAGTGATCGGGATAGAACTTTGTTGTCGTTTCTTTCCAAAGACAATGATAGTACCATTTTTCAAATCGACTTCATTCCATGACAGATTAACCATTTCACCTAACCGAACACCTGTACCAAGCAGGAACACAATCATTGTATAGTCCCTATAAGCAAAGAATGATTTTTCACGCTGCTTCAATCGTCTGTAATAACCAAGCATTTGTTGAATATGCCGATCCTGAAATACTTCAATCTTAATGTCCTCTTTACCGTATCCAATTTTCTTTGATGGATTTTGTTTCTGAGTAATTACTTCGATTTCTTCAAGATAGTTAAAGAATATCTTGAGGACATGCAACTTACTGTTTCTGGTTGTGATATTGTTGTTTCGTTCCTTTTGGCAATACATAAGGTAATTCTTAACTGTGTTCGGAGTTACATCACTTACATCCACAATTTCCTGTTTGCCACAATAATCCTGAAACTCATTTAGGGTTGACATGTACGATTCAATGGTCTTCGGTGATAAGTTTTTAAATTCACGATCTTCACGGAAGTCCTTGATGGAAAACTTTAATAACATGCAAAAAAGCACACCCCTTTCAGTTTTTTGAATACTGAAAGAAAGTGTGCTTTCTTATAGAAAACGTGTTTGAGTGCGACCACTTATTTTTCAAAGTGTTTAAATCACTCTCAAACCCTTGATATATCATGTATGGTGATCCGGACTGGGTTCGAACCAGCGACCCCCACCCTGTCAAGATGGTGCTCTCCCAACTGAGCTACCGGATCATGGGATATGTATGTGATCGTAACCTGTTATGTACTCGCTTAATGGTGGGCCCTGTAGGACTCGAACCTACGACCAATCGGTTATGAGCCGACCGCTCTGACCAACTGAGCTAAGGGCCCGAATCGCACCGGACGTCGATCACATTTATTACTATACAGCATGCCTTTATGAATTGCAAGAGAAAAAACATAATTTCTTGTAATTTTTTTCACTCCCAGCAGAAGGTCAACAAAAAGTGTGGATGTTCAGGTTTTCTTTACCTTTCCCATCCGCGCATCTCACGAAGACAAACAAAAGCCATCCCCCGCTCCTGTCAGCATAACCGGGACAAGACGTTGCTTAGGTCAGTATTTCTGCCGCGCAACCCTTTTATCCGCTGCTGTTGATGCCCAGAGCAGGGAATGGCTCCTTTTCTCCTTCACAATGGGAACAAGTCACGTTTACGGGAACAAGTCACATTTACGGAAACAAGCTGCTTGCAAACGTGATCGCAACTTCACATGGACCACAAGTGGCGGCGGCATCCATCCGCTTAATCCCTTGCCTTAACCTGCCTGCTCTGTCCCTTCTCCACCCTCGTTCTCTACCTTCAGCTTGACAGACAGGGCTTCCAGGCGGGCTGCCTCTGCCTCCTGCTCATCGCGCATCCGGTGAGCCATACGGCTGGAAGCGTTGGCGGCCACGCTTGCTACCAGGTCGTCCAGGAATGTGTGCACGCGGCCTTCCGCGGATTTGGTGTCGAGGCGCTTGATGACGCCTACCTTGTGTTTGTCCAAATGCCCAAAGGTTGTCACTGCGATGCTGCCGTATCCGAAGACGGAGCCAAGGGCGAGTGTCTCGTCGCATCCGAACAGGCCTTCGTCTGAAGCGATGATCGATTGGAGGGGTTCGGACAGCAAGCCCTTTTCTGCGAGCGTATCCAACTCCACGCCAACCAGAATGGCGTGTTGCATTTCCCTTTTTTCCAGTACCGCTTTCACACTCTCGATGCATGCATCCATTCTCAGGTCAGGGTGGTACGGCGACTGCATGAGATAGACGATCTCCGCAATGTCCTCCACAGTGACTCCTCGCTCTTCCAGACGTGTGAGGGCGGCGTTTCTGACTTCGAGGCTGTGTACTTGCTTCTTCATATGAGAAAACCCCTTCCGCAAATCGAGTGAAGTCGTTTGTTACCATAGTATCATATGGTGACAAAATTGCGAATGTTTCAGTTGAAGCGTTTTGACCCCGAAATCCTCCCTGCCCGCCCCGCACATGACCTGCAGCGCATTCTCCCCTCGTGCGTGTCTGTGTGCTCCTGTATAATAGTCACCAGAACATCCTGTGAGGAGGACAAGCTTGTGACTCTTGAGGAAATCGTCTTGGACAGCCGGCATCTGGGGACGCCGGAAAAGCTGATCGTCTACACGCCGGAGCGCTACTCTCCGCTTTATTCCTATCCCGTTCTGTACGTGCAGGACGGTGAAGACTACCTGGCGATGGGCCGGATGGCATCGCTGCTGGACCGGATGATCCGGGAAAAGGATCTGCCGGACCTTTTGGCAGTCTTTCTTCCCGTTGACAAGCAAAAACGCCAGGCCCGCTACCATCCGGACGGCAGCGAGCATCTGGCGTACCGACGTTTTTTGGCCGAGGAAGTCGTCAGCTACATGGACACTCATTACTCGACGGAGACGCTGGGCAATGCACGAACGCTCGTCGGGGAATCGCTCGGGGGAGTCGTTTCGCTGTTTACGGCCTTGGCGTATCCGCATACGTTCGGGCAGATCGCGTGTCAGTCCATTGCCATGGACAGCGAGCTAAACCGCCGGGTTGCAGAGACCGTGTTTGCTGTGCCGCTGACGCTCTACCTGGAAATTGGCACAAAGGAGACGAATGTGGCCTCTGCACGCGGGCCGCTTGATCTCGTCCGGGCCAACGAAGAGCTGCGCGGCATCCTGCAGACGAAAATGGCCACCCTCGTCTATGAGACCTTCGAGGGTGACCATACGTGGGGCCACTGGCAGGCGAATTTGCCGCGTATGCTGCGTACGCTGTTTGGGTAAACTTACCGTGGCTGTTCTTCGTGTGGACCTTCGTCCTTCACTGGCGTGGCCAGCGCTTCCTCAAACTCCACTTTGCGGATCGCGGTGAGGATGGTGAAGGTCAGCACAGACAGCAAGAGAAGGACAAGAAAAATGAAAGTGATCATCATGGCCGTGTGCATGCTGTGCGGCACCTCCCTGCATTACACAGTGTTTCCTGCTTCGGAAGGAATATACGGACCCACGCATAACATTACACAAATGAAGAATTTTCTGTTAAAATAACACAGTAACACAAAGAGAAATAGATGCTTGCTAGATAGTGAAGGAGGAGTGGTTCTCATGATGTACAGTATCGTAGTATTCCCATCCAGCAAGGTGCAAGAGGTCGCCAACTCTTACCGGAAGCGTTACGACTCGGCTTATGCCCTGATCCCTCCGTACATCCGGTTGAAGGAAGGCTTTGAGCTGGATGAAGCCAAACTGCCGCAGCTCGTCAGTCACCTGGAGCAAGTCGCCTCCTCTACCGACAGCTTTACGGCTCACTTTCATCGGGTATCGACTTTCCATCCAACTACCAATGTCATCTACCTGGCAGTGCAAAATAAAGAACCGTTTGTCCAGCTGCATCAAAAAATCGCAGCCGAATGTGTCACTGAGAAAGAGACGTATGCGTATGTGCCTCACCTGACCATCGGCCGCGATTTGTCCGACGACGAGCTTCGCGACGTCACCGGCCAGCTGAGCATGGCAAAAATCGACCTGACGAGTGAAGTCGACCGCTTCCATCTGATTTACCAGCTGGAGGACGGCATCTGGAGCGTCTACCAGACATTCCTCTTGAAAAAATAAGTTTACCCACCGCAACGTTTTCGACCCTCCCTGTCGCCCATCGGCAGGGAGGGATCTTTTGCCCGAAAAAAGGACGTGCCATCTCATGAACAAAACGTATCAGATCCAGACCGTCCGCACGGAGAAAGAAATGGCAGATGCCCTCTCCGTGCGCAGAGCAGTCTTTATCGAGGAACAGCAAGTGCCGGAGGAGCTGGAGATCGACGAGCACGATGCAGCAAGCAGCGGGACCATTCACTTCGTCGCTTACGACGGCCAAACGCCGGTCGGGGCGAGCCGCCTGCGTCCGTACGCGCCTGGCGTGGGAAAAATCGAGCGGGTTGCCGTCCAGAAAACCGAGCGCGGCACCGGCCTCGGCCGGCTCATCATGCAAGCGATGGAAGAGGTGGCCCGTGAGCAAAACTACGAGACGCTGAAGCTGAACGCTCAGACGCACGCGCAGCGTTTTTACGAAAAGCTCGGCTATGAGCCGCACGGCGATGTCTTCGACGAAGCCGGAATCGAGCATATTGCCATGGTGAAAAAGCTGAAATGATCGGGCCTGTGCTTTCACAAGTGACATGACAAAGGGGCTGCCGTCTACAGGGACGGCAGCCTTTCCTTTGGGTATGTGGCTTTCCTTATTTCGCTTTCCTGTCCGCCGCAATCGCCCGCAGCCGCTCCACTGCCTCCAGCGAGGCGGTGTGAGACCCGAGCATGGCGTGAAAAGGCTCTTCACCGCGCCAGCCGTGGAAGTCGGAGCCGCCTGTCATGACAAGGCCGTGCTCGTTTGCCCAAGCGGTATAGCGCGCGCGCTGCTCGGCATCGTTGTCCGGATGGTTCACCTCAATCCCGTCCAGGCCAAAGGCGATCAGCTCCTGCACCAGGTCGTCGGCGTCGTACAGGCCCGGATGCGCCAGCACCGCAGCGCCTCCCGCTTCCTTGATCAACGTGATCGCTTCCTGCGGGGTGATCCGCGGCGGGTTGACGTATGCCGCGCCTTCCTTGCCCAAGTATTTGGCAAACGCCTCGTCAATAGAGGATACGACGCCCAGCTCGACCAGTTCTTCGGCGATGTGAGGACGGCCGATGTTTTTGTCCGTGCCTTGCTTACGGCGGTATACATTTTCCAGGGTGATCGGGATGCCCAGCTCCTGAAGGCGTGCGATCAGCAGCTTGTTGCGCTCCTGCCTCGTCTCCCGCAGGCTGACCAACCGCTCCTGGAAGGCTGCGTCATCATACGGGACAAAAAAGCCAAGGACGTGAATATCCTGGCCTCTGCCCACCGAGCTGACTTCTACCCCCGGGATGACTTCGATCTCCAGTTCGGCTGCGGCCTGCATGGCTGCGGGAACGCCGGCTACCGTATCATGGTCTGTGATGGCGACAGCCGCAAGCCCCGCTTCTTTGGCGAGACGCACGTTTTCCGCCGGGTCGCAGGTCCCGTCAGAGGCTTTAGTATGTGTGTGCAAATCGGCAATTTGATTCATGATGCTCCCACTCCTTCTTTTCTTTTTCTGCAAGTCTGAATTACGACCGACCAACATAGGATGTTACCAAACCCGATTACTTACAGGTTGTATCGAGGAGGATGTCCATGCGGTTAAAAAACAAAACCCTGACCGGTGTCGTGCAGCCGCTCTCCTATGTCGACAAGATGCTGAGACTGCAGGGCTTTCAACGATCAGGAGGGGACGCCACGCCCACATACGATGTCGTCATCTACGACTCCGCCAGCAGCAGCACGTATTTTTTGCGTATTCCCACGAACTTCGCGCACACGACGACAGGAAAAGGTGAGCTTACCGTCAAGCTGGGGCATCCCTATCTGGAAGCAAAATTTTATATGAACAACGCTCCCGATGAAGTCTTTTTCATCCCGAAAGCCGTCCGCGAAGCTGCCGAGCACAAGCTGGCCGAAATCGCAGACTACCTCTCTTCACCTTCCGCTCCATCCTGAACCAGATTCTCGTTTTTTCTCCACAACCAGCGATTCTGGACAAACCGATAGACAACCCTCTCCTGCCTCAGCAGGCCGACGAGATAACCCATGAACGCTGTCCGAAACAGGACAAAACTGGAGGCGTTCTCTATGGTAATGTGCAAACGCTCGCAAAGGCGGGCCAATGCTTCTTCCAGCGTGCTCTCTTCCCGCAGCAAGTCCTCGATCTCTCGATAGATTTTGCGATGCAGATCGATGTTCTTGGATACCGCTTCTTGAGAGGAGGTGGTAAACGGCCCGTGTCCGGGCACGTATCCTTTGTACCTGGATGCCAGCAGTTTTTCCAGACTTGCGATGGTCTCATGTGCATCAACGAGGAACGGCAATTTGTGTTTTTCCAATATTTCTTCACCCAAATAGCTGTCGGCAGCGAAGCAGATGTCATCGCAGACGATGCCTGCCTGCTGCCAGCTGTGACCCGGCAGAGAAAGGATGGTAAACGGCACTCCGGCGATTTCGATATCACCCTCCGGCGGAAGGAGATGGTCCACCCGGGAAGATGGGGCCAGCAAAAACTTGTTTCGCAAATCGGCGGGCGGCTCCGCTCCCATGTTCAGGTAGATCGGCTCGAGAATCGGATAGCGGATGATCGCTTCCTCCAACGGCGGCGCATACACCTGCGCTTCTGGCCAGCATCCGAGCAAGTAAGAATTGCCGCCGAAATGGTCGGCGTGAGCATGTGTTTGAATAATGGCGCACAAGGGCTGGGCAATCGCGTCCAGTCCTTTTTTCAGCTTCTTGGCGGTTTGCGTATCGAGGCCGGAGTCGATCAATATCGCCCCCTTCTCTCCGATCACCAGGCCCACATTCACGTGACCGGGAAAATAGCCGACTCGTTCATTGATCATCTGCGGCGTATAGGCTGACAAGGCAGGTCCCTCATTTCCTCTGTTTCCTATTTATTTTCTCCACATTTTCCCGCATCCCTTCCCCTGCTCTCGATTGCGCGAAGTGATCGGCACAGCCGCTTGCCTTTTCGCGGTGCCGCCCTTACGAAACACGACGCGCCCGGCCTTGAGCGAGGAATTGCGCAGCGGTCCGACCACAGTATACGGCGGCCCAGTCCGGCCAATCCCGCAAAGCAGATGAGTGGCAGCGGCCACCGCTGAAATCGTGAGAAAGGAAAAGAGCGTCCGCTCTGCGCCGATCGCCTGCAACGAGCTGACGACAATCAGTCCGTCGATGAAGAAAATGAGCAAAGCGACCGGGATGCGGGAGCGCCTGGCGAGAAATTGCGCGAGCAGGTCCGTCCCTCCCGTGTTCGTTTCGTAAGCGAGCATCAGTCCGATCCCTGTCCCGATCAGGACGCCGCCCGTGACAGCGGAAGTCGCAGTCGTCCAATGGTTCCACTCGCGCATGACGGACAGGATGTCGATGAAAAAGGAGGAGATGAGCATGCCATGAAAGCTGTGGTAGAAAAGCCTGCGATCACGGAAAAACACCACGAGGTAGACAGGGATGCTGACGAGAATCATCACGAGACCGGCCGGGAGCTTCAAATAGTAGGTTGCGAGCAGCCCGATCCCGATCATTCCCCCGTCCATCAGCTGATGCGGCACCAGAAACAGATTTACGCCGACAGCCACCAACAGGCTGCCAGCCAGAATCGCAGCCGTTTTTGCCAACCAGTACATGCCCTCCCCTCCCTTCGGACAGTTGCTCGTTTATGTGTATGAACAAAATACTGCAGCTATGTCCAACGGCCTGGAGAGTGTGTATGAACAGGTCGGAACGTTTTGACTGTTCAGTTGGCCAGTTGGTATACTATCCAATAATACGGAAGCTGCGAATGTTTGCCTGCTTTCTATCGTACATTGGAATTACCATTCTCAATCAGACGGAGGTGAAATCTCCACCTTTCGCACTGCGGGAGGATGGAGGTCTGCTTGGAGAGTCCGATAGGGGAGCTTGCGGTGAATCTGCTGCTTGTGCTGTTTTTGGTATTTCTGAACGGTTTCTTCGTCGCAGCAGAATTCTCGTTGGTTAAAGTCCGCCAAACCCGTTTGACCCAGCTCGTCAGCGAGGGCAACGTCAAGTCCGCCCGCCACGCGCAAAAGGTCACCCGGCAGCTGGACGCCTATCTGTCTGCCTGCCAGCTCGGCATTACGCTGGCATCGCTCGGGTTAGGCTGGGTTGGTGAGCCTGCAATCGCCCGTTATGTCGAACCTGTACTGGCATTTGTTCACTTGCCTCTTTACCTGGTAAGTCCAATCTCGCTTGCCGTTGCCTTTGCAATCATTACCTTTCTGCATATCGTACTGGGAGAGCTGGCTCCGAAATCGCTTGCCATTCAAAAGGCCGAAGCGACTTCCCTGTGGACAGCCGGACCGCTGATATTTTTCTACCGGATCAGCTACCCGTTGATCTGGCTGCTCAATGGCGCGGCCAATCTGTTCATCCGGCGGCTGGGCATCGAGCCTGCCTCTGAAAATGAGACGGCGCATACCGAGGAGGAAATTCGCCTGCTCGTCACCCAGAGCCACAAGAGCGGCCACATCGACCAGGATGAACTGGCGCTTGTCGATAATGTGTTTGATTTTTCCGAGCGACTTGCCCGGGAAATCATGATTCCGCGCATTGACATGATCTGTCTGTACGACGACAACACGTTCGCGGAAAACCTGGAGATCATGCGCGCATCGCGCCACTCCCGCTTCCCCGTCGCGCACGAGGACAAAGACCGGCTGATCGGCTTCGTCCACACGTCCGATTTTTACCTGTCTGCGCTGACGACGGGCAAAGCGGAACTGAAAGATTTCCTGCGTCCGCTGCTGACCGTGCCGGAGTCTATGGAAATCAGCCATGTGCTGCGGCTGATGCAGAAGCGGCGCTCCCAGTTGGCCATCGTCATCGACGAGTACGGCGGAACTGCCGGCCTGTTGACGATGGAAGACATTCTCGAAGAAATCGTCGGCGACATCAAGGATGAGTTTGACGACCATGAACGCCCCGAGATTGAAGAGAGCGCGAACAACGCGTTGTCCGTTTCCGGAAAAACGCTTTTGACAGAGCTGAACGACTACATTACGATTGAAATTGTATCCGATGAAGTCGACACGATCGCAGGATGGCTCTACAGCCAACTGAACGAAGAAGTCGGAAACGGGAAAGCCGTCATGTTCCAGGGCTACCTGTTTACCATCAGCGAGCTGGAAAATCACCGCATCACACGGGTGAGCATTACCTACGTGGGCGAAGAAGACCCGGCCTCCATCCCGGAAGACACGGTGCTGCTGCACGCGCCGTCCTGACCGGAACAACCAGGCGCTGGCAAGTGTCCCCTGAAGACAAGGGGACACTTCTTTTTCACCCTACCCATGAACCTGAGGTGTCCTGATGATCCTTGCCTTATTCGACAACAAACCTATCGCGCTTTTGCCAGAGAACTATCATCGCATCCCCTTCTTCCGGATGGCCGCACAGCAAGACCGAATCCGCTGCGCTGCCTGTGCATCGCCGCTTCGCCTTGTCGCAGGCATTACCTTTGAACCATACTTCGTCCACGCACAGGAAGGGTCGTGTCCGGGCGTCCCCCTGGAGCAATCGCCTGCGGACTGGCTAAAGGCCACGGAAGAAACGGCTGCTGCGACCGCCTTGGCAGAAGAGGCGGACAAGCTCGAGGCTGCAGGCGAAGATGCCGAAGATGCGGTGATGATCGGTTCCTTTCGGCTGCCGAAAAAACGGGCGATTGGCAGTACGGTCACCGTCCCCCCGCCAGCCGTGAAGCCGCCCCACTTTCGCAAGCGGCTGACACCCAAAAAGACGATTCAGCATCTCGCGGAGCAAAAGTTCCATGAACCGCTGCACCCCGGCCAGCAGCGCGCGGTCCATACGACAGAGGGTCCCTTGCTCATCCTGGCTGGTGCCGGCAGCGGCAAGACGCGCGTCATGACAGCCCGCACCACCCACCTGATCCAGAACCTTGGCGTGGAGCCGAAGCGGATCATGGTCGTCACGTTTACGACCAAGGCGGCAGAGGAGATTCGTCAGCGCATCGCCCGGCAGCTTTTGCCCGGCCAGGCGCGGGAGCTGGTCGCCGGGACGTTCCACAGCATTTTTTACCGGATGCTGCTGCACCATCAGCCGGGCCGCTGGGACCCACAACGCCTGCTGAAAAAGGAGTGGCAAAAATGGCGGCTCCTTCGGGATACAGGCGCCTTGCTCGGCCACGAAGACCTGCTTGCGCTCAAGGAAAACGAAGCGTTCGATGCTCTGGGTGTCGTCAGCCGCTGGAAAAACGAATACATTCTGCCCCACGAGGTCACGCTCCGGGAGCCTGCAAACGAAACGGAGCGTCTGGCCCAGCAGCTCTACCCGCTTTACGAGGAAGCGAAGAAAAAGCACAACTGGTTCGACTTCGACGACATGCTGATCGGCTGCTACGAGATGCTGCAGGAGGACACCCAGCTTCTGCGCCGCTACCAGGAGCGGATCGCCTACGTCATGATCGACGAGTTTCAGGACATTAACCGTATCCAGTACGAGACGGTCAAGCTGCTCGCCGCTCCCCGGAACAATCTGTGCGTCATCGGCGACGACGACCAGTCCATCTACGGATTTCGCGGCAGCGACCCGCAGTACATACTGGGCTTCACCAAAGATTTTCCCGAAGCGAAGACGATCACGCTGGAGGTCAACTACCGCTCCCACTCCGCCATCGTCAGCCTTGGCTATTCGCTGATCGTCCACAACCGCGAGCGCTGGGAAAAGGAATGCCGCTCTTTCCATCGGGAGGAGGGCGACACGTACTTGTTCGAGCCGGAGGACGAGGAAGAGCAAGCCTCCCGCATCGTCGATGAAATCGTCCGCCGCCGCGAGCTAGGCATCAGCCTGGGCGAATGCGCCATCCTGTACCGCACGAACGAATCGGCGCGCCCCATTCTCGAGCGGTTAAGCGAAGCAGGCATACCGTTCCACTACACGCAGGAGGAAGATTCCTTCTACCAGCGGCAGACGGTGCGCTGGGTCTTGCACTATTTGCGTCTCGCCGTCAATCCGGACGACACGGACGCGTTAAAGGAAATTTTGCCTACGCTCTACATTTCCCACGAGATGTGGAACACGCTGCGCAGTCAGGCCATTCTGGAGGACCTCCCCATTCTCCACGTCCTGCCCCGTCTGCCCCAGCTCAAGCCGTATCAGCGCAAGCATCTGCAGGCTGTCGCCGACATTCTCTCCTCCTGCCGGGAATGCTCCCCTGCACAGGCGCTGGAGCTGATTTATGAGGACGGAAAACTTCGCGATTATTTGAAAAAGCGGGCGAAAAACCGGGAGGACGGCAAAGACCGCTGGGCGGACGAGCTGCAGCAAATACTCGCAGCGGCCAAACGGCATCCGACCGTCGCCGATTTGCTCCGCCACTTCGAGCAGATGGCCACACGGGAAAAGGAGTGGCGCACGCAGCGGCCACTCCCGGAGGAAGCAGTACACGTATTGAGCATTCACCGGGCAAAAGGACTGGAGTACGACCACGTCTTTCTGCCGGATTTGGTCGAAGGCGCGCTGCCGCACGAATACACGCTGGACGAACTGCGCAAAGGCGGCAGCGCGGCGCTGGAGGAGGAACGCAGGCTGTTATACGTCGCGATTACCCGTGCCCGCCGCAGCCTGTGCATCGGCATCCCCCGCGAACGCTTCGGCCGAAAAACCAGGGTCTCCCGCTTCATCGCTGAAATGGGCAGGTAAATATTGAAAGCCGCCTCCCATGTAAAGCAAAAATTCTTCCATATTCGTAATCAACGGAAACATTGCAAAGGCTCCCTTCCTCGCATCTACGTAGAGTGTGCGCAGGAAGGGAGCCTGATATGCATTTGCGCAAGATCAGCCGCCCATGATGTTGTAGCCGGCATCGACATGCAAAATTTCACCCGTAATGCCGCGGGACAGATGGCTGAACAGGAAAAGGGCCGTATCGCCTACCTCGGATTGGTCGATCGTCCTGCGCAGCGGCGCCTTTTCTTCGATTTCCTTGAGGACCGAGTTGAAATTGCGGATGCCCTTGGCGGCAAGCGTGCGGATCGGCCCTGCGGAAATGGCGTTGACGCGAATGTTTTCTTTGCCGAGGTCGTTTGCCAGGTAGCGGACGGAAGCGTCCAGAGCGGCCTTGGCTACCCCCATGACATTGTAATTCGGGACGGCTCGCTCGCCGCCCAAATACGTCAGCGTGACGATGCTGCCACCCTCTGTCATCAAGGGACGGGCGGCGCGTGCCACTGCCACCAGCGAGTAGGCGCTGATATCTTGCGCCAGCGCGTAGCCTTCCCGGGACGTATTGACGTACTCCCCTTCCAGCTCCTCCGTCTTGGCGAAAGCGATGCAATGCGCGAGCCCGTGAATGACGCCGACTTTTTCCCGGATGACGGCGAATGCCGCTTCGACTTCCTCGTCGCGTGTGACGTCACAATTGACCAACAGCGATTCCTTGCCCAGCTTGGCTGACAGCTCGGCCACATTTTCGCGCAGGCGCTCTCCCTGATAGGTAAAGATCAGGTTTGCCCCCGCCTTGTGCAGAGATTGGGCGATTCCCCACGCGATGCTGCGGTGGTTCGCCACCCCCATGATGACGATGTTTTTCCCCTCTAGCAACGTATTCATAGACGCATCTGCCCCCTTCCAACATATTCCACAATTATAACCGATCCTGTCCAAAGTGACGAGGGTTGGAAGGGGGGATTTGTGTCCTTTTTTTATTCGCCGCCAGTGGAATCTGTCGAAACTTTCGGCTGCTGGGTCAAGCTCCACCACGGCTCCTCTAACGGGTTGAGCGATGTCCCGCTTTCCGGGAATTCAGGCTGCAGGTTCAGGGATGCTTCTGTCATTGCCAGCTCTTGTGTGCGATCCATGCCTTCACGCTCCTTTCCTCGCCAGTCCTGTGCTGTGCGGATTCTTTCCTTAGACTGGCAAAAGACAGAGCCGCTTATGCATGCGTATGGTTCCCGCTCAAAAACGCAGCCAGGACCATGTAAGCGAGAATCGCCCCGAAAAAGTAGACGCCGAGCTGCGCCCTGCGCGCATGCTGGATGTACGGGACGAGATGGCTCGCCGAGACGTATAAAAAGATGCCGGTCGTGATCGCCAGCATCACGGGTGACCATTCTGGCGGAAACAGGCTTTCGGCTGCTCCCATGCTGCACGCGCCCGCTACCGTGGCGATTCCCAGAGAGGTAGCTCCCCACAACGCCTTGCGCCGGGAACGCGTCGCAGCGAGCAGCAAGGAGGCGACGGTCACGCCGTCCGGAATTTTGTGCAGCAGCATCGCCAGCAAGACCGATACCCCGACTTCCGCATCCATGCGCAGGCTCGCCATCAGCGACACGCCCTCTACAAAAGCATGCATCACAAACCCGGTCAATACGCCGATGACACCTGTCGAGCCGAGCTCTCCCCCTGCTTTGCCCGCCATTTCGAGGGCAAACAGCACAGTGAAGCCGACCAGGACAAAGGGCATCATCCGGTGATTGTCCCCCGCGAGCACGTGCGGCAGCAGATCGAGCAGCGTAATGGCGAGGAGCAGCCCAGCCCCTGCGCTGATCATGGCCAGCAGCGCCTCCTCCGACCAGGCGCGCAGACAGAGCAGGAGCCCGCCGATACTGCTGGCCGCAGCGGCAGACAACATGACAATCCAGAAAAACAGTGGCAACGGGAGACCCTCCCCTCCGCAAGACGGATAAGCATGGCATCTCTCCCATTGTACGCGCCTGTCCCGGTCATTATGAGCTGTCGGCAACAATCTGACAAAATATGCATGACTGTCCAAAACAGACGAAATCTCGCTAGTTTTTAGAACCTTTGTCGATTCTCTCTTTCCCGGAAAAAAGTGGTGCTATAATGAGTCCACCGGAATATCGAGAGGGAAAAAAGGAGTGATTCCTGATGAATGTACAAGTATGGATGGCTTCAAAAGAGGTGGCTGACCGCCTGGACGTGCACGTCCGCACCCTGCGAAACTGGCTGGACTTGTTCGTACCCGCTCACGAGCGGCTGAAAAATCCGCAGGGTCACTATTTGATCAGCGAAAACGGTTTTGCTCTCCTGAAAGAAGTAAAGCAGAGAAAAGACAGCGGAAACAACTCCTTGCGCGAAATTCAGCGCCAACTCGTCGATGAAGGGAAAATTCCGGCAGAAATGTTGTTGGCCGAGGAGCTCGCTGGCGCCGAAGAAACGGCCATCGCCCTTCCCGCGGCCGGCAAACTCGACACAGCCCTGCAGGAAATGGAAAAAAACGTACAAGAAACGCTGATCCAGTTCCAGAAAGAGCTGACGCAATTGACCTCGCTCAATTCCATGCAAACGACCATTTTGCAAAAGATTACCGATATTGAAGAAATGCAGGAGTCTTTGCGCCTGGAAATACGCCGCGTCACCTTTGAAATGGACCTGATGCAGCAGCGCCTGACGCGACGCAAGGAACGTTATGCCCGCCACGAGCCGCGCTGGTCGCTGAATCCGTTTCGCTGGTTTACCCGGTCCGATCGGGCGGCCGAGCAATAACGAACAAATGAGTAGTCACTCTCCTTTTCGTGTGCTATAGTGAAAATGTATAAGCGAAAGCGCATATTTACCTAATTTTTCCTACTATTCACAATTCAACTAGAAAAGGACTGGGACCGTCATTGTGAAAAAATTGCACATTTCCTCGGTTAAACCAGGCGATGTAGTAGCAAAGAGCGTTTTCCTCGAAAACGGGAACGTACTGCTCGGACACGGAGTCGAACTGACAGCCCGCTACATTGATCGGCTTGTTACATTGGGCATTGATACGCTTTACATAAAAGACAAACATACCGAAGACATCATTCCGGAAGAAGCGATACGCGATGAAACCCGCAAGGAAGCCGTCGAGGCTGTCTACAAAACCATGACGACCTTGATGGATCAGCCGCAGATCAAGCGCCGCACATCCCTGCCCGACTTTGGGAACACCTTTCAAAAGGTGTTTCGGGAGATCATCACGGATTTGAGCGGGCGCCCGGACATCCTCGTCAATCTCTCCCATCTCCACGTGCTGGACGGCTATTTTTTTCACCATGCCGTGAATGTGGCGGTGCTGGCGGGAGTGATTGGGCTTGCGAAGGGTTACAACCAGCAGCAATTGATGGATTTGGGCATTGGCGCGCTTTTATTCGATATCGGCATGACGCAGGTTCCCCAAGAGCTGTGGAGCAAAAAGATGGAGCTGAACGCAGAGGAGCGAAAGCGGTTGCGCTACCACACGGAGGACGGCTTCAACATCCTGCGCAGCCAGCACAATATATCGCTCGTCTCCGCCCACTGCGCCCTGCAGCATCATGAACGCTACGACGGCTCCGGTTATCCCAGACAGCTGGAGGGCCAGCAGATCCACGAATACGCGCGGATCGTCGCGATCGCCGACTTCTACGATGCCCTGACCTCTCCTCGACCTTTCCGCAACAGCTACACGCCGAGCGAAGCGACGGAATTTTTGTTTGCGGCCGGTAATTCCTATTTCGACATGGATTTGCTACGGCTGTTTTTGCAGCATGTTGCGATCCACCCCATTGCCTCCACCGTCCAGCTCAACACAGGACATGTCGGGGTCGTATCCCATGTCAATCCGCTGGCAGTCAACCGGCCGACGATACGAATCCTGCAAGAACCCGATGGCTCCCCCGTCGCCTGTCCTTATGAAATCAACCTGTGCGACAAAGAGTGGATGAGTGTGACCATCGTCAAAACGCTGTAAAGAAAAGCCGGGACGACAATCCGCTCGTCAGCTTTTGCTGATTACCCGGCATGGGCTTGTCCGCTGCGGCTTCGCTGCCAGTAGCCGAGCGCAAGCACTGCGGTCACAATGGCAATTTTTACAAAAACATCCATTCCTCGCCACCGAGACAGCCAGTCGGCGATCACCTCTTCGTTCGTAATCATGTTGGCCGCAGCCCAGGCGAGCACGGCCGAGCCCAAATAGACGAGCCACACAAACCGCTCCATGGCTTTGAGGATGAGCTGGCTGCCAAACACCATCAGCGGGACACTGATGATCAGGCCAAGGACGATCAGGATGATGCTGCCATTCGCGGCACCGGCGATGGCCAAAACGTTGTCCAGCCCCATCATCACATCCGCTACGACAATCGTTTTGACTGCCTGCACCATGTCCTCGCTCGACTCGATCTGATTCTCCCCGCCTTCCTCACGCAGCAGATTGTAGCTGATCCACAGCAAAATGACCCCGCCGACCAGGTAGAGGTAGGGGATTTTCAGCAGGTAGACCGCAAGAACGGTTGCAATGACGCGGACGATGACAGCCAGAAAGGTTCCCCACAGGATCGCCTGCTTGCGCTTCGCCTGTGCGAGCTTGCGGCACGCGATCGCGATTACGACCGCATTGTCTCCGCTCAGGACAATATTAATGGTAATAATGATCAGCAAGGTCGAAAAAAAGGCCGAATCAAACAATGAAGTTCCCTCCTATTCCATCAAAAACGGACCCATTCACTCCCTGCCCGGGGTTGTTGTCACTCCGGGAATTCAGTATGATGGTAAGGAGGAGGGTTGTCGAAATGTCGAAACAATTCGTTACCGAAGCGATTATGTTGGCCATTTACGGAGAGTTGATGTCCCCGTCGCAACCGGTAGAATACCTGATACCCGCATCGACAATCTATGAATTGGACGAGTTTATCCAAAGCCCAGAACCTATCATGCCCTACTCTGCCGACGATCAGCACGTACGCAAAATCATGCAGGAGATGAGCCAGTTTTTCCATGATCCGTTTAACCGCAAGCGGCTGGAAAAAGGCCTGGTCGCACCTTGGTCCAAAGTGCCTTTCACTTTTCCCAACGGTGTGACGCTGACGGTCATCAAGGTGGAGGACAACGCCATGTGGGGAGAAATCTTTGATCCCGTCGAAACGCAGCTGTTGATCACTTCCATGCGATTTGAGGTCCCGCTGATTACCGACCAGCCGGATTATCAGGATCGGATTTTGGAATATACCGTACCCGTTCAATTTTACGATGTAGATGACTTTGAATTCGCTCTGGAACAGGGGATCTCCCTGTCCGAGCTGCAGGAGCCGTAGAAAGACTGCGTCAGCGCAAAGTCAGGGGAGATGGACTGCATGCATTTTGTGTGTCAGTCCTTTTTCTTTCGTAAGGCTATTGTTCGCGAAAAAAATGGCCTTTATATTGTCAAGTGCTGGGACCTTGCCATTATCCCTCTTTCACAGCAGTTCACAGCAGATCCAGCGCCCCGCTCCTGCATAAAAACCGTCCCTGACAAGGTTTGTCCATGGTACAATACGGGTATAAAATGGTAAGAGGATCGGGGAGGAATCACGCGATGGAACAAACGAAACAGCATTACGGATCACAGTGGGAGACAGAAGGGGCGACGAGCCAGTCTATCCTGTTTAAAATGGGGGATGAGTACTACGGGCTATCGATCTCGCTCGTAAAGGAAATTATCAAGCCGCTTCCGGTCACACGCTTTCCCAAATCTCCTCCGTACGTGGAAGGCGTTATCGATTTGCGCGGCCGTATCCTGCCGATCATCAACTTGCGGAAGATGTTTGGCCTGGAGCCTGCGCCGGAGACGGTCGATACACGCTTTGTCGATTTGCAGCTCGACGGGCTCAACGTGGGAATCATCGTGGACGCCGTTTCGGAAGTGATGAGCATTCCGCAGCATTTGATCGAGCCTGCCCCGCCAATCGTGGCGGGAGTGGAAGGCAAGTATTTGCAAGGGATCGCCCGATTGAACGACAAGCTGATCATGCTGCTGGATGTAGATGAAATTTTTGGACAGTGGAAGAAAAAATAGGCCGTAAAATAACCCAGTGCCACATTTGGCTGCTGGGTTTTTGCTTGCCTGCTGCGAGCGAATCGTTCCGGGAGATACGGCGCACAGACAAAAAAAGAGGACGCATCTGGCTGCCTCCCCATCGCATCCCCTTTTTCATTCCCTGCCGCCGCTTGCCAAATAGGCGTAGTTGACCCACACCATCTCTTCAATGCCCAAGATTTCCTTGAACAAATCGACCGAATCGTATAGCAACGAAGCACCTGTCTCCTCATCCACATCGGTCAACAGCTGCAGATCAAAGAGCGAGCGCAGCTGCTGCACCTGTTTCGGTCCTACGATCCGGGTAAAGGACTGCGGCCTGATTCTGGTGATCCCTTTGCCAACCTCCCGCCGATACCGCTCCGAACGCACTACCCGATCCAGGATGTCCTCATACTTTTGCCGTACTTCATCACTTTCCCCGATTCCTTCCTGCAGGTCAATGTCCGGATAGAGACGGCTGAATTCTTCTTCCGCCATCTCGACATCCAGCGAGTAGCTGATCGTGGCAGACGACACCTCGTAGCCAGCATCGAACAACCGGAAGCCCCAGCCGTTATCTTCCGCGTCATGAAACCAGAGCAGCGGCACGTACTGCTTCGACAGCTGCAGGAGAAATTGCAAGGTTTTCGATGTTTCCAGCCACTCGTCCTGCAGGAAGAAGGCGTTCCAGTCTCCGTTGACGTTTCTGTGGAAGTACGGCTGTTCTGTCCTGGACAAGGCAATCAGCACTTTCGGTTCGTATTTGCGTGGATAAAGAATGCCGGTCGTGAACTCACCCATCCGTTTTCCACCGCTTTCTGGAAGATCTCCCCGCTCCCTTCTTCCAGTCTATTCAGGCACCGCTTGTTTTTTGCAGTGTTCTTTATCAAACGTGCTCGTGTGGATCACCGTATGGACGGCTCCCTCCGGCTTCAGCTCGGACTGGAACAAATGAACGTGCCTGGCCTGCCAATGCGGCGGGTCTATCGCCAGGTAGCGCTCATTCCACTCTTGCAGAGGCAGCCCGCCCTCCTGTACGTGCGGCCCGCGTGCGAGCGTGATGTGGGGACGATAGCGCTTGCGGTCGTAGGACAGGCCGTCATGCAGGTCAAAGCGCTTGCCCAATAGCAGGTGCAGCTGCTTGAGCGGATTCGTCTGGCCGCGCAGGCCGAGCCAGAGCACGCGGGGATGCTCCGCGTGAGGAAAGGCGCCAAAGCCCCCGACCTTCAGCGAAAACGGGTTGATGATGGCGCTGACGATATCCATGTCCTCACAAATAAACGGGATGAGCGACTCTGGCACGTCTCCCAAAAAATGCAGGGTGAGATGAAGATTGTACAGCGGCTGCCAGCGATCGGCCACCACATCCTGCCGAAGCCTTTGCTGGACGTCAGCGATATAAGCCGCCGCATTTTGCGGGATGTCCAGGGCAACGAAAAGGCGCATGTTCACTTTCTCTCCTTCGGGCTGCGAGGTCGTCAGGCAAAAAAAGGCTCTCCCCGTAAAAGAGAGAGCGTTTGGTTCGGGGCGATCAGGCAGCCAGCATTTTCCCTGTTACAATTCCCAGGACGCTGCGAACGTATTCGCCGAGCCTGCCTGATCCGGGCTGGTAGGAAAAGCGGATCGTCAATTCGATATGCCCGATGTGACCTTCGGGCGGAATGTTCCAGAACAGGTCGACTTCTCCGTACAAAATTTCTTCAATGCGCATCTTTTTCGCTTCGATATCGACATTCGGATCATGCGACAGGGAAAATTTCATCATGACGGAAAAGGAATCCTTGACCGGCAACACTTCGTTGCGAAGATTCAGCTTGCCGTGGATAGCGACGACTCCAGACTCTCCCCAAAGCGTATACTCCAATAACGCCTGAAACTGTGGCTGGACTTGCAGTTCCAGGGCAGGCAACCCTCCCTCGATTGTCAGCGCATGACTCTCGGCCAGTTTTTCGATCTCCTCTTGAAAACGGTGAGCGCAGTCGGAAACGTATTGTAGTACATCGGGTTGAACAGCGTACATCGTTGTCACCTCTCCCAGCAGATTGTCTGTCCTACCTACTTCGGAATGGACTTTGTCGTATCCTTTGTTGAAAAATGACTTATTTACCCATATTTCATCGAAGTGAAAAAAATTCCTATGAAAAATCCGTTTTCACAATGTTGCAACAATCAGCGATACGGGCTTTGTTCCCCTGAAAACGCTTGCTGGTGCAGTTTTGCCAATCGAGCCTGTACCTGTTCATCCAGTTCCAATTGATAGAGACGGCCGTTTTCATAGCGCAGCAGCGGATACGCGCCCACCCGCAGTGGAACCACATCTTCGCAGCGGACAAACGCCGGCAAGATCATGAGGAAGCGTGCAAACGGATTCGCCTCGTCCTCCGATGTATGTACGACTTCAAACAAGCCGGTAAAAGGCGGGGTCACCACGAGCGACAAATATTCGCCCTCTTCGGCTGCCCAGACGGTGAACGCTGACCCCCGCACCTCGCTTCGCGCATGGCGGCGCATGACCCATACAGCCTGCTGCACCGTGCTCATCAAGAGGTGCTGTGCCTGTTCCTCGCCGTACTGCGCGAGCATGCGGCCGTAGTGCAGCACGAACGCCACGCCCTCCTCCTGCAGTACCTCGTCAGACAGAGACAATGCATGGATCGTCTCCGTCTCTTCCTCCCGCACCTGCGCTTCCGGCGGCAAAGCCTCAGCCTCCCCCGTGAACAGGGCATAAATCATGGCTTCTGCACGCTCGATCTCCTGACTGGAAAAGGTGATCGACTCGCTGTATATATGCGTCAGGCTCCTGGCCTCATAGGCGAGGTAGTGCAGGGTGACTGCCCCTTTTCGGAGAATGCGCTGAGCCAGATGCCGTTCCTCCGTTCGCCGGATGTCAAAGCTGAGCGGAAATCCGAGCGGCTGCAGCGGATCGGACAACGTCCAGATCACGACAAGGAGCTTGTTTTGATACGTCTTGAACTCGAGAGAGACGGCATCGCGCGTCTGCTCGCTGAACGCATCCACCGATTCAAAGACAAGGTACAGCTCCGCATCGCCCTTTCCATTCAGCCTGGCGAAGTAAGGAAGCCCTTCCTCGCCTGCCAACCGGTACAAATCGCGGAACCGCTCCGGGTCCAGCCGCTCGCCTGCCGTCTCCGCGCCCGGAGAAGCCAGCGCCGCATCCGGCTCGATGTGTGGCTCGTACGCTTCTGTCATCGTTTATCCCTCGCGTTTCCCCCATGATTTTACGAACGACCATTCGTCCATTTGCTTCAGCAATTCGCGGTCCGTAGCATCAATGTGCACCGGCGTGATGGCGATATAGCCGCGCTTGACCAGATCGTAATCGAGCGGCTCGGTCAAAGGCATGGCATCCGGATATTCCCGCATCAGGAGGTAGCCGTTGCCTTCCGGGCTGTACTTGTCTTCGTAATGATGCAGGGAGAGCGATGCCGGCAAGACGCCTTTGACCTCTGCCAACGGCACATGGGGAATGTTCACATTCCAGAACACCTGCCGGGGCAGCTCGTCCTTTTTCGCCCGTTCGCTGAATTCTTTCACGAGGGGCTGGATCATCTCGGCGACTTCCCCGTAATTGCCCTGGTCGTACCAGTTGTCGTAGGACAGCGCAATGCCGGGGACACCGAGAATGACTGCTTCCCTGGCGCCGCTGCACGTGCCGGAGTAGTAGATGTCTCGCCCCAGGTTGGTGCCTACGTTGATGCCGGAGAAGACGAGGTCGGGCTTTTTGTCCTCCTCGAACAAAAGGTGATACGCCGCTTTTACGCAGTCGGCGGGATTTCCGTTGATGGACCATGCTTTGACAGGAAGACCGTAGAAATCGTGCTCTTGCGGTTCCAATGCGCTGCGAAGGGTAACTCCATGGCCGACCCCGCTTTTTTCTTCCTGGGGCGCGACGACGAAAATTTCTGCCCCTTCCACTGTCAGCAATGCTTCGGCCAAACGCTTGATGCCAGGTGCATCAATGCCGTCATCGTTTGTAATCAAGATCCGCAACATCAGTTGTCCTCCTCTTTCGCTTGCATTCTCCTTATTGTACCAAAAAAGGCGAAAGGACCCCAATGTCTGGGGCCCTCCCTATTCTGCCACTATTTTGTTCCAGCGTTCCCGCCATTTGATGCCGTCCGTGATCCATTCCTCGACCTGCGCCTGTTTTTCCTGCGAGATGCCGATCAGGCAAGCGATCTTCCCGATGGCCTTCGATTCCGATGGAGACAGCTTGCGGTCGATGAGCGCGATATGGTAGAGCTTGCGCATGATCATCAGCTTTTCTGGCAGGGACAAGTCCATCAAATCTTCGACGATCACCTCGGGACGCTTTGGATAGTCCATGTCGTCCATCAAGATTTGCCTCTCCTTCAGCGTGAAATGCTCCGAATTCACCAGCTCATGAATGCGATTTACTTCTTTATTTCCTATATAACCATCCGCATGTCCAACGCAAATCATCAAGCGTATGGATGTGAACAGAATTTGTTTGTCCTTTTCGGTCTTTGTATTATACAACGCTTCTTTCCTCCTCCAAACCGTCTGCCCTGCCTAATACTCCTATGATGAAAAATAACGGCAAATCACTCTACGTCTCATTATACGGTGAAAAAGGAAAGCGGTTTCACCTAAAAATGTGACAAGTTTTCAGCTATACACGAACAAATGCCCGGGAAAAGTCAATCCAGCCAAACGCATCCATGGATATTCCTGACAGTCTGGGATGCGCGCGCATTTCCAGCCGGTTTGAATAGAGCGGAACAAACGTATGGCGAGCCTGCAGCGCCGCCAGCATGCTTTTCATTTGAGCCGAGCGTTCTGAATCTGTTCTTGCCCCCCGCAAGTCCATCGCCCTTTGCCTCATTTCCTTCTTTGCTTGTTCGTCAAGATGATGCCAAATACTCAACGCTTCGGCGAAGACGAACTCCAGCAGCGACAGCTCGAGCCGCTCGTCGACATTGGCGCTGTCCACGACCAGGTCCGCTGCCTGAAGCACCTGCGGCCGCGCCAGCTCCTCGGGGAGCGCATAGACGATCTCGACCGTTATTCCTGCTTTTGCGCAGCTCTCCCGTATCCACTCTGCGTCTTCTGCATGATCCGGATCGGGATATGTATACAAGAGCAGCGTTTCGCCCTCGTAGCCAACTCCTGACCACGATATGGCTGCCTCTTCGCCCCCAGGCTGATGTACCGAGCGGAGCGTGAGCAGCTCTCCCCACGCCTCCACGGGTTGTCTCGCCCCTTTCAGCTCTGCGCGCATTCGTTCCCCCTGGATCATAGATGCGAGGGCGGCGCGAAAGGCCGGCTGGCGCAGAGGACCGGGCTTGGCGCTGTTGAAGCTCACGTACTGAAAGCACTGCTCGCGGCGGGACAAGCCTCTCCAGGCAGTCCCCAGCCGCCCTGTTTCCTGCTCCCCGATCGCCGCTCGCACAAGCTGCAGTTCATCGTTCGCCGTGTCCACGTGCATCCCGCCGGGTACGCACCACAGCTCGACCCGATCGAGAAACGGGCGGCCTGCAAAATAAGGCTGAAACGCTTCGAGAGCGAGCATGGACGTATCGTTGCGAACGACTTTGAACGGCCCGGTTCCGATTGGCCAGGCGGCAAAAGCCTCACTGCTCTCCGTCACATACTCTCGCGGAACAATCGAGGCGTATTCCTTGCTCAAGGCGTGGAGAAAAAGCTGATCCGGCTCGTTCAATGCAACGGCGACCGCGTACTCATCGAGCGCGCGTACCGAGTGAATCGACTGGGCGAGCCAGCGGTGTCGAGACGGCTCCTTCGCCAAGCGTTGCAAGGAAAAGCAAACATCGTCTGCCGCAAGCTGCCGCCCATGATGAAACAACACTCCTTTTCGCAGCGTAAAGACCCACTCTTTGCCCAGCCTGTCGCATTCCCAAGCGAAGGCGAGTTGTCCGGTGATCGCACCTGTCTGCGGATCGAAGCGAACCAATGTATCGAAAATGTGTTTGGCCAAATGCGTCTGCGAACGCAAAACCGCGCGAACGGGATCGAGATCGGAGAAAGGGCGATCCACAAAGAAACGCAGCGTATCCATCCGGACTCCGTTGCCTTTTTCCCGCAGCCGGTGCAGCCCAAACTGGCTGGTCATCCACCGTGAATACGCCTCCCCCAAACCATGCCACTGCTCCCGGTAGGCATCGATCAGCTTCCGGGAGGCGTGGATCTCTCCTCTTTGCACGAGCTCTTTGGCAGCGGAGAGCACCAGTTCGTCAGGTGTGAGCAGGCACGTCAGCACCGAGCGATGTCCGCGCCCTCGCCCTGACTGCCAACGTATCCAGCCCTGGCTTTGCATCTTCTTCAAGGTCAAGGTCGCGTTTCGCTGGGTACAAAACAGCGCCTCGGCCACATCTGTGAGCGATATTTCCAGCGGTCGCCCGGCTTGGGCACGGCATCCCGCGTACAAGAGCACATATTGTTCAACCAGCTGCACAGCATTCACCACCGCTTCTTTCAAAAAACATGAAATCTTCGCAGGCATAATCGTACACTTTTTCTCTATCTTCCGCCAACGTACAATTTGTAGAACCTGCCCGCCTCCCCATATTCCAAAACGAAAGGAAGCGCCCCATGAAACTCACTGCTGACTCTCTCTCCCGGCTCATCGCTGCCCACCCGTCCGTTCTGTGGGTCAGACTGTTCGGCGAGACACTCACCTCCCTGTCCAGCGCGATGATCGCCCCGTTTCTGGTTCTGTACCTAAACGAACAAATCGGCGGTTCGATCTCCATGACCATGCTGGTCATCGGGCTGCAGCCGTTTTCCGAAATTTTGCTGACGCTCCTCGCTGGCGGTGTGACGGACCGCTTTTCGCGCAAGACCGTCATGCTCGTCGCTCTGCTGCTTCAATGTCTCGCGATGCTCGCCATGGCACAGGCCGACTCGCTGGCTGCCTTCGCCCTGCTCTACGTCGTCAACGGGGCAGGGCGTTCCTTGTTCATTCCCGCGAGCAGGGCCCATCTGGCAGACTCCATCCCCGCTGCGAAGATGGCCGGATCGTTTGCCCTGCTGAACACCGCCTGCAACGTCGGCAGTGCGCTCGGCCCGTTGGCAGGCGTGATGCTTTACCGTCAGGAGCCGTCTCTCGCCTTTTTGTGCACAGCCGCATCCCTCCTGCTCTATGCCGCAGTCGTCTGGCGGAAAATCCCCCTCGGACAGGCTGCAGCCGTGCAGGATAAGCAAAGTCCATCTTCTTCTGCCGCTGCCGCCCCAGGCTCCTGGCGTGCCATCCGTCCCGCTCTCGCCATCATGCTGCTGTCTTTGCCGATCAGCTTGTTCTACGCGCAGACGGAGACGAACCTGCAGCTCCATCTCAAGCACATATTCCCTGACTATTTGCAGACGCTGGCAACGCTCGCTTCTGTGAAAGGCGTGCTGCTCATCGTCCTGGAGTATTGGCTGGTCAAACGAACCCAGCATCTGCCCGCAAGGCTTCTCGTCAGCGGTGCGTACGTCTGCTTTGGCATCGTCGCGCTCGGCTATGCGTTCCTCGATACGCAGCCTGCCCTGATCGCCCTGCAGCTCGTCTGGGTCATCGGAGAGAGCATCGGCATTACTCAATGGCTCGCTTTCGTTTCACGGATCGCTCCCCCATCGATGCGCGGACGCTACTATGCCATTACAGGCACTCACTGGGATATCTCCCGCACATGCGGCCCCTATCTGGGCAGCCTCGTGCTCGTCCAGCTCGGCGGGGCCGTCCTGTTTGCTGCCGCCGCCGCGCTTCTGCTCATCGGCGGCTGGGCCATGCACGCCTTTTTGCGGAAAAAAGAACAAGCCTTCCCGCTGGAACAGGAAGGCTGATTCATCAATCAGGACAGCAGGAAGCGGTCTTCGCTGAAGCTCTCGCCGCCACGCGCCGTTTCAAAGGCACGGAGCAAATCTTGCGGCTTCATCGTACGCTTTTTCTCATCCGGAATATCGAGGATGATGCCGCCATCGTGCATCATGATCAGGCGGTTCCCCATGTTCAGGGCCTGCTCCATGTTGTGCGTTACCATGATGGTCGTCAGGTTGTGGCGCTGCACGATTTTCTCCGTCAGCTCCACAATCAGCTGCGCCCGTTTCGGGTCGAGCGCCGCCGTATGCTCGTCGAGAAGCAGAATCTTCGGCTCCGTGAAAGTCGCCATCAGGAGGCTGAGCGCCTGGCGTTGACCGCCGGAGAGGAAGCCGACTTTTGTCTTCAGGCGGTTCTCCAGCCCTTGGTCCAGTTGTTTCAACTGCTCGCGGAACAGCTCCCGCTTGTGGTTGTTGACCCCGAATGCGAGCGAGCGGCGCTGCCCTCTCGCCAACGCGATTGCCAGGTTTTCCTCGATCGTCATGTTCGGCGCCGTACCCGCCATCGGGTCCTGGAACACGCGGCCGATCAGGCTGGCGCGCTGATGTTCGCCCATCCGGGTCACATCTTTCCCGTCGATGGTAATCGTGCCCACGTCCGGCAACAAGCCGCCGGAGATGATGTTCATCATCGTGGACTTTCCGGCGCCGTTGCTGCCGATCACCGTGATGAAATCTCCCGGCTTGACGTGCAGATTCACATTGCGCAAGGCGATCTTTTCGTTGACCGTCCCTGCGTTGAACACTTTATTCACACCTGAAATTTTAAGCATCGCTGCTGCCTCCCTTCGCTGCGCGTCCCGGCTGTTTTTTCCAAATGCCCTTGGCAATAGTCGGAACAGTCAGGGCGACAATGACGATCAGGGCCGTAATCAGCTTCATGTCGGACGGGTTAAGTCCAGCCTGCAGGGCGAGCGCGATGACCAGACGATATACAATCGATCCGAGCACGACGGCGAGCGTCGCCCGGAAAATGGAGGAGCTGCCGAACAATACTTCCCCGACAATAACAGAAGCAAGACCGATCACAATCATCCCGATCCCCATGCCGACGTCCGCGAAGCCCTGATACTGGGCGACCCATGCCCCGGAGACAGCGACCAGCCCGTTGGACAAAGCCAGGCCGATAATCGTAGTCGTATCCGTGTTGACCCCGAAGCTGCGGATCATTTTCGGATTATCCCCGGTTGCACGCAGATCCAATCCCAGGTCAGTATGCAGGAACCAGTCGATCACCAGTTTGAGCACTAATACGCCTGCCAGGAACACTACAGACACACCGGTCAAAATCGTCAGACCGCCTATCGTCAAGTTGGGAATGCTCAAATCCTTGACGTAGGTGAACAGCGTATCTTCGCGCAGCAGCGGCAAGTTGGCCTTGCCCATGATGCGCAGGTTGATCGAGTAGAGCCCAATCATGGTAAGAATCCCGGCCAAAAGGGCGTTCACTTTTCCTTTGGTGTGCAGGACGCCGGTAAAGGCTCCTGCTACCGCGCCGACCAGAAAAGCCAGCAAGGTAGCCAGATACGGATTGGTCCCATCAATGATAAACTTCGCTGCGATCGCGCCCCCAAGGGCAAAGCTGCCGTCGACGGTCAGATCGGGTACGTTCAGAATGCGAAAGGTCAAATAGACGCCCAGGGCCAATATTCCGAACAAAAGTCCCTGCTCGATTGCCCCCATTATTGCCAGATTCATAGAAGAAGTCCTCCTGTTACTGCATGTATTACTCTACCACTTCTCCTGCGCGGTCGAGCATCGACTGCGGAATGGTCACTCCCATTTTCTCCGCTGCTTTCTTGTTCAATACTAGCTTCATGTCAGCTTGCGTCTCGACAGGCATGTCGCCCGGCTTCGCTTCGCCACTCAAGATTTTCACAGCCATGTCGGCAGTTTGCTCGCCCAGCTTGGTGTAGTCGATGCCGTATGTCGCGATGGCGCCGCTCTTCACGGAGTTTTCCTCACCGGCGATGACCGGAATTTTTTGCGCTTCGGCTACGCCGAGTACCGCTGCGATCGAGGAAACGACCATGTTGTCGGTCGGGATGTAGTACGCATCGACTTTGCCTACCATGGATTCAGCCGCTTGCTTCACTTCGGTTGCGCTCGTAATCGCCGCTTCCTGGATGGTCAGGCCCAGCTTGTCAGCGACAGCTTTGGCTGCATCCACTTGCACTTTGGAATTCACTTCGCCGGAGCTGTAAATGATTCCCACTGTTTTCGCATCCGCCTTCAATTCCTTGACGAGCTTCAACTGTTCTTCGACCGGGTTCATGTCGGATGTTCCGGTTACGTTGCCTTCCGGTTTTTCCATCGATTTGACCAGTCCCGCTTCCACCGGGTCGGTGACAGCCGTAAACAGAACCGGAATTTCCTTGCTCGTCTGCGCTTCCGCCTGGGCCGTCGGCGTTGCGATCGCCAGTACGAGGTCTACTTTGTCAGCCTCGAACTTCTGGGCGATGGAAATGGCCGTATCCATGCTGCCTTGTGCAGATTTCGTATCGATTTTGATTTGCTTGCCGTCTTCGTAGCCTTTTTTCGCCAATTCCGCAATGAAGCCTTCACGCGCAGCGTCCAGGGCTGGATGCTCCACGAACTGGGCGATGCCAATGGTCAGTTGCTTGTCAGCCGCAGGTGCTGCTGTCGATGGCTGGCCTTGGTCGTTGGCCGGAGTAGCGCTTTGCTGTCCACACGCGGTGACGGATAAAAGCAACAAAGGAAATAAAAAAGTCTGAATCATTTTCATTGTTTTTTTTTGCTTGAACATGTGCGAAATAACCCCCTCAAAAATTTTTTCTAATTTTAACACGAGTGAAATAAATTTTAAAGTAGAAAAAGAGAGCTTGAAGCTCCCTTTTACTTGATGATTTCTTTCGCCTGCTGTTTGAGCTCATCGGATATGGTCAAGCCAAACTTTGCGGCTGCCGTTTCATTGATGTACAGCTCGGCCTGCCTGGAAATTTCCACTGGCATATCCGCCGGCGATTGACCTTTCAGAACGCGCGCAGCCATTTCGCCCGTCTGTTTTCCCATGCCGTAGTAATCGATTCCGTAAGTAGCGATGGCTCCCCGTTTGACGGTGTCCGTATCGGAAGCAAAAACCGGAATCTTGCTCTGCTCGGCGGCACCCAGCACGGCTTCAAAGGAAGAGACGACCGTGTTGTCGATCGGGATGAACAGGGCGTCGGTCTTCGCCGTCAATCCCGTCGCTGCCAGCTGCACTTCGGACAGCTGCGAGATGCCTGCTTTGACGATTTCCACGCCTTCCTTGCTCGCTGCCTCTTCCAGATCCTTCACCTGCACCTCGGAGTTGACTTCGGAGGTCGTGTAGATCACGCCCAGCTTTTTTAAGTCAGGCAGGAATTTTTTAATCAATTGCAATTGTTGTTCCATGGATACTTTATCGGATGTACCCGTCACGTTGCCGCCTGGTTTTTCCAGATTGCTGACCAGCTGTGCCGACAGTGGATCTGTCACGGCACTGAATACGACGGGCTTGTCAGTAATCGCCTTGGCTGCTGCCTGTGCGGACGGCGTAGCGATGGCTACGACCAGGTCCTTTTGGTCACCAGCGTATTTTTGCGCGATGGAAACGGTATTGTTCATGTCGCCGTGGGCATTCTGATAGTCTACTTCGAGGTTCTTGCCTTCTTCAAAGCCGGAAGCCTTCAGTCCATCCAAAATCCCTTGGTGAATGGCGTCCAATGCCGGATGCTCCACAAATTGCGTCAACCCGAGCTTCACGATTTGCTTTTGCTCTGCGGGTTTTGCCGCGGTTGCCTCCGTCTTTCCATCTGTCTGATTGCCGCATGCGGCCAAAGAAAATGCCAGCAATGCGGTCAGTCCCATACTGACTGCTCGTCTCATCTCAACTTCCTCCTCTAGGCTCTGCTTTGCTACCTGCTTCTCATCTGCAAGCTGACTTGTCAACTTTGAATCATTATAGCACATGTTAGCTGGTTGAACAGGTTTTTTCATAACATTTTTGAGTGCTTTCATTTGTAGAAAATGCAGATTTTTCTTGCAATTTCACACAAGCTTCACTTCATATATGATTTGCGTGTATATAATCAGCATACAAAAAAGCGATGGACCCTACTTGGCATCCACCACTTCCTCCTCTGTTTGCCGTTTCTTTACGCTGACTCGGGTAATGCGGTAATGGTCGACCTCTTCGACGGTGAACAGGTAATTGCCGTGCTGAACGGAGTCGCCCACGCGCGGGGAATGGTCGAATTGCATGTAAATCCATCCGGCAAGCGTGTCTACTTCGCTGGATTCCAGGTCGATGTCGAGGTAGTCGCTGACTTCTTCCAGCAGCATGCGGCCGTCGAAGGAAAGCGTGTTGTCCTTGCGCTCGATCTCGGGACGCTCGTCGTCGAATTCGTCCTGGATGTCGCCGACGATCTCTTCCATGATGTCCTCCAATGTGACGAGCCCCGCCGTCCCGCCGTATTCGTCGATGATGATCGCAAGCTGACCGCGTTGTTTCTGCAGCATGGTCAACAGGCGGCTGATGGAGATCGTCTCCGGCACCGTCAGCACCGGGCGCATCAGCGTCTGCAGGTCGCGCTGCTCGCCTTCCAAAAGCCCTGTCAGCATGTCCTTGATGTGCAGGCTCCCCACCACGTGGTCCTTGTCCCCGTCCACGACGGGATAGCGCGTGAACCGGCCGTTTTGCACGAGCCTGACGTTTTCCTCGAACGGGTCGCGGATGTTCAGCACGAACATGTCTGTGCGCGGGACCATGATCTCCCGCGCCATTGTCTCGGAGAAGTCAAAAATGTTGTCCACCAGCATCATTTCCGTATTGTCGATCAGGCCGCTCTTGTGGCTCTCGTTGACGAGGATGCGGATTTCTTCCTCGGTGTGTACCTCCTGATGCGGCTCCATGGAAATGTGAAACAGGGCCAGAAAGCGTGCCGCCGACCAGTTCAGCAAGGCGATGAACGGATACATTATTTTGTGAAACCACATGATCGGTTTGGCGACAGTCAGCACGATCATCTCCGTCCGCTGAATCGCCAGCGTCTTCGGTGCCAGTTCCCCCATTACGATATGCAAAAAGGTAATGACCGAAAAAGCGATGATAAAGGAAATGCTGCTGGACACGGTCTCATTCAGGCCGAAGTAACGGAAAACCGGGTGCAATAGCTGCGCGACAGCCGGCTCCCCCAGCCAGCCCAAACCAAGAGAGGCGAGGGTAATCCCCAGCTGGCACGCCGACAGGTACGCGTCGAGATTGTGCAACAGCTTTTCCACGTTCTTTGCCCTGCCGTTCCCTTCCGCCACCAATTGGGCGATGCGCGATTCCCGCACTTTTACGACCGAGAATTCCGTCGCTACGAAAAAACCGTTGAAGAACACAAGGAGCACGACCATCCCCAAGTTGAACCAGGTCCACGCCAACGCCATGATCCTCCTTCCCTCGCGTCCGTACTTTGGGATATTGTTTCCCACCCCGGGATAAATGTTACCTGTCTGTTTTTCTTTCTTTTCCAGATTGTGATACCATGGTTCTGAATGTATATGTACATGGCTAATGAGGTGAGTCACTTGTCTTACCGTCCAGATTTGCCCATGATTGTGCAAAGTGACCGAACAATCCTGCTGGAGACGCAGCATCCGCTGTTTACGGAGGCGAGACAAGCCCTCCACAGCTTTGCCGAGCTGCTGAAAAGCCCCGAATACATGCACACGTACCGGATCACTCCCCTGTCGCTGTGGAATGCAGCCTCTGCGGGAATGACCTGCGAGCAAGTATTGGAGACGCTGGCCTCGTACAGTAAATACGGCGTTCCGCCCACGATCGTCCGGGAAATCGAAGAAACGATGTGCCGTTACGGGCGCATCCGGCTGGAAAAGTCAGGGGACGAGCTGCTGTTGACATGCGATGATAAATGCTTGCTGGCGGAGCTGACCGGGTACAAATCCATCGCAGCCCTGCTGGAGCCGTGCACGCGCGAAGATGGCAAGGTAATCAAGCCGTACGCCCGCGGGCTGATCAAGCAGGAGTTGATTCGCCTCGGTTATCCTGTCCAGGATCTCGCAGGCTACACGACCGGCGAAAGCTGTCCCGTCAGCTGGCGGGAAAACACGGCTTCCGGCCGCCCGTTTGCTTTGCGGCCGTATCAGGAGGAGGCCATCGACGCCTTCTACTCCAACGGAGCGGTCACCGGAGGGAGCGGCGTGCTTGTCCTGCCCTGCGGTGCCGGGAAGACCGTCATCGGCCTTGGCGCGATTTGCCAGCTGCAGACGGCGACCTTGATTCTGACGACCAACACGACCTCCGTGCGCCAGTGGATTTCCGAGCTGTTGGACAAAACCGGGCTGGACCCTGCCCTGGTCGGGGAATACACCGGTGATCGCAAGGAAGTCAAGCCTATCACTGTGGCAACTTACCAAATTTTGACATACCGCCCCGGCTCCGAAGATGACTTTCCTCACATGAAACTCTTTTCAGAGCGCGAATGGGGGCTTATTATTTACGATGAGGTTCATTTGCTTCCAGCTCCTGTCTTTCGCGTCACCTCCGGCATTCAGGCTACGCGGCGACTGGGGTTGACGGCTACGCTCGTGCGCGAAGACGGACGGGAGGAAGACGTCTTTACCCTGATCGGCCCGAAAAAATACGAAGTTTCCTGGAAAGCCATGGAGGAGCAGGGCTGGATTGCTGAGGCGCATTGTCGGGAAATACGCCTTCCCTTCGAGCCGAAATGGCGGGAGGCCTACGCCCGCGCTGCGACAAGGCAAAAGTTCCGCATCGCGGCCGAAAATCCACGCAAGCTGGAGGTTGTCCGCTCTTTGCTGGATCAGCACCCGCAGGATCAGGTCCTGATCATCGGCCAATATGTCGATCAGCTCGAACAGATGGCCAAGACACTGCAGCTGCCGCTCATCACAGGGAAAGTGCCGGAAAAAGAACGCGAGCGGCTGTATCAACAGTTCAAACAGGGGAAAATCAAGCGCCTCATCGTTTCCAAGGTTGCGAACTTCGCCGTGGATCTGCCGGACGCCAACGTGGCGATCCAGATCTCGGGAACGTTTGGCTCCCGTCAGGAGGAAGCGCAGCGGCTCGGACGGATTCTGCGTCCGAAGCCAGGTGATAACAAGGCGCATTTCTATACACTCGTGACACGGGATACGCGCGAGCAGGAGTTTTCTCTCCATCGCCAGCTATTTCTCGTTGAACAAGGCTATCCATACGACATTATAGAAATGGAAGCGCTGGTCTGAAACGTTTTATAAATACCAGCGTCTCATAGAGGGAAGGGAGGCCGGAGATTCAATGCAATCCGACGCCGAAATCATTCAGCGGATTCTTCAGGGCGACATCGAAGGGTATCGCGACCTCATCCAACGATACCAGCATATGATCTACGTTTTCATCTACAAGATGGTGAACAATCGCTCCGATGCGGAGGATCTCACGCAGGAAGTATTTGTCAAAGCGTACGAGAAACTGTCCACCTTTCGCGGCGACAGCCAGTTTTCCTCCTGGCTGCACACGCTCGCCCGAAACAAAAGCATTGATTTCTTGCGTCGCCGGAAGTATCACGACTCAGACGAGCAACTGGCCTTTGTGCCGTCCAATGCGAGAGACGAGTCTCCGCAGGAATCGCTCATGAACAAGGAGCAGCGTCGTGAAATTGAAGAAGCATTCGCACTCCTGTCGCATACCTATCGGGAAGTTATCGTGCTTCGTTGCACGCATGAATATCCGTTTGAAAAAATCGCTTCGCTCCTCGGTATTGCCGAGTCGACCGCCCGCGTCCGCTATTTGCGCGCTCGCCAGGAACTCGCAAAATTGTTAACCCGCAAGGAAGGGGGGCTCGTACATGAACTGCCAGGCATTTAGAAAAGCATGGTTGGAAGACACGGACAGCGATGTGTTCTCTCATATAGAAACCTGTGAAGAATGCATGACATGGATCGAAAAACAGATGACAACGGACGAGGAGGTGCAGTTCTTGAAGGAGGTACCGCTACCCTCGGCAAACCTGGAAGAGAGAATCATGCAGTCCATCTACCAGAACGCCGCTCAAGGCACGCCCCCTCATGCCGCTGCCGAAACCTTGCAGCCGCCGACACCGATTGCCGGCAGCAAGCGCCGGGCCAAAGGCTTCCCTTCATTCGCCTGGGTCAGCGCTGCTGCCATCTTGCTCGCAGTAGGCTTCGCCGGCTATCAGCAGCTCCAGCCGGGCGGTCAACAGATGGCCGCACAACTGACAGGTTCTGCTGGCGGCAGCGCCAATGATGTCGCCTCCTTCAACACGGAGATTCAGCCCAAGACGGCACGCGCAGCAGCGGAAGCACAAAACGCCAGCATGCTGAAGGAAGCCCCTCTCGCTGCCGATGTGACGCCAAAAGCTGCGCAAGCGCAGACTGCCCCAGTCCCCCCTGCCGTACAGCCAAAAGCGGTCGAGGCACCGGTTTCCAATGCGGGCGCAGCGATTGCCATGGACAGCCCACAGGCAAAAAAGGCCGCTATCGAATCGCGGTCAAGCCGCACAGAAACGCCAGCATCCCGGAGCACGGCGACCGTCAATCCGCCTGCAGCCGACACGCAGGCAAAAGAGGCAGCGATTCTGGCTGACACGGCAAAGGGAAAAACGAGTGCATCGCTTACGGCCAAGGAATCGCCGGAAGCGACAGACGACGAAAGCGGACATGTATACGCTGCGCTGACGGCTCCGGACGAGACAGCAACCGATACGCATCCGTCCGCGAATGCCTTTGCGGGACCGCCTGCACCGACTGAACGAAAAGATGCCATCACACTCTCTACTTTTTCCGATCTCGAGACGGCTGTACAAGCATCAGATCTGCCTGTACCAGTGTTGCCGCAAACGACCAGCGGCTTTACGGTCGCTGATGTGTCCGTACAGTACGAATCCGAAACCAGCACCAAGGTGACGCAACTCACCGCCAACTACAAGCGCAACAACAGCTGGATCAAGATCGACGTCGTCCGCAACACGCATGGAAAGCGCAGTCTTTCCATTCCCGGCACGTTCACCGCTACCCAACTGTTTACGGTCAACGGCCAGCAAGCCATTGGCGTGTCATTTGACCAGCAGGACTCCAAACCGTCGAGCGCACAGCATGCGGTTCACTTGAACGCCCAGGTGGATAACCAATCCTTGTACGTAGTCATATCCGCCAGCGGAATCAGCCTCGATGAATTGATCGAAACCACGAAGCTCATCACATGGCAATAAGAAAAAGGACATGCAGAGCGTATCATCCATTACAGCTCGCATGTCCTTTTTTTGCCTTTTTACTGAAGCACGTCGTCGCTCCGTCCAAAGCCGAGACGCTTACGATGTGACATCCCGCTTGATAAACACCGTGTAGGCGACGATCAGCGCCGCGACCGCCCAAACCGTCAGGACCGTCAGTGAAAACGGCAAGGTCATGCCCTTGATTGGCGGCAGTGAGCCATTCAGGTAGTCGGTCAGCTGCAAATTCACGACGAACAAGTATTTGGAGGACTCCCAGGAGGAAGCCATCTGCGTCAGGATCGTGCCGCTGATCAAGGCGGCCATCATGATCCCCATGCCCGCTGCCGCACTGCGCACCAGAACGGAGACCATGAACGTCACGGTGCCGACCACGACGCAGACGAACCAGCCCAGGCCGTACTGCAGCAGAAGAAATTGCCACTGCGGCAGCATAAACGCGCCTGACGTCTGCAGCTCCCCTCCCGTCACCTCAAAGCCGGTCAAAATGGGCAGCGTCCACCCGGAGTAGCCGAACACGACGCCTGACATGATATAAGCCAGGACGAGCGTCATCAGCACCGTAAGCGAGGTAAACAGCAGCAAGGTGATGTACTTGCTGGTCAGCACCTTCCACCTGCGGACCGGTCGGGTGAGCAAGAGCTTGATCGTTCCTTCGCTGAACTCCGCCGAGACCAGATCCACCGCCAGCACGACGATAATCATCGGCAAAAACATCGAGACAGCCTGATCCATGAAGCCGCGGGCAAACGTCGGTCCCCCCGGCGCCATCGGGTTGATGTCGTGATCGAGGTAATACTGCTGCTGCTGGATGCGCACCTTGATGAAATCGCGCCATTCGTCAGGCAGGCGGCTGGAGGCGAGCCTGTTTTGCATGTCCACGATCTGCTGTGTCAGCAAGGGACGCCAATCGGTGGTGCCCATCCGCTCCTGGGCCGTGACGACCGAGCGGTACTGGGCGTATGTAAAAATCGGGATGAGGATGGCCAAAATGAGCACGACGACGAGAAAGCGGCGCCTGCGCAGCAGTTTCACCGTCTCATTTTGCACCAGCCCCAGCATGCTCTGCCCCACGGTTTCCACCTCCTTTGGTCAAAATCAGGAACAGGTCCTCCAGTGTGACTGTCCTGGTCGCAATGCCCGTAACGGGAATTCCTGCACGCACCAAGGACTGGTTTACTTCACTGACCCGATCGACATTCATCCGGCACTTCAGCCGATCTTCACCGGCCTCCCACACTTCCGTGACAGCCTCATGCCTGCTTAGCACCTCCATCGCATCACGCAGGAAAGCAGGCTGGATCGTCCAGTCCACCTGGTCGGCGAACTGCTCCATCAGCTCCCGCACATGCCCGACGGAAATGACCTTGCCCTGGTTGATGATCGCCACGCGGTCGCACATCATTTCGATTTCGCTAAGCAGATGGCTGGAAATAAAGACGGCCAGCCCTTCCTCCTCCGCCAGCCTGCGGATGAACTGACGCATCTCGCGTATTCCTGCCGGATCGAGTCCGTTCGTCGGCTCGTCCAGAATCAAGATTTTCGGGCGGTGCAATAGTGCCTGCGCGATCCCCAGGCGCTGGCGCATGCCGAGCGAGTACGTCTTGACCTTGTCGTCGATCGCGCGTTCCAGATCGACGAAGCGCGCAATTTCTTCGATCCGCTCCGGCGTGATGCCGCCGCTCATGCGGGCGAAGTGCTCCAGGTTTTCCCGCCCGGTCATAAACTTGTACAGCTCCGGATTTTCCACAATGCAGCCGACCTGAGAGATCGCTTCGGGAAACCGCTCCAAAAGCGAAATGCCGCCGATTTTGATCTCGCCCCCGTCTGCCGCGGCCAAACCGACGAGCATGCGAATCGTCGTCGTCTTGCCGGCACCGTTCGGCCCGAGAAAGCCGAACACCTCGCCGGGGAAAACATCAAACGTAATATCGTGAATGATCGGCTTCTTTCCGATCTTTTTGCGCAATCCTTTTACGGATAACACTGGATCAGCCAACGGGCACCCTCCTGTTCAATCGCCGCATCCTCGCCTGACGGAAGCAATCTGTTTGTGGTACACTGTCAAAAGATGTCTATCCACATTATACCACGATCCATGATTCACCATCGAACAGGAGGGTACCTGATGCGCACATCCGGACAACTGCTCTGGCGCACGGCAGGTCTATTGTCTCTCGTATCCTTTTTGCTGTTTGCGACAGGCTTCGTGCTCGCCTTGAACCCGCAGCAACTGGCTCCCGCCAAGGAAGCCGTGCCAACCGCCCCCGAAAAAGCGGCCCCCGTGCCCGCAGAAGGAATCCGCAAGGTAGTGGCATTGGGAGATTCGCTCACCCGCGGCGCAGGCGACGCCAACGGCCAAGGCTACGCAGGCCTCGTCCGCCAGGTACTGGAGAAAAAATTCGGCAAGCCGATCAGCTTTTCCAACCTCGCCATCAACGGGCAGGAATCCCCCGACCTGGTCAAACAGCTGGGGCAAGAACAAGTCAAAGCGCAGCTGGCTGAAGCCAATCTGATCCTGTTTACCATCGGCGGCAACGATCTGTTCAGCCAGACCGGCGGCCTCTACACGATCGACGCAAAAAAATTGGCCGCAGCGACAAAAACGCTCACGGCCAATTATGAAGAGATCATCCGGCAAATTCGCGCCGTCAACAAGCAAGCGACGATCGTCTACACTTCCTTGTACAATCCGTTCGGGGATACCTACGCATCCGCCGAGACGATCCAGCCTGTGCTGGACTGGAATCATACGGCTGCCGGGATCGCAGCCAAATACCCGCGCGTCATCGTTGTTCCTACTTATGATCTGTTCGTGAACAAGGAAAAAACGTACCTGTACGCGGATCATTTTCATCCCAACACCGCCGGATACGAGCGCATCGCCCAGCGCATCCTGCAGGCGCTAGATTGAGTCGGCCCGCGCGTAGTTGATGGATTTTCCGGTGCTCGCCAAATACGCGCGCTGTCCCGCCCATTGGAACACGCTGCTGACCATGGAGAACGCCGCCACGACGAGGAACAAGGTCGTCCCGCCGTAAGCTGCGAGCAGAATCCCGCCCATCCACGGACCGATGAACTGGCCTGCGTTGCTGAAGCTTTTCGCACCGTAGTAGCTGCCCCGCATTCCTTCGGGAGCCATCCGGTCGATCAGCACGTCACCGGAAGTAAAGGTGAGAATTTCGCCAAAGGTGAAGAAGACCATGGCAATCATGAAGACCGTCCAAGAATGGGCAAAGGCGTAGCCGACGTCCCCGACGGCGTACATGGCGTTCCCCACAACAATCGCGGTGAGGGGCGTCTTTTTTTCTGCCCAGGCCGTCAGCGGCAGCTGCATGACCACGACGACGATAGCGTTGATGCTCATCAGGATCGCGAACAGCTCCGTTCCGTTTGCCACCGTCATTTCCGCGAATTTGGCCAACGTCGACGACATCTGCGAGTAGCCGACCGCGCCGAGCATACCGGCGAATATGTACAGGCGAAAAGCCTTGTCATGGACAAGGACGCTGAACGCGCGGGCGAAGGTGACATGCTCCTTCTTCTGCCCTTCGATTTTTTTGATGCCGAATTTGTTCAGCAACCATTGCAGGCTGATTACGTACAGCAAGTAAATGAATCCGGTAAGCAAAAACGGCAAGGCAACCGACGCCTTCGCCAGCACCGCCCCGGCAATCGGCCCGACCGCTACGCCCACGTTGATGGCCGTGTAGCGAAGGCTAAAGACCCGAAAGCGCTTCTCCGGCGTGGTCACGTCTGCCATCAGCGCCTGGGACACCGGCTCGTAAAACGAGCGACAGAGCCCGCCGAGCATGTTCAGCACCAATAGCACCATCGGGTTCTTGCTGACCGCAAACCCGACGAATACGAGCGTCCATACATAAAGGGCGCCGATCATGACCCGCCTGCGCCCGATCCGGTCAGACAAAGTCCCTGCGATAAATCCCCCCACCGTACCCGCGAGCGGACCTGCGCCAATCGTCAGCCCGATCATTGCCATATCCATATCGGTATGATTGGACAAATACAGGAACAAAAACGGCATGCTCATGGAACTGGCTGCCCTGACAAACACCGTCCCGATCACCAGTGACCAGACGATCGGGTGAAACTCCTGCAACAGCGATGTGATCCTCCTCATGACCCTCTCTCCTTACCGAGCTGTTCTGCAAACTTCTCCTGCCAGAACAGATGCTCTGCGATGTACTCATTGTAGAGAGAGGGAGGGGCTTCGTCAATGATCATTCAAAATTTTTGGATTATGAAAAATTTCTATGAGGTACATCACATTTTCGATACGGTATCGTCCCGGCCACGCCTACGCTGGCAGTCCCAAAACGGCGGTAGGCCCGGTTGATCTTCACAGCTCCACATCGAGATGCTCGATCAGTTCGCCCTTTTCATTCCATTTGACGACGCGGTAGAGGGCATCGTGGTAAAACGTGAACCAGGCCCCCTGCTCGATTCCGCCTTTGATCCATTTTTCCTTGGCGAAAATGGAGGTCATCGGGTAGTCGTCATAGGCCATGACCCACAGCGAATTTTGATGGGCATGAGTCGGCAAGATGTCTGCGAGGTGCAGGGCCAGCTGCCCTTCGCTCTCCATCCGCACGATCGCATGTCCCTGACTGTGCCCCCCTGTATGATGGAGGGTAATTCCCGGCAGCAGCGCGAGTTCCTCGCCGTACGTCCGCACCTGCCGCTCGATCGGCCGCCAGTTATCCTCCCAGTACGTATTGCGGGAGCGGATATTCGGTTCGCGCATTTCCGCCCATTCCTGCTCCTGGACGTAGATGACGGCGCGCGGGAAGGTGGAGACGAGCTGACCGTCCTGTACTGTCACCAGCCCGTTGCAATGATCGTAATGCATATGCGTCATGATGACGATGTCGATGTCCGCAGCCGTAAGCCCTTTGGCAGCCAGCGATTCGATCACCAGAGATTCCTCTAGCAGCCCGAAATTGCGCTTCTGCTTGTCCGTCAGCCGCCCGTTCCCCATTCCGGATTCGATAAGTATTTTCTTGCCGTGAGCCTCCAGCAGGATCGGATCTGCGCGCAGAGGGACCTGGTTGTTTTCATTAAACGGGTATTTTTTGCTCCACAACGGCTTGGGCACAACGCCGAACATCGCCCCGCCATCCAGTTGGGTCAGTCCTCCCTTCAACCACGTCAGGTGAAAGGCACCCAGCTTCCATTCGTTCAATTTCATCCTTCGCTGCCTCCTGTGTTTCGTTTTCGATTTGTACTGCCGCACGCTGCTGCTGCCGGTTATGGCCAGCAAAAAAGCACTCCGTCAAGAGTGCCTTATTGCTTTTCCGCCACACTTACGGTTCGCGTCGTCGGGGCGATCTCCAACAAGATTTCGCTGGAGACGGCTTGGACCGTCACGTCGGAATCAGAGCGTCTGTGGTGGAGAACCAGTTGAGCGATTTTTTCAGTTTCACGGTATACGCTGATCAATGTTTGCAAAGGATTCGCACTGCCACCTGCGATCACCTTAAAACCCGGGGCGATGGTAAACTTCCATCCTTCTACCTCTATCAACGGAGCAGATGAGTATAAGAAGTGACGTTTACCCAGCAATATGCCATTATGATTCATCAAGGCGAGTGCCCCCAATCGAAGGAATTTGAGCAATATGCTATCATTTTGCAAGATTTTAAGTACGCTGAAAAGCCTTTCGACAAAACTTCTTATAAGGCGACATCCTCTTTATCATACACTACTTTCAGTCTTTTCGGAATAAAGAATCACTTCTCCAAAGCAGCGGTCTAAATCACCCTGCCGACTGCAGCCCCTTCGTATATCGCCCGCTTGGCGTCGAGCTCTCCCGCTTCCTTTGCCCCGCCGATGAGATGGACAGGGATGCGCCCTTGCAACGAATGGTACAGGCTGTCATTGGACGTCGCGCCCGCCGCGATAATGACGGTATCGGCCAGGACCAGTTGTTCCTCCCCCTGCTGATTGACGACAACCACCCCTTCTGGCGTAATTTCCTTGTACGCAATCTGCGTCATCATTTCTACGCCGTGCCGCTTCAGATTGGCGAGCACTGCCCAGCGGGTCGTCTTGCCCAGCCCGGTTCCGACATGCTTTCCTCGCCGCAGCATGCACACCTGTCTGCCGCTTCTCTGCAGACGGTGCATCGCCTTGCTGTCGAGGATGCGATATTCCAGCAAATACTGGACGACCTCGGCGGAGAATGATTGATCCTGCACGAGCAGATGCGACAGGTCGCAGGCGATTCCGCCCGCTCCCACGATCACTGCGCGGCGGCCAACCTGTACCTGTTTGGCAAAGACCTGGTCGTAGCTGATGACATGGCCAAGGTCCACGCCCGGGATGTCGGGACGGCGCGGGATCACACCTGTAGCGACGACGACCTCCTCGAATCCTTCCGCGAGCAAGGAATCAGCCGTGGCAGCCGTCTGCAACCGGACCTCCACCCCCAGTTTCGCGAGCTGCACCCGGTAGTAGCGCAGCATCTCGTTGAACTCCTCTTTGCCGGGGACTTGCCGGGCATAATTGATCTGCCCGCCGATTTGCGCCTGCTTTTCAAAAATGACGACCTGATGCCCCCGCTCCGCGAGCACGCGCGCCGCTTCCAGACCGGCCGGACCTGCGCCGACGACTGCCACCCTTTTGCTCACCGCAGTCGGCACGAGCGCCCATTCCTTCTCCCGCCCGACGACCGGATTGACCATACAGGACGCGACCTTTCCGTCAAAGATGTGATCGAGACAGGCCTGGTTGCAGGCGATACAGGTGTTGACCTCGTCGAACAGCCCTTCCCTGCTCTTGCGGACGATCTGCGAATCAGCCAGAAACGGACGGGCCATGGAGACCATATCGCAGCGCCCTGCCGCGAGGATGTCTTCGGCCTGGCGCAAGTCGTTGATCCGGTTGCTGGCAATGACCGGGATACCCACAACCTCCTTGACCTGCTGGGCGACCCAGACGTATGCACCGCGCGGAACCATCATGGCAATCGTCGGGACCTTCGATTCATGCCAGCCGATCCCCACATTAAGAGCGTTTACACCTGCCTGTTCAAGCATGACGGCAAACTGCAGCGTCTCCTCCATTGTCGTGCTGTCTGGGATGAGATCGAGCCCTGACATCCGAAAGATGACCGGATAGTCCGTTCCGACCGCTGCCCGCACCCGTCTCGCTACCTCCAGCCCGAAACGTGCCCGCCGGTGAAAGTCTCCTCCCCATTCGTCCTCCCGATGATTGGTAACCGGAGACAGAAACTGGTTGATCAAATACCCTTCCGAGCCCATGATTTCCACAGCGTCAAAACCAGCCTTTCGGGCGCGTACAGCCCCGTCTGCAAACGACTGGATGGTCATCTCGATCTCTGCGGCGTCCATCGCCCGCGGCTTGTGACGGTTGATCGGAGCCTGCAGGGCAGATGGCGCCACAGATTCCATACCAGTCGCCTCCTGGTGGGCATAGCGCCCCGCGTGGAACAGCTGCAAGGCAATCTTCCCGCCTGCCTCGTGAACGGCAGTCGTGATCTGCTTCAGCGGCTCAATATGTTCATCCATGTAAACATTGCAATAGGCATCCCCCATGCCGCCTTCCGGACGGACCGCCGCCCCCCCTGTGACGATCAGACCGACCTCTCCTCTGGCCCGCTCCGCGTAAAAAGCGGCAAGGCGCTCTACCCCGTCCTCCAGCTTTTCAAAGCCTACGTGCATCGACCCCATCAACACCCGATTGCGCAAGAGCAGTGAACCGATTTGAATCGGCTCGAGTACCTTGGACAGGCTCATTTTTTTCCCTCCCAAACCACTACGAGTGAACACTCATTCATTCTTATATGCATTCTCCCCGCGCAAGCAGAATTCCTTCTTGTCTGACGGTTCGTCCCCCCATCATGCCTGATCTTCCGCCGAGAAGCTCCCCGCGGCCGGGAAGATGGCTTGCTCGCAGCTGCCAGGCGAGCAGGAGAAAAACTTATGCCAAAAAGCCCGGACGCGGTGCCCGAGCTTTCTTTCTACTGCATGTTGTTGCCTCCCGATTCAGGACAGACGCACCAGCTTGCCGAGGTCGGCGGCGAACCGCTCGAGCGTGCGCGTCAAGGTTTGCGCCTCCTCCTCGCTCTGCGGCTGTTCCGCGAGAAAGTGGTAATCCAGCACCACTTCGGATTGCGCAGACTGTCCGGGCTGTACATAACGGCGTTTTTCCGTCATGGCGACCTCGGGCACGACCGCTTGCGCCTGCAACCAGAGCGAGCCGCCATCTTCCCGTCCCGTAAACTGCACTTCTACTTCGACTTCACAGCTGCCCTCCAGTTCAAACAGGTGAATGGTCGCCAGCGGCTTCCCCTCTGTTTCTTCGTCTGCAAACGTAAGAATGACTTCCCGCACCTCTGCTTCTTCCACGAGCGACTGATCCGACCGCAATGTCACGTCGAGAATCGTCCCGTAAGCAGAAAGATGTTCATTTAATTGCTCCACCATATATTGCAGCACTTCGTTTCTCCTCTCGCATGCGATGATGTTCTCCCAGCAGTATAGCACGCCGGGAGGCACATCGAAAAACCCCTTCACGGGGAAGGGGTTGGTGAATTTTTTTGATTCATGAATTCGGTCAGCCAGGCTCTGCGCACTTCCTTATTTGGGCAGTATCCCAAAATGTAGCTCTCTCCGCGCATATATTTTTCCTTGATCCACTCTTTGTGCTTGCGGAAAAAGGCGTGTTGGAAATCAATGGGCATTTGATGGTATTCTTCCAGGGCTGAGGGGTTCTGGAGGAAAAAATCTTCGTCATACACAATTTCTTCATTTTGTTGGCGGCTGATCAGGTAAACAAAGGCAATCACCAGAAACAGATTCACCAAGAAAATTGTCATCCAAATCCCTCCAGTCAAAGTACCGTAATTGTCTGATTAATCTGTCTTGTCGGTATATTATTATTGTACCATGCATTTCGTGTTTTCTAAACCTATCCTGGCAATATTTTATTAAAAAACTTTCAAAAATAAATATACAGGACGAGAATAGGCAAAAAGGCCGACTCTCGTCCCAGGCAGGCATAAAGAAAGGCACCCGCTCTTCGCAGAACGGGTGCCTGATACAATCAGGAACTGGTCTTCGTATTGGTCGAATCTGTTACCGGAGACGCGCCGGTTTGGGGAGGCTGGACGATGTCCGGCGGCGGAGTCGCTCCAGCGTCCGGCGCATTGCTTGCAGAGTCTGCCGGCTGCGTCTGCCCCTGCCCGCCCGGACTTGCCACATCCGGCGGCGGCGCCGTGCCGGCATCTGCGGCATCTCCAGGCGCTTCCGCCATTTCATGCTCCTTTTTCGGCTCCTCTGTGGCAGGTTCTTTCGGTTTGGATGAAGATGCGGCAGATCGGGTCGTTTTCTTTTTGACCGTCGGCTTGCTGCTGTTGGACGCCGCTACTGCCTCTTCGCTTGCGCCCAGCACAGGCGAGTTGTTCAGCTGGGCAACCACATTATCCGTGATCCCCATTTCCGCTTGCAGCGAGTCGCGGACGGCCTCAAGCTTTTCCTTCTCCAGATACGTGTACCCGCCTTGCCAATATGCGCCGTTGTCCAGCGTGGTCACCATCGAAGAGCTAAAGCCTTTGAAGTCGTATACGAGGCCAGTGATCTGGTCTTTGGAGAGGTCGGTATGTATGTTTTTCGCGCCGACATCCATGATGGCAAAGATTTTTTTCAACCCTTCCACAGAGCCGACTTTGTCCACGACCGCCTTGATGACTTCCTGCTGGCGGCGGTTGCGGTCGAAGTCGTTGGAGTAGTATTTCGTTCCGCGGTTGTCGTGGCGGTGGCGGACATAGCCGAGAGCTTGCTCGCCATTCAAGGTCTGCAAGCCGGGATTCAGGTTGATGTGCGTATTGTCTGTCGGATCGTCGTAGACCAGCTTGCGGTCGACGTTTACTTCGATTCCGCCCAGTTCGTCGATCACTGCCTTGAATCCATCGAAGTCGATTGCCACGTAATGCTCGATCGGAATCCCCAAAATCTCGTTTAACGTTTTCTTCGTCAAGGAAATACCGTCTTCCGTGGGCGTCCGGTTGTTGCGTTCCGCCGCGCGACGCTCCGCTTCCCCGTTGGCATAGACGGAATTGATCTTGTGGTAATCGCGATAGCCGGGAATTTTGACCCGCGTATCGCGGGGAATGGAGACCATCGTCACCTTTTTCGTTGCCGGATTGGCGACTGCCACGATCATCACGTCCGTATTCATCGAACCGGTCTCCGGACGGGTGTCGGAACCGAGAATGATAAAGGACATCGGCTTGTCGCTGTGATATTCCGGATCGACATTTTGCGAGACGGGGGAGGTAAAGTCGTCGTTCGGCTTCGTCATCGTATCCAACGTGTCATTAATCTTCCAATAAATTGCTCCGGCCGCGCCGCCGACCAAAAGCAGAGCGATCAGACACAACAACACAGCAAATCTACGAAGTTTGCGACTGCGTCCCGGCTGCTTCTTTCGGGGAGCGGAGGCGCGTCTTGCCACCTTTGCAGGCATATGTATCAATCTCCTTGTTCGCGCGCGCTTTTTTTGAAAAGAAAAAACAGAGGCACACTTGTGAACAGTGCCACTCGACATGATGCACTAATATTTTCTTCAGATGGGAATACTCTGATTCCGCTATTGTACCATACCATTGTCTGCATTTGTAGAAAAATGTTCCTGGCAAGCAGAAAACCCCCATCTTTTTGTCGATGGGGGCAGTTCGTATTGCCGCAGCCAACTTGCCTATTGCCTGCCGCGCGGAGCCTGGCTGAAGCCCTGGACTGGGCCGTCCGGGCGCTTTTGGGTTGAACGGTGGGAGTCTCCTCCCTGACGGACGTGGCTCTCCTGCTTTCCATTTACATCGTTCGACTTCTTTTCCACGGGAACACTCCTCCTTCTGTTGAAGCTACCCCGTAGTCTGCGCAAGTTCCGCTATCTCATTCCGGCTGCCGGCGCATGATGTGAAGCTGCTTGCCTTTGGCATACATTTATTCCCATCCTATATATGCTGCAGCTATACGGATGACGGTTGGCGCGTTCCATGCTAAAGTGGGAACAAATCCGCCACACTGAGCAGGTGTGGGGAAAAGGAAAACGGGACACATTTTTCTCGGAAAATGGGAGATGAATCAGATGAGTGCAACCCCTGCACCCCTTCATGCGTCACCTGCGGGAAACGCAGCCCCTACGGTTTACCGGATGCTGTTTGCGATCAGCATTGTTCACCTGCTGAACGACAGCCTGCAAGCCGTTATCCCGGCCTTGCTGCCGATCGTGGAGAAAAACCTCGCACTGACCTTCACGCAAGTCGGACTCATATTGCTGGTCATGAACCTCACCTCTTCGGTACTGCAGCCTGTCGTCGGCTATTTTTCTGACCGGAAGTCGCATCCGTTTCTGCCGCCGCTCGCCTTGCTCATATCCGGGCTCGGCATGCTCGCGCTCGCTTTTGCGGGCGACTATTACCTTGTCCTGATGGCAGTCGCCTGCGTGGGCATCGGCTCCGCAGTGTTCCATCCGGAGGCTTCCCGGTTCGCCCACCAGGCTTCCGGCGTTCGCAGAGGTCTGGGCCAGTCCATTTTTCAGGTAGGGGGCAATGCCGGCCAGGCGCTCGCCCCGCTGATGACCATTCTGATATTTGCCAACCTCGGGCAGACCGGCGCCAAGTGGTTTCTGCTGCCAGCCATCCTCGCCAGCGGGGTCCTGTTGTATGTCGCCCTCTGGTACCGTACCCAGCAGCGCATGAAAAAGGCCGCTTCCGGACCCGTTACGCACAACCATCGACGCAAGCGGTTCATCGCTCTCGGCCTGCTCGTTCTCGTCGTCACCGTCCGTTCGTGGATGAACGCCGGTTACCAGAGCTTTTACCAATTTTACCTCATGTACATCAAAGGAGTTGAATACTCCCACGCACAGGTCGTCGTGTTCGGCTTCCTGCTGGCTGGCGCGATCGGAACCTTTCTCGGCGGGCCACTCTCCGACCGTTTCGGTAAGCGCAACCTGCTGATTCTCTCGACGCTTGGAGCTTTTCCCTTGACGATCCTGACGCCGTACGTCTCCGGCATCTGGACGTACCCTTTGCTTTTCCTGAGCGGCCTGATCCTGCTGTCCAGCTTTTCCGTAACGGTCGTCTACGCCCAGGAACTGCTCCCCGGTCGCATCGGAACCGTATCCGGGCTCATAACCGGGCTGGCCTTCGGGATGGGCGGCATGGGAAGTCTTGTCTTTGGCTACCTTGCTGACATGTTCAGCCTGACGTTTGTCATCACGCTCTGCTCGTTGCTGCCGTTGGTCGGCTTTCTCGGGTTGCTCCTGCCGAAAGACGAAACGGTCCGGGAGTGGGGGCGGATGTAACAGGGGCATGGCTCAAGGCGTTGGGAAAGGATAGAGAAGAGGGCTTGTCTCAACAGTCGTATTTTTGACTTGGAGACGGCCCTTTTCATGTTATCTCTTTGTTCCGGTCCTGACTTTATCCTCGGCTACTCGCAAACACTTGAACTTTTGTTCATTGCCAAAGATAAAAAGATCTTCACGGAGTATACACTGACAGTCAAGCAGCTCGCGAATGGGATATTTAGTCTTTGTGGTTACAATGATTCTGAAGTTCGCTTCCATGAAGAATTGAAGAAGCGAATTAAAGATTTAGACGAACGTTCACGGTATGGTTTACATTGCAATCTTTTGTTGGCTTGATTTGAGATTCCAACAAACAACCTACATGTATTTTCAGTAGCTCCATTAGTATCGAATTTTTTTCAAATAATAAGAGCCTTTCATGATTCATTTAATAAGCGCGAGAAAATCTGGCAGGACGTATACTTAATAAGAAATTTAAAAATGTTGGTAAGGTAAGAGCCTTGTTATTCAGGCATTTAAAGTTAAGGTATAAAAATCGGCGCCTTCTATACCACCGATATGCGATTCGCCGCCTGCCTAATGGTTAGTCTCCGAATAGAATCATGCTTCTATGACTGTTCGGAGTTTTTATTACTTATTACATATGTAGCAACATTCTTGATCTCCGAATAGAACCATGCTTCTATAACTGTTCGGAGATCTTTTCAGCGAACAACATGTACCCATTCGCATCAGAGTCTCCAAACAGAACCATGCTTCTATGACTGTTCGGAGGCCGGTTTCCCGGTCGTCGGACTGATCTCAAGTTTTTCTCCAAACAGAACCATGCTTCTATGACTGTTCGGAGCTTGTGCGAAGCCATGAAATCGCAATTCCAGCTGTTCTCCAAACAGAACCATGCTTCTATGACTGTTCGGAGTTTTTCGAGCAACCTTCTTCGACGACAAGACCTTCTCCAAACAGAACCATGCTTCTATGACTGTTCGGAGGGTCAGCCGATTATGTGGCGAGTGATTAACTCTGATGCCTCCAAACAGAACCATGCTTCTATGACTGTTCGGAGCAGAGCACCCGTATCAAGTGATCCATAAGAGATATTTGCTCCAAACAGAACCATGCTTCTATGACTGTTCGGAGTCACTTTGAACGCCTATAACGTGTCCCCTCCTTTCGCAACCTCCAAACAGAACCATGCTTCTATGACTGTTCGGAGACGATCTTTATCAATTAAAAGAAGAGCAATTAAATAAACTCCAAACAGAACCATGCTTCTATGACTGTTCGGAGGCTAATATTGACGCGGGTTCGCACCACCTGTAATGGCCGTTTTTATGCGAGCACCCTGGAACGTCAAAAAACCTAAGGGTCGCTCGAAGTCAGAAGCTTGAAACTGTTCCCACGCGCTGCGTGGAGTGGCTTTTCACCTTATCGAGTGTCTTGGTGCATCATATGTAAACCTCGCACCCACTGTCTCGATTTAAGGACGCTGGATCGCCCCAATTGTTTTATTAATTTCAAAGAGCCAAAGTCTGTTGGATGATCTGTTCGATATCTTTTGTTGCGATATTCCTAGCAGCGTTATAATCAGCATGCGTCTGGAATCCACATGCCTGGCAGAAAAACTCCCTCGCTTGCCGGTTTTCCTTGGCAATATACCCACACTTCGAGCAACGCTGACTGGTAAATTTAGGATTAACCTTTTCGACCTTGATCCCAACTTCTTTCGCCTTGTACTCAATCTTCTGTTGGAGATCATAGTACGCCCAGTTTTTAAGGAAAGCTTCTTCCTTTTCTTCCCTGAATCCCGACAAGTCCTCCATCTGAATGATGCCGCATCTGTGTTTCAGTGCGATTTCCACCACAAAACGCGAGTACTTATGATTGCAGGAGTCCCGGAAGTTGGCAATCTTCGCTTCAGTGACTTCAGTTGGCTTGATTCTAGTACGAACTCCATGTCCTTTTCGTCCATCGCCACAGTATTTTCCTTGCAAGTTCAACTGCTTGCGTCTACGCTCCACTTGCTTTCGGAATCTTTCAATCTCACCGCCATCAATCTTATAACGCTGATATAAGTCATTAAAGGCCACGTATATAGGAAACATGACACCCAGATCAACTCCCATGATACGCTCCGGATTGAGAACAGATTCTGCTGGCTCAAATGAGTATGTAAGATTCACAAACCATTTTTTCTTATGATAGATGATCTGTGCCACACCAGCTTTATACTCTCCGTCAATGAGGCGGTCAATAATCATTTGCTGCGTTTTATCTTTGACATGCAAAAGTAGGTCAAACGATCCGAATCTACGCCCTAACTCTTTACTGTACTCTTTGCTCATAAGCCCTGTTCGCATGACATAGCCTTCTGATTCTCGATGTAGCGAATACGCTTGTGATACTAAGTCAATTGGACAATCCCTTTTGTAAGAGGGGATCGACTTCTCACCTTTGCGGATATCTGGCAAGTCGGACTTCCACTTGTCAACGGCACGCTTAATAGATTGATTGAGGTTTCGTCTGTCACTTACCGTGTACATGTCCTTTAGTTGATCATACACGTAATGCATAATGGACCCGACATTACCACCTTTTTTCTTGGGGAGTACTTCTTTCGGTATCGGATACAGTCCATATTTCTCTTTATATTCAGAGGAGAACCCTTGCCACTCCCAGGCCAATTGAATGGTTTTGTTTAATAACGCGTGAGTCTCTCGTTGGACTGTACGCAGTACTTGCCCAAGGACGTCCCAGTCATCATCAAGAGGCTTAATGATCTGGTAGCGCATTACCTTCGTTAACATTCATACACCAGCTCCTATATGGATGGATTTGGCATGATGGCGTCCTCCGTTTCAAATCAAAAAACTATTCTAATAACAGATGAGGCGCATCTAATACAAGGTTGGACAGGAATAACAGGTTTTTATTCCCGGTTTGGTGAGGTCTGGAGTTCCATCTGCGTGACTTACTTCCAATATCACATGGTCTTACTCTTTAATTGTCCGCCCAAGAAACGCAAAAAAGGTGCCCCCTCCGAGACACTGCCAAGGGACACCTTTTTATGCGATTAGAGCAGTACGCCGGTCGGCGCGCCGAGCAGTTGGGCGACTACAGGCGGATACAGCTCCGGTGTGCCGTACACCTTCCAGCTGCCGTCTTCTGTCTGTCCAAAAAGCCCGGAAATGAGCCAGTCGGCAGCCAACACTTGACTGGCGTCTGCCTCGAACACCAGCTTGATCGCTTCGCCATTTTTGCGTTTGGCGACCCAGCCGTCTTTGTCCGGCTCCACCAAGAGCAGCGGCTCATCGACGATTTGACGAGGGCCTTTGGCTTGGCCAAGCAAGTTCTGATTCGCCTCTTTTTCCAGCAGGCCGCGCAGACGGTACGCTTCCGGAAGCGTTTCTTTCAGCTCGCCAAGCAGCGACTGAATCGACGCATGGATGCTGGCCGTCCCCTGTTTGTCCAGCCACTTGAAAAAGGCGGTCAGGACGGAAAACAGATTCGCGGCGAGCGTCTTGGTCGCCGCATCTGTGCGCGTGTAAATGTCGTGCACCAGGAAGTACACCAGCTCTTCCTTGCGCAGTTGGTCCCATGTAAAGTTCGGGCCGAAAGCGCTGCGGACGAACGAACGGAAGTTGTTCATGACCTCGTCGTACTTTTTGATGGTCGCACCTGACTTGCCTTCCGTCATTTCCTGCACAAACCGGCTGATGTCCGCCAGTCTGTCGGGATGCACGGTGTAGACGCTCTCCGGCAGCCCTTCGATCAGCGGGCGGCGCAGCAAGTTGTTGATGTGCAAGCTGTCGTTTTTCAGAGCCAGTCGGGGACGAAGCATGTCTATTCGCATGAATCTCGCCAACCCATGCCCTACCTTGCTGTCCTGCTCCATCTGCTCCATCAGGCTTTCCAGCTTGCCGTGCAGCGCCTCATTGTCGGAAGCCGCCACCAATACGGGAGCAAGCTCGTCCAGCGCCTCGTGCGGCGTGACCAGCCATTTTTCCGCAAAGTACGTCTGTACAGCCCATTGCAGCACTTTGGGCGGCAAGGTCGGCTGGCTCGTAATGAACAGCGTGCCTTTGGACAGCTTGGAGCCGGTGGAGGTCAAGACGCGAATCCCTTCCTGTTTTTGCAAAGGATGCAGTTGCAGCAGCTCGGCAATTTCATCCAGCTGCGCAGCGAAGCCTTCCAGCATGACATGCCCCTCATGGATGATCACTTCTGCCTGCACCTCGTACAATTCGAGCAAGGCGCCCTTCAAGGCCGGGAACAGATGCTCTTCTTTGCGAGTCGCATACACCCAGATTTCGCTTGCGGAATCTTTTCGCTTCAGCTCAAAAAAGCGCGTCGCTTCCATTTCGGCGATCAGTTCGTCGCGGCTGGCGACCGTGTACGTGCGGCGCAGCAAGGCATTTTCCGCTTTGCTCGCGCCGCCTTCATCTCCGAACGAAACGATGAAGCGATACAGGTCTGTCGTATAGACACGCTTGCTCGTATCGTTCGCCGCTTCTGTCACTTCCGGATGCTCCTTCAGCCAGTCCAGCAGCGCTTCCTTCACATGCGGCTGCAAAATGATGCTGCCCGAGAAGAGCATGTCGCGCAAACCGAGATTGAGCAGACGTGCGACGATTACTTGGCCCGGCTCCACCTGCAGATGCTGGGAGCGCAGCAGGTAGTGCATCTCGCCCGTGACTGGCTGCTGGACCGTGATAATGTCGCGGTCGAGATCCACTACTTCGTAAACGTTCAGATGCAGCCTCGCGAATGCGCGGCGCAAGTCCGGCTCCATGCGGCGGCCATATTGCTTGAGGTAGTTCTCCAGCAAGGTGCTGCCGCCCGTTCGCACATCGAGCACGCACCAGTTGAAAAAGTGCGCCGCCCATTCCGGACGCATGATGCGCTCCTCCGGCAGACCGACCTCCTCGGCAAAGCGGCTGCGCGCTTCCTGGATCGCTTCAGCGGTCACATTTCCACCCACAAAGTTGTTCAGACGCTCGACCCAGCCAGCGTATTCCTTTTGCAGCTTTTGCTCGTGACGGCTGCGAAGCTCAGTGATCGGAGTGACCACGCCGCAGCATTTTTTGTATTTTTTCCCGCTTCCGCAGGGACACAATTCGTTTCTGCCTACAGACATAGAGGGTTTGGCTCTCCTTTCCATCCCACGCGGCATGCGCGGGGAATCCTGCACAATCCCCCTATTTTACCGCATTATTCTTCATGTGTTCAAGTGTTCTCGTTTTGATTCATGGACAATACCCACTTCGCCGTTGTGTTCCCACTGGATGATAAACTTCTCCAGACGGTTCATCAGCCTGACGATGCGCTGCTTCTCGTCCATGCATGCAGATATAGCAGGGAGCTGGTTCGTGGCAAAAAGCTGCACCACTTCCTGCTCCATTTCCTGAAGCCGAATCCGATAACTCGCGATGACTTCGCGCAGCAAGGCAAACCTCTGCTCCAACCGGATTGTAGCCTCATCCGTACTCATTGCTCTTCACTGGTTGCCAGCACCTGCTTGATGCCAAGTGCGATCTGTTCATGCTTATGTTTCTCTTTCATCAACAGTTCTATAGCCTGCATATTGCTTTGTTGAAAATGGCCGACAACTTCCTGCGTCCTCTCTTGCTGGCGCGCTTCCAACCGGCTGATTGCCTGTTGCAGAAGCTCCTGTACCTCTTGCAAAACTTGTCGATCAGATACAGTCGTATTCATTGTTTTTTCCTCCTTCGTATTAGTTGATGATTCATGGTGTCCTTCTCCAAGCTGCACGTTATGTACCGGTTCAGCCGGCTCCTCTACTTCTGTCCCGGTTGTCGCTATCGTTTCCGAAGGGGCGGTGACGGCAATTTCCTGGACCGCCGCTTCGTCCTCTACTGGCTCTTCGCTGCGAACAATAATGTACAGTCGTTCTCCATCGATGCGGAAGCGATCATCCAAAACAGGCAAAAACGCCGCATCCTGGGCAATTCCCACTTCCTGCTCCAGAAAATGAACCAGGGAGCGAGAAGTCACTTGTGTGATGCCGTTGCTTACGCAAAAAGCATAGACTTGATCGTTGCCGAGCGTCCATTCGGCCAGAAACCAGCGGGGATCGCCCTGATACTGCACAAAGCGCGGGTCCTTCTCCAACTGCAGCAGACGCTGAATCTGATTCCAGCCAAACTGGGTTTGGCGACGCAGCTCTGCCACGATCTGCTCCGATTTTTTCGGCGAGAGCGTATCGCGCAGAAAACGGTAGGCAAGATCGAACAGCTGGTGCGGCTGATAAGTCAATTCCACAATCGCTTCCGAGCTCCCTACCCGTACAGGCGACTGCTCCAGACCAAGCACTTTGTCCAGCAGTGACTCGCTGTCCAGATTCAGATAAGCGTTCAGCTCGTGCGCTTCTATTCGGGAGCATACTTCCGTCCGGGGGAGGGAGCGCTCACCGGACCGGAATACCTTTTTTACAATGCTTGACAGGGTATAAGTTGGCCGTTTCATGAACTGTCTCCTTCTCGTGACCGGCATTGCTTGCCAAATCAAATGGGAATCAAAGAGTTATTCTACAAAAAGAAAAAAAATCCTACCTGCCGCGAAGTGTTTCTCTATTCCGATAATTAGATAAAGAAAAAGCCCGGCAAAGCCGTCGTTGGCTGTGCCAGGCTCGCGTTTTCATTCCTCCCAAAGCAGCCAGCTGCGCACGGCGCTGCCGCTATAGGCGTCAATCGCCCGGGAGAGGCTGTCTTCGCTCGCTGCGTATACGAGCTGCGGGAGCTGGGCCGTCTGGTTGCCCGCTTTGGGATACAAGTAGCATGGGAGCAGCTTGACCTGCGCGAGAAATGCTTCTTTTGCCGATTTTTCCCCGATCAGTCCCTCTCTGTGCAAATGGCTGGGCAGCGGGAGCGCTGCGGCTGCTTTTGCGAACACGACCTTCCCGCTGCGCGGATCGATCTCCACGGTGTACAGCGGCGTTTTCGTGGCGATGCCATCGACTTCGGGATAAAAGTCATACCGCTGCACACTTTTCAGGCGTTCCCCGGTCTGGTCTACCCACGCTGGCAGCTGTTCGTTCAAGCTGGTCGCTTTCACTTCAAAGGACTGTTCCTTGTCCAGCAAATACGTCTCTACAAACTGGACAGCCAGCTTTCGTCCTGCGGAGACCGAAAGCGGCTGCTCTCGCTCCTGCGCCGCCTGCCCCTCGACCTCGATCCGCAGCGGTGCGCGCGACTTGCGATCAAGCACGATGCGTGCGCTCTCTTTGGCTACTGCCGTCCATTCGTGCACGTCGATGTCGCTCTTTTTATCGCCATCCGTGACGAAGTCGTACTTCAGGCGTCCAGGTGCGAGCTGCAAGCCTTGGGTCAGCACCTTCTCCATGTTGCCTCTGTCCTTCCACCAGTCCTTGCTCGCCGTCCCCTTTAGCGTAACCGAATCGCGCTCTGTCACTTGCAAGTCAAAAACGACCGTCCCTGTCATGGCATCGATCAACGGCTCGTTTTCCGGAACGTACACGAGCTTACCTGTCTCCTGGTCGTAGACGAGCTTCATGGACAGCGCTGTCTCCCACGCCTTCTGCGCCTGTCCGGCCGGCACGGCCTTTTTCGGATCGGCCACCTTGGAGGCGAGCGGCAGCTTTTGCTTTTTCTGATAAAACTGCACGACCTGCCCGTCCGCATCTACGGCGACATAGCCGAGTTCTTTTTTCACGGGAACGCCGCCCAAGGTCGGGTAAAACGGGACGACGAGCAGTCCTTCCCTTTCTGTCCCCCTGTCCGCTGCCCGATAACCTTGTGCAGCTACGCTGTGGTCGAGGGCGACTTGCTCCCGGATGAAGTTGACCGCCTTCTGGTAAGGGACGTCGCCGGCAAAAGGTTTGGCCTTCTCCCGAACCGGATCGTTCAGTTTCAGGTACGTAATGTTCCCTTGCTCATCGACGGCGAGATCCAGCGAGACCCCTGCCGTAATTTTGCTTTTTTTGTCCGAGAGCGCGATCCGGTATTCCCCGCCGTCCTTGACGAACGCATCGGTGTGCAGGTTCCCCAGCGCCGGGACGTAGTCTTCCTTCAAGTCTTTGAGCACTTTTACGAGCTCTTCCGGCAGCGGAATGACCTCCACGTCTTTCTTGTCGATGCTGCTGGCATAGACAGAGGCAGGTATCAGCACGGCGGCCGGCGATGCCAGCAGGCTCGCTGCGACGAGCACAGACGCTGTCCGGTTCCAACGCTTCATACAGATTCCTCCTTTGCGAAAGTGCATCTCTTCCAAAAGACGGTAACAGCGCCAGAAACGTTTCTGCCGAAACAAAAATGGCCGCCTGCTCCCGATGCAGACGGCCAGTGCGACTGGCTTAATAGCCGCGCCATACTTTTCTGCGAAGAACGCCCGCGTAGGCCCACTCTTCCTCGCCCGCATCCGCGAGCGTCTGGCCCAAGGCATTCATTTTGCTGTCGATCTGGTCCAGGTAGTGGAAAAGCACAGCGGTAGGCGTCTTGCCGGATACCGCGCTCCCCCAGCCGTTTTCCACTTCGCCGTGATGGCTGAGGATGCAATGCTTCAAGTGTAAAACTTCCGCGTCTCCCAGCGGTATGTCCAGCTTGCGGCAGATGCCGCTGACGATTTCCGCGCCCATTACCAAATGTCCGATCAGTTGGCCCGGCGTCGTGTAGTCCGGCGCAATCGGGTCGGACAGCTCGTACAGCTTGCCGATGTCATGCATGATACACGTAGCATACAGGACATCCCTGTCGACCTGCGGATAAAGGGGCAAAAGCCGCTCCGCAGCCGTGAGCAGCGAGACGATGTGCTCGAGCAGGCCGTGGTAATAGTTGTGGTGCATTCGCACGCCTGCAGGATAGTGGCGCAGCCTCGTGCTGATCACCTCATCGGCAAGCGCTTCTTCGACGATGCTCCGCAGCGTCTTGCTCTGCAGGCTCTGGACCTTGGCTGACAGCTTCTCCCAAAGCTCATTGACTGGTACAGGAGAAACGGGAACGAGCGACTCCATCTGCACCTCGTCAGCCGCAGTGGCGGGGCGGATACGCTGGATGACCAGCTGCTTTTTCCCCCGGTAATTTTGCACAATGGCATCGATCTTGACCACCGATTTGACGGCGATCGCTTCCTTCATCTCCGGGCTGACGTCCCACAACTTCGCCATGATCGTACCGGAGCGGTCGCCCAGTTCCAGATTGAGATATTCGCTCTGGTTGCTCGCGATCCCCGCTTCCTTTGCTTTTACCAGGCAGAACGCCACGACCCGTTCCCCTTCCTGATACTCCGTCAAATATCGCATCTCGTCTCCCATCCCCGCCTATTTTTTTCTGAACAGCGTCTCTTCCAGCTTTTTGACGATTTTTTTGCCGACCAGATCGTCCGCCGACTTGACGACCTTGGTGATGACCGAAAGCAAATCATCCTGCCCGTTCCAATGCTCGCGCACGACTGCCTCGTCCACGTCCACGAGAATGCGCCGCAGCGCGTAAACTGCCAGTATCACGTCGTCGAGAAGGCCTAAGCCTCCGACGATCACTTCCGGGATGAAATCGACAGGCGCGATAAAATAGGCCACTGCGACTCCAGCGACCGCTTTCGCCTGGACGCTGACGCGCTTGTCCAGCATCAGCCGCGCGAGCAGCACGAACAGGTCCGGCGCGAGCAAAATATAGCTGGCTGCTGTCTCATTTACACCCTTGTCCCGGATGAATGCTTCGATTTTTTCCCGCAGTTTGTCGTAGAATCGCTGGTGCTTTTCCGGCAGCTTGACAGGAACCAGCTCTGCCGGCTGGCGCAAGGCCGGCAATTGCGGCGAGGTGCCACTCTCTTCCCTTTTCGTATCTTCCTCGTTCATTGCGATTCCTCCCGTTTCGGTTTTCTCGCCGCCTGACGGAGGTGGCGAAGGTACGACCCGATTGCGATGATTACCAGCACACCCAAGAAGAAAATAGCGAGATTCCGGGACAGGGAAGCAAATACTTCTTCCCAGCGCTCCCCAAGCTGCCAGCCGACCGTGACGAACAGGAGGCTCCAAAAAAGCCCGCCTGCGTACGTGTACAGCATGAAGCCGGGAAACGGCAACCGGGTAATTCCCGCAAAATAAGCGGTGAACTGCCTGACCCCCGGGATGAAATAGCCCACAGGCAGGGCCCACTTGCCGACCCGATTAAACCAGTCCTCCGTCTTCTTGTAGACGGCATATCCCATTCCCAGCCGCTTGCCGTAGCGTTCGAGAAAGGCATAACCGAGCGTTCTGCCAATCCAGTAGGCTGCCGTCATCGCCGACACCGAACCGAAATAGCAGACGAGCAGGGTAGGCCAATATTCCAGTTTGCCCAAGGAGACGAGAAAACCGGAAAATACGAGCAGCGTTTCTTCTGGCAGCGGCATTCCCAGAATCCCCAGAAAAAACAGACCAAACAAAGCTCCGTATCCATACTGCGTAATATATCCGCCAAAAGACGACATCATCTCTTCCACATTCGTCACCACTTTTCCGGCATGTCCGCCTCCTCCCCATTATGCCAAAAGACAGCACCTTTCTCAAATCTGGCAGTTGACTTTATTTTCTGGCCGAGATACGTTTTACCTGGGTCACGATCACAGAAAAAGACAGGAAGATGTCACACCGTTTTTGTTCTGCATGAATAAACATTTTGTAGAAAAATGCTGAAATCATGGACAAGTGCCGTGGCTTTCCAAACGTCGATTCGTTATAATGAAAGCAGATAAAAGAATCGGAAAAAACGAGGGACAGGCCGGATGTGGAAAAAAATATACCGCAAGTTGAAGTTTGAATACTACAAGCTGATTCGCATGAAGGGTGCTCCTTCATTTGTCGCTCGGGGTTTTTCCGTCGGCATTTTTGTCGAATTCATTACATTGCCTACTTTTGGTTTGGCATTTCTCTTGCTGTTTCCGCTGATTAAACTGTTTCGGGCAAGTCTGCCTGCCGGCCTGATTGCTTTCGTCATCGGCAAGCTCGTTTTGCCTGTCTTCATGGTCATCAACTACAAGCTCGGCTATGCGATCGTCGGCAGGCCAGTCAACGAACATTTCGTTCACGGCGGCATGCCGCCCTGGGAGAAGTGGCTGCTCTGGATGAAAGACAAAGGGCTTGCCTACTTTACCGGCAGCGCGGTCGTCGGCTTTGTCGTCGCCATTGCCAGCTATTTTCTCGTCTATGCAGCGCTGCAGCTGTACCGCCGAAAAAAACTGCGCCGCTCCGTCTCCCGCTCCACCTCCTGACCGGGGGCGCGGACGCACTCTGCCCGCTCTGCGAAACTAACCACGGCTTTGCCTTGCTTGCGGGCATGCAAAGCCTTTTTCATGTCTCTTGGCTTGCCCATACGAAAAAAGACCGGCTCTGACTGCCGCAGCGTCAGACCGGTCTTTTCATTTTGTGCCAGTTTGTGCGTGTACTTATGCGAAGTAGCCTTTATCCCGCAGTTGCTCCATGATTTCAGCAACGGTCAAGTTTTGTTTCAACAGCTCCAAGGTTACTTCCACTTGCTCCGGGGACAGGCCGTTCGCGCCCAGGCTTTCTCTGATCAACACGATGTTAGGGCGACGGAAATACGTTTGCAACGTACGCTTCACGCGTCCTTCCAGACTTGTTCTCAGCATCAACTCTGTCGTCGACATCTGTTCCACCTCTTTCTCAGAAAGATTTGTGCGTAACCTTTATTATCCTACAAAAACGCCCAGGAAGCAACTGTTGGCTCGCATCGCCAGCCCGTTATATTTCCGGCATCATGGTGCGCTTGTGCTCGGAAATGCGATGCAGGTACTCGATGCGCTCTCTCGCTTCCGATCTCGTCTCGCCAGTAATCAGCAGTCGATCGAGATCTTCGTAGGTAAAGCCCATTTCCTGCTCGTCTGTCTGTCCTTCCCACAAATCAGCGGACGGTGCCTTCGTGATGATCGACTCCGGCACGCCCAGCTCGGCCGCGAGAATCCGTACTTCGTGCTTGGTGAGACTGGCCACCGGATTGATGTCTGCCAGTCCGTCCCCGCCTTTCGTCATGTATCCCACATAAATTTCGCTGCGGTTGCACGTATCCACGACGAGATACCCTTTCTGGTTGGCGATCGCGTACAAGGCTGTCATGCGCAGCCGCGCCTTCGTATTGCCCCTGGTCTTGGCGTCCAGCGGCAGCACGCTCTCAATCGCAGGCACGATTGCATCGAAAGCCGCGCCGACATCGACCGTCACCAGATTCAGACCGATGGCCTCCGCCAGTCGCTTCGCATCTTCCGCATGCACGTCCATGGAATAGGCAGGCAGCCAGACGCCGATCACCCGGTCTCGCCCCAATGCGCGGACGCACAGTGCGGCTGTCACGGCGCTGTCAATCCCGCCGGAAATGCCCACGACGGCTCCGCCCAAACCCGGTCCGTCAATCTGCTCGCGGATAAAAGCAACGCGCTTTTCCAGATCTTCTTTTACATGTATCTGATAGTTCGCCAGATGTTCCTGAAACTTGTCCATCACACCTACCCCCAGCTCGATTCATTCTTCCTCATCCTACCACGCTGTTTTCACGGTGGCAATTAGCCGGAAATGGGTCTACACTATATACTGTAGGATGCAATGCAGAAAACTGCTGCCAAGAATAGCACGGACAAGGAGAGAATCGATGATCATCCTCAAGACACCCGAAGAAATCGAACTGATGCATGCCGCGGGCAAAATACTGGCCGCTTGCCATCGGGAAATCAGAAAGCTGATCCGTCCCGGCGTGTCCACCTGGGACATTGACCAGTTCGTAGAAGAATTTTTGGCCAAACACGGGGCTACCCCCGAGCAAAAAGGATATTCCGGTTATCCCTATGCGACCTGTGGCTCCGTCAACGACGTCATTTGCCACGGGTTTCCGAAGAAGGAGCCGCTGAAAAACGGCGATATTGTCACCATCGACATGGTCGTGCGCAAAGACGGCTGGCTCGCCGATTCCGCGTGGTCGTACGAAGTCGGCACGGTGTCTCCGGAAGCGAAACGGCTGCTGGAGGTCACGGAAAAATCGCTTTATCTGGGCATCGAGCAGGCCGTCGTCGGCAACCGCATCGGCGACATTTCGCACGCGATCCAGACGTACGCGCAAGCCAACGGCTACTCGGTCGTGCGCGACTTTACCGGCCACGGCATCGGCAAAGAAATGCACGAAGAGCCGTACGTGCCGCACTTCGGCCCTCCAGGACGGGGCCAGCGACTGAAGGAAGGCATGGTCATCACGATCGAGCCGATGCTAAACATGGGTACGTACCATGTCAAAATCGACGAGGACGGCTGGACAGCCCGCACGCGCGACGGCAAGCTCTCCGCGCAGTACGAGCACACCATTGCCATTACGGCGGATGGGCCGCTGATTTTGACGGCACAATAAAAGGACAGACCCAAACACCTTCGAGCGGAATGCCAGGAGGTGTTTTTGCTTTTTCGCCAATGTGCTCCCCCGAACACCGAAACCTTGACACCTGCAGGCGCGATTCGTATGATGCAGATACATTTGTTACTGACTGGTAACAAACACCTTCAAAGGAGGTTTTTCATACATGTCTGAAACTGCGAATGAACGCCGCACGTCCAAACAGCTTCGGGATATTCGCCTGTCCGTGCTCGACCTGGCCCCAATCGTGGAGGGCAGCAACGCCGCCGAGTCGTTCAAGAAAAGCATGGATCTCGCCCGGCACGTGGAGAAGTGGGGCTATTACCGTTTCTGGCTGGCCGAGCATCACTCCATGCCCAGCGTCGCCAGCTCGGCTACCTCGATCCTGATCGGGCATATTGCCGGCGGCACGACCACGCTGCGCGTCGGGGCAGGCGGGATCATGCTTCCGAATCACGCTCCGCTGGTCATCGCGGAACAGTTCGGCACCCTGGAATCGCTGTATCCCGGACGGATCGATCTCGGCCTGGGACGAGCTCCCGGCGCAGACCAGCGCACTGCTCGGGCATTGCGCCGCGACCTGCGGATCGGCGGAGATGATTTCCCCGAGCTTCTGCAAGAGCTGCGCGACTATTTGCAGCCGGGCCCAGGCGGTCCTCCCGGCGGCGTTCGGGCCATTCCGGGGGAGGGGCTAAGCATCCCGATCTGGCTGCTCGGCTCCAGCGACTTCAGCGCGCGCCTCGCCGGACTGCTTGGGCTGCCTTTTGCCTTCGCCGGACACTTTTCGCCCAACTACATGTTGCCTGCCTTGCAGACGTACCGAAACAGTTTCCGCCCTTCCGAAGTGCTCGCGCAGCCTTACGCCATGGTCGGCGTCAACGTGATGGCAGCGGATACGGACGCACAGGCAGAGCGGCTGGCCACTTCCCACTACCAGGCGTTCCTGAACATCATCCGCGGCGACCTCAAGCCGATTCAGCCTCCAGTCGACAATATGGATGCGCTGTGGAGCGAGTTTGAAAGGCTGTCCGTACAATCGCAGCTGCGCGCTTCGATCATCGGTAGCCGCGACACCGTGAAAAAAGGACTGCAGGAGCTGCTGGACACAACCCAGGCGGACGAGCTGATGATCACGACTTCCATGTTCGATCATGCCGACCGGCTGCGTTCCTACGAGATCGTCGCCGATGTCTGGAAGGCGTAACGGCATGACAGAAGGCAAACGCACACGCATTCCGCGGGAGCAGGCGCAGGAGATCATCCTGAACGCCGCCGAAGAGCTGTTTTACCAGGAGGGGATTCATGCGGTCAGCGTCGACGCCGTGGTGGAACGGGCGGGCATCAACAAGATGAGCGTATATCGCCAGTTTTCCTCCAAGACCGAGCTGATTCTCGCCTACATGGCGCGAAAACAGCAATCCTTTTGGGCCGACTGGGCAAACAGCCTGGCCAGGCATCCAGGCCAGCCAAGGGAACAGCTGATCCAGTTTTTCCGCGATCTGGCCGCCAAGACGACCCGTCCTGACTGTCGGGGGTGCTGCTTCCTCAACGTCGCGGTCGAATTTCCCGATCCGGCCCATCCCGTGCGTCAGCTCGTCGCCGCCCATCAACAGCGCTTGCACGACTGCTTGCTCGAGATGGCTGTCGCGCTGGGGGCCGTCCATCCGCCCGAGCTGGCCTATACCTTGCGCCTGCTGATGGAAGGCGCGTATGCAGACAGCCAGACATTCGGGACCGAAAACGCCGCTATCGGAATGCTGCCCGCCATCGTGGAAAAGCTGATCGACTCGTCCTTGCCGAATTGACCGCCCCGTCTGTCCGAATCATCTGCAAGAGGTTATGCCCATGCAAAAAAGTGGCTTGCTGCAGGTTGCTTCCCCTGCATCAGCCACTTTTTCCATTTTTTCTGTTCGGCAAGCGAAACCGCCCTGCTCAAGCGGCAGGCTGCAAACATCGCCCTATGCCCCGCTCACGCTCAGGTGCGCGCACTGGCCGCAATTTTTTTGTCGTTCATCATGGCTTCCAGGTCCTGGATGTCTTTTTCCAGCTCGCGGATGTCTTCTTCAATCAGCTTTTTCAAATGCTGTTTTTCCCGCAAGATTTTCCGCGTCTGCTCCAGACGCTGGTTCAAATCGAACACGCCAAGATACACTGCCTTTCCCTCCCTATGTACATATTTCCACCTTACATGTTATGCACCCGTTCCCTTTTGTTTCCACATCCCGGGCGACAGACATGCCTTTTTCGCAAAAAAAGACTTCCCTTTTGTCTGTAAGGAAGTCTTTGGTACGTTTTGCTCGCCGCGCTATATGTTTTTGTACTTGCCCAGCTCGGCTCGCAGGCGCTGCACCTCTTGCACCAGCGCCCGTTTTTCCAGACGGTCGATCTCCGCATCCAGGTCGTTCATCCGCTCGCGGCTCGGGTAGGGCCGCTCGTACGCGTCGAAGCCATCCACCGCATAGGACCAGCTTGGCTCTTTGGGCATGATCATCGCCAATAGCAAATAAATCAGGATCGGCACCCCGGTACATACGGTCAAGATCACAACTCCTACGCGCACCAGCGTCGAGTCGATCCCCAGAAACCGGGAGATCCCCCCGCAGATCCCAAACAACCGCTTGTCTTGCTGTGAACGATACAGACGTCTTTCCATCATCGCATTCCTTCCTCTCTGCTATACCGCTTGCCTTGTATATACAGAATACCCGGCGGCGTCCTTTCGCAAAATGGCCCGTAGAGGGATTTGTCCTCCGACCCGGGACGGAGATCAATACTTCTTTCATGCGATAGAGGCTTGTGTAAAAACCCGGCTGCGCGGCTGACGATCACTTCCGGTTTCGCAGCGGGTCGTACACCGGACGCGGACGATCAAACATTTCTCCCAATGTCGCGTAGCTGTGCCCGGCCAGCCGACTGACCGGGGCAAAGGCTGCTGCGTCGATTTTTCCCATTTGATACAGCGCATCTTCCACGTGGACGTGAACGACTTCCCCGATAATGAGGTCAGAGGAAACCGGGCTGCCCAGCTCGACGATCTGCTGGAGCCTGCATTCAAAATGGATGCGCGACGCTCCCAGCCGGGGCACCTTGACCCTAGCTGCGGGCAGCAGCTCAAGTCCAAGTGCTTCTGCTTCGCTCACGTCAGGAGGGTAGTCGGCGGATGTCAAGTTCACCACATCCACATTGTGTACATCTACCATGTTGACGACGAACTCGCCGGTCTCCCCGATGTTGCGGGCCGTGTCCTTGCGCTCTCCGCCCGGCCTTCGCATAACCGCGACCGAGACCATCATCGGCTCGATGCTCGCCACGTTAAAATAGCTGAACGGCGCAGCGTTGACCAGTCCGCTTGCGTCCATCGAAGTCACCCAGGCGATCGGGCGCGGGATGATGCAGCCGATGAGCAGCTTGTATTTCTCCTGACGTTCCAATGCAGAGATGGTGAATTCCATCCGTATCTCTCCTCTTTTCTAATCGCGTGGCGGCAGCCAGCTCGACATGTACGCCCCGTCCTCCACTTCCAGCGCCTGGCGCGTCACCTTCAGCGGCCGGAACGTATCGAGCATGACAGCCAGCTCGGCCGTTTCCTTTTTCCCGATGCTGTCTTCGATCTTGCCCGGATGCGGGCCGTGCGGAATGCCCATCGGATGCAGCGTAATCGAGCCTTCGTAGATGCCTTTTCTGCTCATGAAGTTGCCTTTGACATAGTACAGCACCTCATCGCTCTCGACATTGCTGTGGTAGTAGGGCGCCGGAATCGCCTGGGGATGGTAGTCGTACAGTCGCGGGACGAACGAGCAGATGACGAAGTTTTGCCCGGCGAACGTCTGATGCACGGGCGGCGGCTGATGGATGCGGCCCGTGATCGGCTCGAAGTCGTGGATGCTGAGCGCGTACGGATACAAATAGCCGTCCCAGCCCACGACGTCGAACGGATGGAAGTCAAAAAAGTAGCTGTACACCGCAGACTGCCTTTTGACGCGCACCTCGAACTCCCCGCTCTCGACATGTGTATCAAGTCGCTCCGGTACGCGAATGTCCCGCTCGCAAAAGGGTGAGTGTTCCAGCAGCTGGCCGTGCTCGTTGCGGTATCGTTTTGGCGGCACGATTTCATTTTGCGACTCGATGACGAGAAAACGGCTTTGCTCGGCTGGCACGATCCGGTACGTGGTGCCGATGGGAATGACCAGGTAATCGCCGGGCTGATACGTCAGCGTGCCGAAGATCGTCTGCAGCTCTCCTGTGCCTTCGTGAACAAAGACGACCTCGTCGCCGTCCGCATTGCGGTAAAAGTAGTCCATCGGCTCTGTCGGCGCGCAGACGCCCATGAGCACGTCGTCGTTTCCCAGCAGGTAGTGGCGCCCGCCGATCGGATCGCCGCCCGGCTGCACATTAAAGGTCTTGAAATGCTGGTGCTTCAACTCGTCCTGGGGCACAAACTCAAGGTGAATATCCGCGAACTTGCGGGTCGAGCGCACCTGAGTCGGCGGATGGTGGTGGTACAAGATCGACTGAATCCCGGAAAAGCCTTTCGTCCCCATGACCTGCTCGCGGTAAAGCTCCCCGTTCGGCTTGTAGAACGTCGTATGGCGTTTTTGCGGCACTTCTCCCATGCGAAGATAAAACGGCATGAAGCTCCCTCCCTCTCTCATCTACTCACTGATTCGATTGCGCAAGATGCCGAGCCGCTCAACTTCCAGCTCGACGACATCGCCGGGAGCCAGCCAACCAAAGCGGTCTGCTCCCAGCTCCAGAATGCAGCCGGTCCCCACTGTCCCGGAACCGATGACGTCGCCGGGGTACAGCGGGCAATCGGCTGATGCCCGTGCGATCATTTCCGCGAACGTATAGTGCAAATCTTGCAAATTCCCCCGCGAATACTCTATGCCGTTGACTCTGGCGACCATTTGCAGATTGTGGCGGTCTCCGCGCTCTGTCGCGATCCGGGCGCTCTCCAGCTCATCCGGCGTCACCAGCCACGGCCCCATGGAGGTGGCAAAATCTTTGCCCTTTGCCGGCCCCAGCCCGACCTTGACTTCCTCCCGCTGAATGTCGCGCGCACTCCAGTCATTGAGGATGCAATAGCCCGCGATGTGTTCGCCAGCCCGCTCTACCGGAATGTCGACGCCTCCTTTGCCGATGACGCAGGCGACCTCCAGCTCGTAGTCCAGCCAGCGGGTCGCTTTTGGCCTGCGGATGACCGCTTCCGGGCCGGTAAAGGCTGCCGCGTTGGAAAAGTAAAAGACCGGAAAATCATACCACTCCGGGACCATGGGAAGTCCGCGCTGGGCGCGGGCCGTTTTGACATGCGCCTCGAAAGCGTAAAAGTCGCGGAAGCTGCCGGGGCGCGGGAGAGGCGAACCCAGTTGGACGTCCTCCACCGACAAGCTCTGTTCGCGCCAGCTATTGCCCGCTGCCGCTTCCGCGAGCTTCGCGCTCCACACCTCCCACTCCCCGAGCAGCTCCGGCATCGTATCGGGAGCACCGGGAAGCAACTGGGCTGCCGCCACCACGCAGCCATCCTCGACCACTCCTGCCCTCCAGGCGTCCCCGGACGCTTTTCGATAGGAGACGAGCTTCATGGAATCACTCCTTTTCCCACTCCAGACCTGCTGATTTGTAGACGGCAAAAAGCCCAGCTCACCCCCAAGCCGATTCGGTTGCATGACAAAGAAAGGGTCTCCCCGTTGTCAAACGTTCCGAAACATGCGTCAGGCGCGAGCTGGGCTCTGTCAGCTATGTGAGAAAAATCTTGTGGACCTTCCCCCGCAAACAAACCAGCTGTCATAAAAATCGTTTCTGCTGTCTGGAATTCACTTCTTCTTTTCATCATATCGAAACCGCTTACATTTTTCCAGAGGAAAATGCTCGATTTTTTCCTCGCGCATTTCCATCGCCGCGGCGGCGAACATCTACCCGAAAAACTTCTGTGCCAGCGTGCTCATATCCGCAGGCAAAGGCTCCGTGATCTCCATCGCGGCTCCGCTGCGCGGATGCACAAACGACAGGCGATGAGCGTGCAAGGCTTGTCTGCCGATCAACTCCCGGCTTCCTCCGTACAAGTCGTCTCCTGCCAGCGGATGTCCCAGACTGCTTAGATGGACGCGGATTTGGTGCGTCCGGCCCGTGCCGAGCACAAGCTCTACAAGGCTCATGCCGCAGCCGCGCGCAAGAACGCGAAAATGGGTAACCGCCGACTGCCCATCCGGGCGCACCTGCCGGGTTATGAACGAGCCTTCGGCAAGTCCGATTGGCGCATCGATCGTCCCTTCATCCGGCTGAACGTCGCCTTCCGCGATTGCCTGATAGGTGCGATGCAGCGTGCGTTCCTGCTGCATCCGGCTGAACTGCTCGTGCGCCCACTGGTTTTTGGCGACGATCAATAGCCCGGACGTGTCCTTGTCCAGCCTGTTCACGGCGCGAAACCGCCGGTGCTCGCCTCGCTTCTGCCAGTAAGCGATGACGCCGTTTGCCAGCGTTCCCCCCGCGTGATTGCCTGTCGGGTGCACGACCAGTCCGGCCGGCTTGGCAATCACCATCAAATCGTCGTCTTCATAGCGGATGGCGAGCGGCATTTCCTCGGGCGCCACCGACTCCTCCTCATCCTCCCTGACCATCACTGCGATTTCGTCTCCGGGCTGCAAAATTTCGTTGACGAACACGTGCTGCCCGTTGCGGGTGATGAGTCCTTTGAACTTGGCCCGAATCAGCAGTCTGCGGGATACCCCGAAGCGCTTTTGCAGCACCTCCCGGACCGTCTGCCCGGCATCGGCGTCCTCTGCCGTAAATCGTATCAGTTCTTCCAGCATGTTGTCTCTCCTTTAGGTCTTCCCTGTTGACAGTATACCAAAAAGAACAAAACCCGTCCGCAGCGCGAAAGGTTTTCCGACACGCATGGGTCCGGCGCTTTCCAGGACGCAAAAAAAGCCGGGACACTGCACCCGACCTGCGTAAATTGTGCCAATGATTTGAATAAAATGGCGGTAATAGCCGAGACCTGCTCCAATGGTGAATAGCTCATTCTACTGTTTCCACACGCTGTCCGGAATGGCATACGCTGCAGCTGTCCTCTCCAAATACGCGTCCAGCTGCTCGGCCGGATTTTTCACCGGCTTCCCGTGGCATATCTCCAGATGGACGGGGCGCAGCTCGCGCAGGATCAGGCTGCTTTTCACTGCTTCGGTCATGTCGGCTGTAAACATGGGCATTGGGCGGTGCAGCTTGCCGCCTTTCGACGTGAACAAGTCGCCCGCGAGCAGCACCCGGTCTTCTTCATGGTAGTAGACGACGTGCCCCGGAGCGTGGCCGGGCGTATGATAAGGCACAAGCCCGCCGATCGTTTCCAGCCTGCCTTCATCCGCCTCCCGCAGCGGTTGGACGACGCCAGGCATAACGGTAACCTCCGCCTTTTTGCGGCGCGGATAAGGCAGCTTCCCTTCCATATAGGGGATTTCGTCTGCGTGGACGTACACAGGGACCTTTCTTGCCTGCAGAATGCGCTTCACCGCGCCGACGTGATCGGAGTGACCGTGCGTCAGCAAAATTTGCTTGAGCGGCCCGGCATTCAATTGGTCGAGAAATGACAAGATGCCTTTTGCCATGAACGGCATGCCAGCGTCGATCAAGGTAACGCCGTCCGGTTCGACCACGACCCAGACGCGAAACGGAATGACCAGCCACGTCGAGAGGCTCCAGACGCTTTGAGAAATTTGCTCGACTTTCATCCTTCCCTCACACCTCTTTCTATCGTTTGTTTGCAGCCGGCCATCACGACCTCCACCCCCAGATCGAAGGTCGGAGCCAGCCTTTCCAGGAGCTGTTCCAGCGACTCTTCTGAATGCGTATACGTCCCGACGATCCCGTGCAGCATGTAAAAATAGATGCGGGCGTGGGCCAGCGCCAGATCTTCTCCTGCTGGCTGCGGCAAGCATTGCAGCAGAGCCTTTTGCAGGAGATCAAACAGCTTCGTCCGCAGCTGCTGCAGCTCGGCTGTCGGTTCGGCCTGCACGTCGATGCGAGACGCCTTCACCATGAAAAATACGGTGTACATGGTGCGATGACGCAAGCAAAATTCGATAAACAGCCGGCTGACCAATTTCAATCTCGCTTCAGGCAACAACTGCGGGTCTGCGATCACGTCCTCCATCTGCTGGCGCAACGATTGCAGCGGCCCGATAGACAGTTGGTGCAGCAGTGCTTCCTTGTCTTGGAAGTAAATGTAGAGCGTCGTATGAGAGCAGCCGGCCGCCTTGGCGATCTCCCGGATGGATACGGCGTCAAAGCCTTTTTCGGAAAACATCCGGGCAGCTGCGGCCAATATCGCTTTTTTGGTTTCCTCAGAACGCAATTCCTGTCTGCTTGCCATGATGTGGACACTCCTTACTGCATGAGTTGAACTTTTTCCTAACCAGAGGAAACTAACCATTGGTAATAACATAACCACTGGTTATAAAATAGTCAATACCCGTTCTTTAAGCCGACATAATATGGGCCTGCGACCTGTTCACGTAAAAAAATCCCTCCGTCGTCCGCAGACGAGAGAGGGATTCGGTCTTTCGCTATTTGACTGCTTCCCGCTTACTTCGCAGCTTTTGCAGCCTCGATCGCAGCTTCGTAGTTTGGATGCTCGCCAGCAGCCGGTACGTACTCGACATACACGACTTTGTCGTTGGAATCGATGACGAATACAGCGCGGGACAGCAGGCGGAATTCTTTGATGGCTACGCCGTATGCAGTACCAAAGGACAGGTCTTTGTGGTCAGACAAGGTTTTCACTTTGTCGATGCCAGCAGCTCCGCACCAGCGGTTTTGCGCGAAAGGCAGGTCAACGGAGATCGTCAGGACAGTGACGCCGTCCAGTTTCGCCGCTTCCTCGTTGAAACGGCGAGTTTGCGCATCGCAAACGCCCGTGTCAATGGACGGAATGACGGAGATGATGCGTACCGTTCCTTTGGAATCAGCCAGCGTTACAGGGCTCAGGTCGCCGCCTACTACCGTGAAGTCAGGAGCCTTGTCGCCCACTTTGATTTCCGGACCCAGCAAAGTGACAGGGCCACCTTTGAATACGAATGCGCCTTGGCGCTCTACAGCAGTTGTCATGATTTCTTCCTCCTCACCAATCATTCATATGTACCTTCTCATCATACCCTATCAGCCGCTTTTTTTCACTATGCCAATAGTAGAAATTACAGATTCAGTTGCACTTTTCCCGAGGGAGCCGACTCTACCATCTCGATGCTCTTCACTTCATGCTCGTACTCCCAGTTTGTTTTCTCGTTGAGCTCGTGGCAGCGCATCAAGGCGTGGTAGAGCGCGAAGACGAAGTGGACGTTTTTTAATTCGTAGCGACTGGCGAGTGTCTTGGGCAGGGCCGTGTTGATGATGTGGATCTGGTAGGTCGCTTTTTTCGCCTTTTGCTTGACCGGGACGATGTAGCCCATCCGTTTCAGGACGAAGCCGTAGTCAAACTGTCCCGCGTCGTCAAAGTCAAAGGTTTCGTCCGATGTGGCCAAATACTCCAGCAAAGTGCCCAAATCAAGCAGGTCGCAGCCAGCAGGCTTGGGCATGGACAGAACAGAGCCGTCACTGTTTACAAAGTAAATATGGTCGCGGTAATGAAAAATCAACTCATCCTTTGGCACTTCATCCGGGAACATCCAATGACTGGATGGAATCAACAGGCGCCACACCCGGGCAGGAGCCTCATTCAGCAATTCCATGGCAGGGTCCCTCCTTTTCCCTACCAGTTTTGGCAAAAGCATCGTCCGCTATTCAGCCCGCTCCCCTAGCATATAGCTGCGCCAGTCGCCATCCGCTACACGAATCCCCTGCCGTCTGACGTAAGCCTCGTCCAGATAGCGGTAGACGTAGGCCCTCACCACTTCCCCCGTTCCGGACTGCACTGCCTGTACCTCTATGCGGTCGTATTCGTTGCGCGGGTCGTTCGGTCCAAAGTAGGTCTCCAGCTTGTCCAGTCCGGCGAGCGCTTTCTCGTATGCGTCGGGAGCGAAATACAGGAGTGCGCCGACGACCTCATCTTCCCCTGCCAGCAAACCCGGATACCCTTGCGGCAGATGATAGATTTCCCCTCTGATCTTGGCAGGAACGGCTTGATGGGCGTACGGCTTTACATACCATTCATGGTTTTGAAATCCTTGCAGGAGCGTTCCGTACACAAATACGGGCAGCGGCTGTCTCACAAATGATCCCTCCGTTTTTGAATAGACACGACTGGCTGTCAGGAAAAAAGTCTGTTTTGTGTAACTTGGATTTTGTATATTGTAATTATATATATTTTTCTCAATTGTATCGAACAAGCTTTTTCATCGTGTCTACATGGATAAAAGGGGAGAGAAACCATGCAAAAGAGAAAGATCAACCGATTACTGGTGGCGAACCGGGGAGAGATTGCGATCCGTATTTTCCGTGCCGCTACCGAGCTTGGAATCCGCACCGTGGCGATTTACTCGGAGCAGGACAACGTCTCGATTCACCGGTTCAAGGCGGACGAGTCCTACCTCGTCGGTGCCGGCAAAGGCCCGATTGAAGCCTATCTGGACATCGAAAGCATCATCGAGATCGCCAAACGCAACGATATCGACGCAATTCACCCCGGCTACGGCTTCCTCGCCGAAAATGCCGAATTCGCGAAACGCTGCCAGGAAGAAGGAATCATCTTCATCGGTCCCTCCCCTGAACTGATTGAGAAGTTCGGCGACAAGGTCGAGGCGAGACGACTGGCGATCGAGGCGAACATCCCCGTCATTCCCGGGACGCCGGAGCCGATCGAGTCGCTGCAGGAAGCGCTGCTGTTTGCAAAAGAATACGGCTACCCGATCATCATCAAAGGGGTATCCGGAGGCGGCGGGCGCGGCATGCGCATCGTGCGCAGCCAGGACGAACTGCAGGATGCGCTCGATCGGGCACGCTCCGAAGCCCGTTCCTCGTTTGGAAACGCAAAAGTGTATCTGGAGCGTTACCTGGAGCAGCCCAAGCATATCGAGGTGCAAATTTTGGGCGACAACCACGGCAACATTGTCCACCTCTACGAGCGCGACTGCTCCGTACAGCGCCGCCATCAAAAAGTGGTGGAAGTAGCCCCCAGCCAATCGCTTGACGACGCGCTGCGCCGCGAAATTTGCCAGGCGGCACTGACCTTGATGCAAAAGGCCGGCTATTCCAACGCGGGCACCGTGGAGTTTTTGCTCACGCCGGACAAACGCTTTTATTTCATTGAAGTCAACCCGCGCATTCAGGTCGAGCATACCATTACCGAGCTGATCACGGGAATCGATATCGTCCAGGCACAAATCCGCATCGCCGAAGGACATGCCCTCTCCGACGCGGAAATCGGCATCGCCTCGCAGGATGCCGTCACGATGAACGGTTACGCCATCCAGTGCCGCGTGACGACGGAGGACCCGGAAAACAACTTCCTGCCGGACGCGGGACGTCTTCTGGCATGGCGCTCCGGCGGCGGCTTCGGCGTCCGTCTCGACGGCGGCAACGGCTACCCGGGCGCGATCATTACCCCGTTCTACGATTCGCTGCTGGTCAAAATCTCGACCTACGGCGCCAGCTTCGATCAGGCAGCACGCAAAATGCTGCGGACCTTGCGGGAATTCCGGATTCGCGGCGTGAAGACGAACTTGCCGTTTCTGGAAAACGTCGTCACCCATCCTGACTTTTTGAGCGGCAACTACGACACTTCCTTTATTGATACGAAGCCCGAACTGTTCAGTTTCCCCGGCAGACAGGACCGCGGGACGAAGCTCTTGTCCTACATCGGCAATACCATCGTGAACGGACATCCGGGCCTCGGCAAGCCGGAGAAAAAGCCGCACTTCGACTCTCCGCGCATCCCGCGCACGCCGTTCAGCCAGCCTTATCCGGACGGCACGAAGCAGATTCTCGAACGCGAAGGCGCCGACGGGCTGGTCAAGTGGATTCAGCAGCAAAAGCAGGTACTCATCACGGACACGACGTTCCGCGATGCACACCAGTCGCTGTTTGCGACCCGCGTCCGCACGTACGACCTCGCCTCGGTGGCGGAAGCGACAGGCAAGCTGGGCGCAGGGCTTTTCTCCCTGGAAATGTGGGGCGGTGCAACGTTCGACACCAGCATGCGCTTCTTGCAGGAGTCGCCGTGGGAGCGGCTGCAAATCTTGCGCCAGCGCATCCCGAACATTTTGTTCCAGATGCTGCTGCGTGGGGCGAACGCCGTCGGCTACACGAACTATCCGGACAACGTCATCCAGTCGTTTGTCAAGGCAGCGGCGGAAAACGGCATTGATGTCTTCCGCATCTTCGACAGCCTGAACTGGCTGCCGGGCATGCAGACCGCCATCAACGCGGTGCGCGAGACGGGCAAAATCGCCGAGGCTTCCATCTGCTACACGGGAGACATTCTCGATCCGACGAAAACGAAATACACCTTGTCCTACTACGTCGATCTGGCGAAACAGCTGGAAAAGGCCGGTGCGCACATCCTCGCGATCAAGGACATGGCCGGCCTCCTGAAGCCGTACGCCGCCTACGAGCTGGTCCGCGCACTCAAGCAGGAGATCGGCATCCCGATTCACCTGCATACGCACGACACTTCCGGCAACGGCTCCGCGATGCTGCTCAAGGCCATCGAAGCAGGTGCAGACATCGTGGACGCCTGCGTCAGCTCGATGTCCGGCCTGACCTCGCAGCCAAGCCTGAACGGCCTGATCGCCAGCCTCGCTCACACTGAGCGCGACAGCCAGCTGTCCCTCGACGCGTTCAACAAGCTGGCGGATTACTGGGAGGACGTCCGCCCTTACTACCAAGGCTTCGAGAGCGGGATGAAAGCGAGCAACACCGAAGTATACGTGCACGAGATGCCGGGCGGCCAGTACACCAACCTCGAGCAGCAGGCCAAAGCCGTCGGGCTGGAAGGCCGCTGGGAGGAAGTCAAGCGCATGTATGCGGTTGTGAACCAGATGTGCGGCGACATCGTAAAAGTGACGCCTTCCTCGAAGGTTGTCGGAGATATGGCGCTGTTCATGGTGCAAAACAACCTCACCGAAGAAAACATCTGGGAAAAAGGAGCGCGTCTCGACTTCCCGGATTCCGTCATTCAGTTCTTCCAGGGCTTTCTGGGGCAACCGCCGGGAGGCTTCCCGAAAAAGCTGCAGGAGCTTGTGCTCAAGGGCTGCGACGCCTTTACCGCTCGCCCGGGCGAGCTGCTCGCCCCGGTCAACTTCGCACAGGTGGCGGCGGAGCTGGAAGAGAAAATCGGACGCGAGCCGAGCGAGCTTGATGTCCTCTCTTACATCATGTATCCGCAGGTGTTTTTGCAGTTCGACCAGCGCATGAAGGAGTACGGCGACCTGTCCGTATTGAACACTCCTACCTTCTTCTACGGGCTGCGTCCGGGAGAGGAGACGGCGATCACCATCGAACGCGGCAAAACGCTCATCATCAAGCTCGTCGCAGTCGGGGAGCTGCACCCGGACGGACGGCGCATCATTTACTTCGAGCTGAACGGACAGCCGCGGGAAATTTTCGTGCACGATCAGTCGGCGGTCATCAGCGAAAAGGCAAGACGCAAGGCCGATCCGCAAAACCAGGCGCATCTGGGCGCTTCCATGCCCGGAAAAGTGCTGAAGGTGCTTGTCTCCGAGGGCGACAAGGTGCGCAAAGGAGAGCACCTCTTGGTCAGCGAGGCCATGAAAATGGAAACGACCATCCAGGCTCCGGCAGACGGCAAGATCAAGACCGTATTCGTCAAGGCAGGAGAAGCGATCGAGACTGGCGATCTGCTCATTGAAATGGAATAACGATCCACTATAATGGGTGTAGAACTTCGGAAACAGGAGGTGAGCGGCATGAAAGTAAGCAAGATCAGCCATATCCCGTACAGCCATCGGGTTGGACGCTACCGTATTCAGATGGCTCAGGCGAAGCTGCAAGCCCCTGTCGACCCGATCGTCAGTTACAGCCTGCAACCGTTCTACACCCGTGAACAGCAGTGGATAACCGAGCTGTCTGCTTCCCTTTCGCGGCTCTACCGCTACTCGTCCGCTCTGGACCATGCCGCCCGCGAATTCGATCCGGAGCGCAGGAACAGCGCCGTCGGCCAACGTCTGGCCATCAGCTCGGACCCTGAAACGGCGACAGCAGAAGCCCGTTCCCATGCCCGGACGCGCCAGTACCTTCTGGATCACATCCGCGTGGCGCATCCCCGGACAAAGACGCCTTTGCCAGAGGGTAGCTCCTCTGACCTATCCGCCATGGCAGAGGTCGTCGTGGACGGCGTACCGCTGCGCTTCCCTGCCAACCAGTTTTCCCTCGGCAACGGAGAAGTGCAGGTACGTTTGCACCAGGACGGCACGGCTCCCGTCACTATTTCCGTCGTGCCGGATACGGATCGGATGTTGCGGCAAACACGGGTACTGGTGGATTGCTACAATCGGCTGCAAACGTTCCTGGACGAGCATGGCGCAACCATCAGCACGCAAAAGCTCGATACGTTCTCACGAGTCGCGCAAGCCGCAGGCGATACATTGCGCCGTTACGGCATTTCGCTGCAGGCCGACGGTCTTTTGACATTGGATGAAGCGCTGCTGCGTTCGACGGTGCAGGCTCGCCATGCGGAGTTTGTGGACGACATGAAAGGACTTTCCCAACAGTTTCGCGAGGAGATCCTCCGCGTGCAAAAGGTGCCGTCCGGCGCGTTTTCCCGCTCGTTCGACCATGTCGTCAGCGCCAAACCGTACCTTCGATCCTCGCCCGCAAGCTTGCGATACCTCCACGCAGCCAGCAAGGGCCTGTTTTTCAATGTGCTGTTTTGATTGTGAATCCCGCCCTTGCGAATTTTTCCATGGACTTCGACTCAAGGGCACACAAGTCTCATTTCACCGTCTTGTATCGGATCGAAATCGAATCCTTTCTTGTCTGGACGCAAAACAGGTACGCCGCAAAATCGGGCGTACCTGTTTTTGTTTGTGCGGCGCATCTTCAGCTGCGTTCCATCAGGTCTTCCAGATCGTTTTCTTCGAGCTTTACTGTCGTGGTGTGCATGGTCTGCTCGTCCTTCTTAAACATCGATTGCAACTTGTCTACAAATTGCGGCACCGAGTCCAAAATCCGGTCGTACAGATGGGTCGTGTTTTCCAACGGGATCGAACGAATGCCTTGCTTCCCTACCACGAGAAACGCTACCGGCGTGATCGAGACGCCGCCGCCGCTCCCCCCGCCAAACGGATACCCGATCGCACCCGGATGGTCCCGGTCGTACTGAAATTCGCTTCCCCCCGCCGCGAAGCCGAATCCTACCTTCGAGATGGGGAGGATGACGGAGCCGTCCGGGGTCTCCACCGGGTCCCCGATGATCGTGTTCACATCGACCATTTGCTTGATATTTTCCATCGCTGTCCGCATTAAGCCTTGAATGGGATGGTCTGCCATTACGATTTCCTCCCTTGTGGCTAACATACTTCTTCGGTATCGTTCTGCGATGTTAGCATCCCCACAAAGGAGAAAGAGTATGTACTCCTTCCGTTTGCTTGCGCCCTTTTCCTGCCGCTCGCTCTGGTTCTCCTTCCATTTTTTCAGCCTCCCCTCACGCTTCAGACGGCGCGCTACGCCACTTGCGCTCACGGCCTTTGCGCAGGCGGACGTACATTTTGGCCAGGACGACGAGGACGTGACCCAGCATCAGGTGGAGGTCGCAGTGAAAATTCGTGCGGATCAGCGCTTGATTCCACACTGGCTCTACGCTCAGCCTCGGGATGATGCGCAGCGAGATCGAGTGGGAGAGCACGCCGACGATCAGGCTTTTGACTCCCCAGACCACTCCTGTCAACGCGCCTGTCTCCGCCGCTTGCCCCGTTCCCATCCGCGTGTGCCATTCCAGGCGTGTACAACGGATTTTCCGAAACAGCTCATTGAACAGCGGATGCAGGTCGTGCACCTTGTCCAAAATCTCCCGATAGTTGTGGTACCATTTGTTCACCTGTTTGCGTGTGAGGTCTTTGATTTTTTCCGTCGTTTTCTGTTTTTGCAAAACCGTCTCCACCTTTGCCACCAGCTCCGGTCCAGCCTCTGATTGCTTCACGAACACCATGGGGATTTCGTATTTCCTGTGAATCAGGCGAAACCAGGCGGACACCTCGACGACTGCGTGATCGTTTTCTCCGACTCTGCCATAAAAGAGTGTGATCTGCACCGGTGTAACAAACAGCAACAGCATGAGGACAACCACCACGAGGATTATCCAAACCACAAAAAATCCCACCCTTCCCCCTTAGTATGAGAGGAAAGAGTGGAAAATATGTCCATCTGCCGTCAATCCAGTAAGTATACATTCACACCTTGTTTCATGCCGTAATTCTGCGCATCGCGTAGAGAAGGCAGGAACAGGTCCACATGGTGCTGCTTGACGGCGCCGCCGATATCTGCCGCCACTGCATAGCCATATCCGTCTATGTACAGATGGCTCCCGAGCGGAATGACACTCGGATCGACCGCCACAATTCCGGGGCGCAGTGGGTACTCCAGATAGGACAGGACCGTCGGATCGCTGGCGAAGCAATAGGCTGTCGTCTCTACGGTCAGCTTTTGACGATAGGCCGTCCCGTTTGCCAGCACTTTTGGTGCAGCCGTCTTGCTTTTCGGCTCGAGCAGATGAAGCGCAGCATACGTGGCCGCCTCTGCGCGCGTCATGGGTGCCAGCGGCTTGAGCGTCCCGTCCTGGTACGGGCTGACCAGCCGATGCTCCAGGGCGTACACGAGAGGCCGCTGATACGCCTCGCCTACGCTTCCTCCGTCCTTGTACATGGCCAGAGTCTGCATCGCTGCCGTCCAATTCACCTGATTCGCGGCTCCGCTCTCTCCCATGGAGCGGACCAGAATGGACACCAATTCTTCACGTGTCACTTGCTTGTCCGGATTCAAATAAACCCGGCTGCCCTTCTTTTGCCCATGGACGATTCCCAATCGGTATGCCGTATTCGCATAGGGCGCCAGCCAGCTGTCCGCCGGAATATCCGCGAAAGCAGATTCCGTCGTTTTGACCGGTTCGATCCCTTTTGCCTTTACGAACATCGTGATGAGTTCGCCAAGGGTCACCGGATCATCCGGCCGGAATGCTTCCATCTGGCCGACTGTCCCCGCTATGTATAATTTTTCAATCTCTTTTTCTGCCCAATGACCTGCAATGTCCACATACGGGGTAGAAGAATTCATCTCATTTGTCATTGCCTCTGCGACTGGCGTTCCCACGATCAACATGGCCGCCAGCGAGGCCAGGATCAGTACCTTCCTCATCATCGACCTCCGATATTACGATATGACACATCTTTCAAAATATTTTATCGAACCTGCGGGCAATTACAATGCACAATTGTTGCCAGTTCCCTGGACAAAAGAAAGCGCTCTTGAAGGGGCCAGCGGATCTGTCTGCCTTCAAGAACGCTTTTTTGCCGTTAGCGGGCGAAAATGTGCTTGCCGATTTGCTTGATCTGCGGGCGTGTCCAAATCCAGCCCGATGTCGCCGTATTCGGGTTGAAGTAGTACAGAGCCCCGTTGGTCGGGTCCCAGCCTCTCACCGCGTCCCAGGCAGCACGATAGGCAGTCGCATTCGGCGTCAGCCAGAATTGGCCGTCGTTTACGGATGTAAAGGCGTACGGCTCAAAAATCACCCCTTTGACCGTGGCGGGAAAATCACTGGAGCGCAGCCTGTTCATGACGACAGCCGCGACGGCTACTTGCCCCACATACGACTCCCCCCGCGCTTCCGCGTAGACCAATTGGGCGAGCAGTTGCATCTCCGTCTTGTTGACGGACACTTTTTTGAGCGTTTTCCAAGTCTGGGTTCCAGCCACGCCGTCAGCGGGCAGGCCGTATTTTCTTTGAAATTGTTTGACCGCACTTGCGGTATTGGCTCCAAATTTTCCATCCAGATCGTCTTTATACAGACCGAGTATTTGCAAGCGATACTGCAAATCCCATACATCGCCGTTCACGCTTCCTCGCTGCAGCGAAGCAGCTGCGAACGACTGCGCTGGCATCGCAATGACCACGATCAAAATGGCCATTAGCAAGGTAGTCAGCGTCTTTTTATGCCACAACATAAACGTCCCTCCTTACGCTGACATTCTACAAGCTGGCGAAAGAAGGTTCAATTCAAGCATTCTGGCAAAAGCGCCAATGGCTACCTCCGCGCTGGCCTGGCGCACAAACGTCAGCGCTTGTAGCGGGGCTGAATCTGCCGCAAAATTTCTTCCAGCTTCGTTGCACTCTCCTTGTACTTCGCCTGCAGCCGGGAATCTTGTTCAGCGTTGGCTTGCTGCTCCAGATCCTGCAGGCACTGCTTCAACGTCTCGTACGTCTCCTGAATGCGCGGCTTTTTCTTGTTACTGCCGGCATCGCTGAAAAAATCGAGGTACAGGTTGCCGCTCTCGTCCACCTGGGCGAGATAGACGTCTTCCACCGTCTTGTTGCGCTTCTTCAGCTCTGTTTCCAGCCATTCCTGGTTTTTCCCGATCGCAGCCAGCGGGATCTGCATGATTTTTCCATCCATGATGATCGTTTGCGGCGCTTTCGCCGGCGGCACGTTCAGTCCGAGTTGTCCCGGCGTGACGGGCTGCTGCTCGGACTTCAGCATGACCGTCAGCTCGCCGCTCGTCTCCATCATGGCGAATTCCACATCCGCGACACGAAAGACGTTTTTGATGCGCAGCTGCTCCAGCAAATCTTCAGAGGTCAGCTTTTCTTTGGCGAGATTGTTCTCCAATATTTTCCCGTCCTGAATGACGATGGTCGACTTTCCTTCCATCAGATCGCGGAACCTTTTGCTTTTCAGGGACAACCATTCGCTCAGTACGGGAAATGTGGCAAAGATGGTGAGAGAAATGATGCTGTGGTAAATAGGCCCGTCCATCTCAGTCGCCATGAAAGCCGCAATCGAACCAATGGTAATGCCGACTATGTACTCGATGTACGTGAGCTGGCGAATTTGTCTTTTGCCGATCATCTTGGTCAGGAGAAACAAATAGACCAGCGCTCCGAGTGAACGGACCGTTATGTTGAGCCAATCCGGCATTTTCTTTCCTCCTTTTGTATCCCGCAATCCAAAAAGGAAAGACACCCGCAGGTGCCTTTCCCCATCCAGCTTATTCAATTAACCACGACCAGCCAATTGTTGTTCAGCGAAGGAGACAAGACGCTTGGTAATCTCTCCACCAACCGAACCGTTTTGACGGGATGTGGTGTCAGGACCAAGCTGAACGCCGAATTCGGAAGCGATTTCGTACTTCAACTGGTCCAGGGCCTGATTCGCTTGCGGCACAACCAGGTTGTTACTGGATCTGTTGTTGTTAGCCATCTGTATCACCTCCTCTTCGTTTAGTAGCCTTAATATGTGTGGAGGAAAAGCGGTTCATTCGTCATGGCGCAAGAATTTTACTGCCAATTTATAGCTTTATAACCTGAGCAGATATTCTGCGATTTCGCGGGTGGCTTCCGGACGACGCAACCGCTCCATTTTCTCGATCTCCTGCTCCCACACCTCCCGATCTCTCCAGCGGCTGACGATGTCGCGGATATCCGCAGGCTTCGCCGCTGCGGCCGCCGCCTGGTTGCGCTGCAAAAATTCGCTGTTTTGCCGCTCCTGCCCCGGCAAGGGCTTGTACAAAATGATCGGGGTTTTCAGCGTCAGCGCCTCTGCGCAGCTGATTCCACCCGGTTTGGAAATATACGCATCTGCTGCCCCGATCCACTGCCACATCTGCGGCTCGTAGCCCTTGATCCAGACGAGGTGGCGCAGGCGGCCCTGGCGGCTCAGCCATGCTTGCAGCTTTTCCTGCAGCCGCATGTTTTTGCCGGTGACCACGACGACTTGCAGCGGCTCGGAAAATTGCACCAGTGCCTGCAGCACATCCTCGATCCCGCCGTAACCGCCCTCGCCTCCGCTCACCAGGACCGTAAACGTCTTTGGCTGAAGACCGAGGCGAGACTTCCAGACAGGCTTGTCGATTTGCTGCGCCTCGCGAAAAGCCGGCCGCACCGGAATACCGTGGACGCGAATTTTATCCGCAGACACCTGGTATCGGTCGGTCAATATTTCCGCCAGCTGTTCATGGGCCACGATGTACGTATCGACGAGCGGATCGACCCAGAAATGGTTCACATGGTAATCGGTCGGGACACTCACCAGATGAAACGGCCGCGCTGCGCTGCGCTTGGCCCTTGCCAGCGCCGCCAGACAACAGGCATGCGTAGCGACAACCACATCGGGCTGCTCGCGTTCCAGCACTTGCTGCGCAAGCCGTTGGGACAGCCACCAGCCAAGCGGCTTTTTCAGCGCCTTGCTCCACATTTTCTCCCGCTCATAGATGCGTTGCCAGAGCAGGGGCGCATAGCGCAGCATCGCCGCATAAAAAAAACGGGACAGCTCAAGCAAAGCGGGACTGGCCGTCTCCAAACCACCTACGATTCGCACAAACTCAACATTTTCCCGAAGCAGCTCTTCTGCCAGAGCCTGAGCAGCCATGCGGTGACCACTGCCCGCCCACTCTTCCGTCACGAGTACAAAACGCCTGCCCATCAGTTCGTGTCTCCCGTCGTCTGATTGCCAGAACCGTATCTTGCAAGCAGTGTTTCTTTGGACATGTACACGCGCTTCAACGGCATCTCGTGATTCCACGCCTGTACCCGCCTTTTCCCATCCGGGTGAATGATGCGCAACAAGAGGCGCAAATACCACCGTTTGTAGCGGAAGAACCAGTTCATAGGCACATCCGAGATGGAGAAGCCAAGGGGCTGCACCCCTTTATGCAGCATCGTCGTGCCGACAATTCCTTTTATATCCTCCTTGTTCTCCAACGTCTCCAGGTAATGCGCCAGCTTCGGCAGCGACTGCATGATATGACGGCGCAGGAGCAAGGCCAGTTTGAGGTCATCCTTGACCCCTTTACAGAGGGTTGCGAAGTAGTAGTTATGAATGTGGATCTTGAGAATCAGATCACCGTTGTGGATTCGTTTATGATCGGTGGTGACGAGTGTCTCCCCTCGATAACGAAGCGGAACAACACGAAAAATATTGGCTCCCTTTTCGATGTAGCGCAGCCGCGTGCAGCGCTGATAAATGTTGTCCCACACCCCCCAGAGCATCAAAAGACTCGAATTCATCTGCATCCGGTTCCTTTCTGCCATGTTTAGTTGTAGTATGCCCCAGATTCAGGCATTTCCATCACCGGATTACGCCCTTTTCATACGTCCCCACGCCATGACGAGGGCGGCGATGATGACGGGAAGCCACGCGTGGTTGAGCATAAGCGGATTGATCCATTTCCATATGTAAGGGTCCTCCAGACACATATCCGCAGCGGTGAACGCAAGAATGCCTCCCCCCAGGATGACCAGCCACGAGAAGCGGTTCATCAGACGAGCAATCCAGGCACTCCCCCACATCAACAGCGGAATGCTCATCAAAAGCCCAAGAACGACCAGCCACAATTCCCCGTGTGCCGCGCCACCGACTGCCAGCACATTGTCCAGGCTCATCACAAAATCCGCCAAAATGATCGTCCGCACAGCTTGCCCCACCGTATGATTGCGCGAAACTTCCGCCACTTCTTCGTTTTCCCCTATAATCAGCTTGCACGCGATCCAGAGCAGCAATAATCCGCCGGTCGCTTTGACTAGCGGTATGTCAAGCATCCAGGTCGTCAAGCTTGTCAAAAATATGCGCAGCCCGATGGCGCCTAATGTTCCGTACATGACCGCGCAGGCTCGCTCTCTGTGTGGAAGCCCCCGGCAAGCCATTCCGATCACGACGGCATTGTCGCTGCTCAGCACGAGATCGATCAGAAAGATATGCACCAGTCCCAGCCAAAAATGCTCCTCCATCCTTGCCTCCCCTGGTCCACCAACGTTTGTCCATTCTACTTTATGCGACTAGAATCGGACTAATGATTAAATATTTTTCCGAAATAAGGAAGCTTTTGGCGGATTTTGTAGATGAAAAGTTCAACAAAAAAATCATTTTATTGCGAATTTAGGAGATTTATACCTTGTCTTTCCGCCCCCTTTTCTTATACGATTTTAGTGGGGTGGATAAGAGATGGTGGACACTGTGACGCTTAATTTGTATGACATTTCGAGGAAAATTTTAGATATGGCGCCAAATATTACTACGTTGTGGATGCAAGAAATTGTTCGTAGTATGGAAATTCCTGTAACAATCCCCCGTGATTTTGCAGAAAAGCGCACGGTACTCTTGGCTCGTTATCTGGTGGAAGATGTGGATCAGGATATGCAAGCCTGGTCACTGGATATGGGCGAGTGGTTGCGCTCTCAGGAATTCCCCTTCTCCTCCATTTTGCGCACATATCAACTGTATCGGAACGTCTTTTGGAGAGTCGTTCAGCCCGAACTTCATAAATGGTCATTGTCTCCTGCAGATATGCTCTATCTGGAAAACCAGCTCGGGAAGGCGATGGACGAGAGTGTCTTCTGGGCCGTGTACCATTTTGAGCAGATGATGAACGAGGAATTGGTTCAAAAGGAAGAAACGATCTCTTACCTGCACAACGACAAATTGACGATGCTCGGCAAAATCGCCGCTAACATGGCTCATGAGCTGCGCAATCCGCTCTGTGCAATCGAAGGCTTCCTCAAGCTGATCAGCGAGTCTACCAAAGGACAGGCAAAGCTCCAGTCGTACATCCAGGTCATCATGCACGAGTTTGAAAATTTGCATCGTCAACTGACGGGATTTTTGAGCTTCTCGAAAAAACCGATCCTGGATGAAATATTCAAGACCGTTCAAGTAGAAAGCCTTTTTGAAGAAGTGGAATTGCTCATCACTCCGCGCCTTTTGGGAGAAAACATTCACTTTGCAAAACAAATCCACCCCTGCTCGCTTGCTTGTTATGAAGAAGGACTGAAGCAAGTGATCGTCAATCTGCTGAACAATGCGATCGATGCAGTCCAGCACCGGACGGATAAATGCATCCAGGTCATTTCTACTACCTCCGATGGTTGGCTGTATTTGAGCGTGGAGAACAACGGCGAAATGATCCCGCCCGAAATTGTCGAGAATCTGTTTCAGCCATTTTTCACGACGAAACAAAACGGGACAGGCATCGGTCTTTCGATTTGCAAAAATATTATTGAGAAGCATAACGGAACCATTCACTGCGACTCCAACGAGGTACGCACGCGCTTTATCGTCTCCCTGCCTCTCGAGACGAGCGAGAACCGGGAGCAGCAGTTTTGATATGCTTTGATCTTTGCATGCACATAAAAAAAGCCTCCTGAAATCAGGAGGCAAGGCAAGAGATCCGTTACCTATCGTGTGGGTAAACGATCTACAGCCTACTCTACACGAAAACATATGTTTCTACCACCAAAAAGATTAGACACACTTCGACAAGCCCAGGATCTGAGCAGTCCGTTCTGAAACGGTTGCCCCGATCCTTTTTTGTGCCTTCTTTCCGGCAAAAAGCGACTTCCCAAGGTCACCAAAAGCATTTCTTCAAAGACGCTTACAGATAGCGGGCTTCCTTGCCGATGGGACGGCAAGAAAAGTAGAAGCACAAACAAAAAAACAGGGCAACCAAATCAGCTCCCTGTTCATTCGTATGGAGCGGGTGATGGGAATCGAACCCACGCGACCAGCTTGGAAGGCTGGGGTTCTACCATTGAACTACACCCGCATGTCATTGTGATGGTGCCGAGGACCGGACTTGAACCGGTACGGGAGAAACTCCCGACAGATTTTAAGTCTGTTGCGTCTGCCCATTCCGCCACCCCGGCAAAGCTAGATAATGATGGGCAAATCATGGTCGGGAAGACAGGATTCGAACCTGCGACCCCTTGGTCCCAAGCCAAGTACTCTACCAAGCTGAGCTACTTCCCGACTGTACATGCTTCTTTATTTTAAGAGTGGCGTGCCCTGAGAGATTCGAACTCCCGACCTTTTGATTCGTAGTCAAACGCTCTATCCAGCTGAGCTAAGGGCACATATTGTATGGAGCGGACGACGGGTCTCGCTTCCAACCGGCGCCGCTGCGTCGAAACGCTTCCTGACAAGCCGGATCTGTAGTACCCGAGCGATTCTCCTTTGTCCAATCTTCGAGGGTGAACCCGGTACGGGTGAGAGACCTGAAGATCATCATGGAGCGGACGACGGGTCTCGAACCCGCGACCTTCGCCTTGGCAAGGCGACGCTCTACCAATTGAGCTACGTCCGCATGCAACGTTGAAATTGGTATTCGGGGTGGTTTGGTGCGGTCGAGAGGACTTGAACCTCCACGGTGTTGCCACCACTAGAACCTGAATCTAGCGCGTCTGCCAATTCCGCCACGACCGCATGTGTACTTGTCTTCGCTGAACGACCAGTCACGCTTTGCCAAGCTGTGCCTCGCGATACAGGAAGAAAAAACTGGTGAGCCATGAAGGACTCGAACCTTCGACCCTCTGATTAAAAGTCAGATGCTCTACCAACTGAGCTAATGGCTCTCGAAATATACGTGGTGGGGAGAGACGGATTCGAACCGCCGAACCCAGAGGGAGCAGATTTACAGTCTGCCGCGTTTAGCCACTTCGCTATCTCCCCGCAAATGGTGCCGGCAATAGGACTTGAACCCACAACCCCCTGATTACAAGTCAGGTGCTCTACCAATTGAGCTATACCGGCGTACTTGTCTATTTTATCAAAACCATTCCGGATATTCAATGATTTCTTAAATATGTTTTAACATTTTCATATCCATTGATGGCCGCCATTTCTTTGAGTAGTGAGAAATGGCGGAGCTGACGGGACTCGAACCCGCGACCTCCGGTGTGACAGACCGGCGTGAACTCCAACTTCACCACAGCTCCACTTAAAAAGAAGCATTGGTTGCACGATACAGATGCTTCTATTCCCTGTAATTCCGATACGTGATCGAATAGTACCAGAGGAAAAATTTGGTTGCGGGAGCAGGATTTGAACCTGCGACCTTCGGGTTATGAGCCCGACGAGCTACCGAGCTGCTCCATCCCGCGACGATGACCATGTACGGCCAAGTGTCGACTCTACGACAAGACGCTGCGCTTTTCGTTGATCAACAGGGTGGTGGAGGCTGACGGGATCGAACCGCCGACCCTCTGCTTGTAAGGCAGATGCTCTCCCAGCTGAGCTAAGCCTCCATGTCCCCTCGCAAAGAAGCCTCTATGCTCTGCAGCAAATTCGCCACTCATTGCGGGGAGCCCAATTGCTCGTGAGGTATGTTCAGGTGACCCGTAGGGGATTCGAACCCCTGTATGACAGCGTGAAAGGCTGCTGTGTTAAACCGCTTCACCAACGGGCCATACATGCGAAAATTTTGCTGGTGCTCCCGACAGGAATCGAACCTGCGACCTCTTCCTTACCATGGAAACGCTCTACCGACTGAGCTACAGGAGCATAAAGATGGCTCCTCGGGACGGACTCGAACCGCCGACCGATCGGTTAACAGCCGATTGCTCTACCAACTGAGCTACCGAGGAATAATGAAGGATTCGCACCTTCAAAACTGGATCTGCATGCTTGCCAAGGGTGTGTGGATAAGTCCTCGACCGATTAGTATTCGTCAGCTCCACGCGTTACCGCGCTTCCACACCGAACCTATCAACCTCATCGTCTATGAGGGGTCTTACCAGCTTGACGCTGTGGGAAATCTCATCTTAAGGGGGGCTTCACGCTTAGATGCTTTCAGCGCTTATCC
>NZ_JBHUJW010000013.1:0-601 GCF_042683565.1 Brevibacillus sp. GCM10020057
CTAAGTTGTCGCAAACCTAACGGTAGGAGGAAATATGGGTGCTGACAAGTGCCTTTTTTGTATTTGCCTTGAGCATTTTTACGCTGCAATATTAGGCATTTCTATTGTGCAATAAACAAGTGCTTGACCATTCATTAAACAGTCCAAGATGATTGCTCTTGTTGGTTCACCAATTAGTTTGGCAATATATGAGATATTCGGATATACATTCATATTTTGATGATACCCTAAATGTATTATTGATACAATTACCTTGAGTCTAATACCAGGGGGAAATAATGATGAATGCAATTGATCTCATTATATTGAACTTAAAAGAAACCCGTCGACGCTCTATAAAATTATGGGAATCACTTCCCGATAGCTGGATTACTTGGAGACCGGATAAAGAGGCGTTGTCCTTTGGGGAAATGATACGTCATGTATGGAGTGCAAGCTTCCATTATCATATGGTCTTAAAAAACAATGGATCTGTTAAAACAAAAACCTCCATGCCTCCTCGAGCCACACCCCATCATGAAAATGGGTTTGGCTCTTTTCGTTTCTTCCCAAACTAGTGAATAACCCTGGGTGAACGAATACGTGGCTTTTTATGGTGGTT
>NZ_JBHUJW010000014.1:0-328 GCF_042683565.1 Brevibacillus sp. GCM10020057
GAACCCACGCACGTTGAAAAGTGCGGGGATGAGGTGTGGCTAGCGGTGAAATTCCAATCGAACTCGGAGATAGCTGGTTCTCCCCGAAATAGCTTTAGGGCTAGCCTCGGATCGGGACCTCGCCGGACGCGAGCGTAAGCTTGTGTCCGGTGGGACCCTTAGAGTCTTGGAGGTAGAGCACTGATTGGGCTAGGGGCCCTCATCGGGTTACCGAACTCAGTCAAACTCCGAATGCCAATGACTTATGTCCGGGAGTCAGACGGTGAGTGCTAAGATCCATCGTCAAAAGGGAAACAGCCCAGACCATCAGCTAAGGTCCCCAAGTATA
>NZ_JBHUJW010000014.1:384-712 GCF_042683565.1 Brevibacillus sp. GCM10020057
AAGTGAGAATCTTGTCCACCGAAAGCCTAAGGGTTCCTGGGGAAGGCTCGTCCTCCCAGGGTTAGTCGGGACCTAAGCTGAGGCCGAAAGGCGTAGGCGATGGACAACAGGTTGATATTCCTGTACCACCTTATGTTCCGCTTGAGCAATGGCGTGACGCAGGAGGATAGGGCGAGCGGCCTACTGGATGGCCGTCCAAGCAGCAAGCTTGGTGTGTAGGCAAATCCGCACACCGTAAGGGCAAGCTGTGATGGCGAGGGAAATTACAGTACCGAAGTCCCTGATTTCACACTGCCAAGAAAAGCGTCTAGCGAGGAACAAGGTGCCC
>NZ_JBHUJW010000015.1:0-763 GCF_042683565.1 Brevibacillus sp. GCM10020057
ACACACCCGTTCCCATACCGAACACGGCCGTTAAGCCCTCCAGCGCCGATGGTACTTGCTCCGCAGGGAGCCGGGAGAGTAGGACGTTGCCAGGCGGGCGCAAAAGGATCGTCTGCTAACTACGCCTCATCCATGAGGCAACGCAGACACTAGCACATCCTGTGCGTCGTCGTTCCTTGAAAACTGGATACTGCATGTATGCTAAGGATTTAAACTGTAAGTACGTTTTAGTGCTGACCAATTGTGGTTAAGTTACTAAGGGCACACGGTGGATGCCTTGGCGCTAGGAGCCGAAGAAGGACGCAGCGAACTGCGATAAGCCTCGGGGAGCGGTAAGCACGCTTTGATCCGGGGATCTCCGAATGGGGCAACCCACCATCCGTAATGGGATGGTATCCTTCACTGAATACATAGGTGATGAGAAGGCAGACCCGGTGAACTGAAACATCTAAGTAGCCGGAGGAAGAGAAAACAAAAGTGATTCCGTCAGTAGTGGCGAGCGAACGCGGAAGAGCCTAAACCGTCGGGTTTACCCGGCGGGGTTGTGGGGCGTCTCACATGGAGTTACAAAGGATGGATGTAGATGAACAGTCTGGGAAGGCTGACCAGAGGGCGTGACAGTCGCGTAATCCAAACATTCATCCCTCCGAGACCCACCCCGAGTAGCACGGGACACGTGAAATCCCGTGTGAATCTGGCAGGACCATCTGCTAAGGCTAAATACTCCCTAGCGACCGATAGCGAACCAGTACCGTGAGGGAAA
>NZ_JBHUJW010000016.1:0-305 GCF_042683565.1 Brevibacillus sp. GCM10020057
CAGCCTAGGCCCACCATTTATACCCTTTACGGGGCTGTAGCTCAGTTGGGAGAGCGCCTGCCTTGCAAGCAGGAGGTCATCGGTTCGATCCCGTTCAGCTCCACCAAATTTCTAAAAAATACAGATTGAAAGTGTACGAGTGTCTGTGATATATTGACTTTCGTCACTTTGAAGAGAATACCTTGTCTGGTGATGATGGCGGAGGGGACACACCCGTTCCCATACCGAACACGGCCGTTAAGCCCTCCAGCGCCGATGGTACTTGCTCCGCAGGGAGCCGGGAGAGTAGGACGTTGCCAGGCAGG
>NZ_JBHUJW010000016.1:438-774 GCF_042683565.1 Brevibacillus sp. GCM10020057
ACTGAAACATCTAAGTAGCCGGAGGAAGAGAAAACAAAAGTGATTCCGTCAGTAGTGGCGAGCGAACGCGGAAGAGCCTAAACCGTCGGGTTTACCCGGCGGGGTTGTGGGGCGTCTCACATGGAGTTACAAAGGATGGATGTAGATGAACAGTCTGGGAAGGCTGACCATAGGGCGTGACAGTCGCGTAATCCAAACATTCATCCCTCCGAGACCAACCCCGAGTAGCACGGGACACGTGAAATCCCGTGTGAATCTGGCAGGACCATCTGCTAAGGCTAAATACTCCCTAGCGACCGATAGCGAACCAGTACCGTGAGGGAAAGGTGAAAAGCA
>NZ_JBHUJW010000017.1:0-772 GCF_042683565.1 Brevibacillus sp. GCM10020057
CCCGAAGTCGGTGAGGTAACCCGGTTGGGGGCCAGCCGCCGAAGGTGGGGTAGATGACTGGGGTGAAGTCGTAACAAGGTATCCGTACCGGAAGGTGCGGATGGATCACCTCCTTTCTAAGGAATACCAACACAGATTGCATTCTTTCCGGTTTTGAGGGTGTATCGCCCTCCAACGATTGAATACTGCCGATTTCGGCATGATGGGGCTGTAGCTCAGTTGGGAGAGCGCCTGCCTTGCAAGCAGGAGGTCATCGGTTCGATCCCGTTCAGCTCCACCAAAACCAACAACCATTATGTTCCTTGAAAACTGGAAACTGCATGTATGCTAAGGATTTAAACTGTAAGTACGTTTTAGTGCTGACCAATTGTGGTTAAGTTACTAAGGGCACACGGTGGATGCCTTGGCGCTAGGAGCCGAAGAAGGACGCAGCGAACTGCGATAAGCCTCGGGGAGCGGTAAGCACGCTTTGATCCGGGGATTTCCGAATGGGGCAACCCACCATCCGTAATGGGATGGTATCCTTCACTGAATCCATAGGTGATGAGAAGGCAGACCCGGTGAACTGAAACATCTAAGTAGCCGGAGGAAGAGAAAACAATCGTGATTCCGTCAGTAGTGGCGAGCGAACGCGGAAGAGCCTAAACCGTCGGGTTTACCCGGCGGGGTTGTGGGGCGTCTCACATGGAGTTACAAAAGATGCGCGTAGGTGAACAGTCTGGGAAGGCTGACCATAGGGCGTGACAGTCGCGTAACCTAAACGCGCATCTCT
>NZ_JBHUJW010000017.1:914-1199 GCF_042683565.1 Brevibacillus sp. GCM10020057
CTAGCCATGTCCAGGGTGAAGGTAGGGTAACACCTACTGGAGGCCCGAACCCACGCACGTTGAAAAGTGCGGGGATGAGGTGTGGCTAGCGGTGAAATTCCAATCGAACTCGGAGATAGCTGGTTCTCCCCGAAATAGCTTTAGGGCTAGCCTCGGAATGAGAGTTTTGGAGGTAGAGCACTGATTGGGCTAGGGGCCCTCATCGGGTTACCGAACTCAGTCAAACTCCGAATGCCAATGACTTATGTCCGGGAGTCAGACGGTGAGTGCTAAGATCCATCGTCA
>NZ_JBHUJW010000018.1:0-104830 GCF_042683565.1 Brevibacillus sp. GCM10020057
TAGGCACGCCGCCAGCGTTCGTCCTGAGCCAGGATCAAACTCTCCAATAAAGTTTGTTTCTGGTTCATCGCTTTTTCAAGCTGGCAAATCATTAAATGATAGACTCATCAACGCTTTCGCTGTTCAGTTTTCAAAGAGCATTTTTTGTCGAACGCTTATTACCTTATCACGTTCGCTACCCTCGAGTCAAGATCTTTTTTTATCGAAGTTTGCGATCTTTCCTCGTGTTTTGTCATCGCTCGCTGGCGACAAGGAATAATCTATCATATCTAAAAATCGAAATCAAGAGTTAATTTTGATGGTTATTTATTCCAAGTCGTCCTTCCTGCACGAAGCAACCTTTTTCCCATCCCCATTTTTCATACGCGTAATCTGCTGTGCAGTACCGCTCCTCTCATCCATGCTGCTCCGTTTCAGCTTGAAAAGGGAGAGCTTGTCGGCATTCTTCTTAAGATCGCGCAAATCTAACGCGAAAAGGCAAAAATCCCCAAATTAACCCGTGATTTTTTAACGGTTTTGAACGGCAAAGGGGGCGTCTTTCAGTCAAAAATCGACTTTTGAGACAGCCCCCTGTCGTAATCAATACATGGCAATCAACGTCGCCGCTGCAGCTCGTTCAAGACTTGATCCAGCGGCAGCTTTTGCTCCCGCAAGAGGACCAGCAAGTGGAAGATCAGATCGGCGGCTTCGTAGCGAAGTTCTTCGTGGCTGCGGTTTTTCGCCGCGATAATGACCTCCGCTGCTTCTTCGCCTACCTTCTTCAAAATCTTGTCCACGCCTTTTTCAAACAAATACGTCGTGTAGGAGCCTTCCGGACGCTCTGCTTCCCGTGCGGCAATCAGCTGCTCCAGTTCCCCGAGAATGGCAAACCGGTCAGCGGAAACAGGGGCAGACGCCTCCTGTTCTTTGCTCCCCGTCAACTCGCCGGAGAAGCAGCTGTAAGCCCCTGTATGACACGCTGGCCCGTTTGGCACGACTTGTACGACCAGAGCGTCGCCGTCGCAGTCGTAGCGAATGGAGAGAATCCGCTGGGTATGGCCGGAAGTCGCCCCCTTGTGCCACAGTTCTGCACGCGAGCGGCTCCAGAACCACGTCTCGTTCGTCTCCAGCGACTTTTGCAGGGACTCCTTGTTCATGTACGCAAGCGTCAACACTTCCTTGCTCACGGCATCCTGCACAATAGCGGGAATGAGGCCATTTTCATCGAATTTCAACTGTTCCCACGCGATTTGCTCTGTCATGGCCGCACCACAACTCCTTTATCTTGGAGGTACTCTTTCACCGTTTGAATAGAGGTCTCCTCGTAGTGAAAGATGGAAGCAGCAAGTGCCGCATCCGCCTTTCCTTCTGTCAAAACGTCGTAAAAATGCTCGCGAGAACCGGCGCCGCCGGAAGCAATGACCGGGATGCCGACCGCTTCGGATACCCGTCTGGTCAACTCGAGGCCAAAGCCCTTTTTCTCTCCGTCGTCGTCCATGCTGGTCAAAAGGATTTCCCCTGCTCCCAGCGCTTCCGCTTCCTGCGCCCAGGCGATGACATCTCTGCCCGTCGCATTGCGTCCGCCGTGCGTGTACACTTCCCACCGTTCTCCGCCTACGTTGCGGGCATCGATTGCGACGACGATACATTGGGAGCCGAATACAGTCGCCCCTTCGCGAATCAGCTCCGGCCGCAGCACAGCCGCCGTGTTCAGCGAGATTTTGTCCGCCCCTGCGCGCAGGATGCGCTTCATGTCGTCGACGCTGTTGATGCCGCCGCCGACCGTAAACGGGATGGTGATGTTCGCTGCTGTTCGCTCGATGACATCGACCATCGTTTTGCGGCCTTCATGGGAAGCGGAAATATCGAGGAAGACGAGCTCATCCGCCCGCTCCTCGCTGTATTTTTTGGCGAGCTCCACCGGGTCACCCGCATCGCGCAGCCCGACGAACTGCACGCCTTTGACGACCCGTCCGTCTTTTACGTCCAGGCACGGAATAATTCGTTTGGCCAGCATCCTACACACGCTCCCCCATGCGATTCAGCGCCTCTTCCAAGGTGAAGGCGTCCGTGTACAACGCCTTGCCTACGATAGCACCGGTGACTCCATCCTGTTCATGCGCAGAGAGCGCAAGCAGGTCGTCGAGGTTGCTGACGCCGCCAGATGCGATGACAGACTTGCCCGTTGCGACAGCCAAGGCCGTAATTTCCTCCACATTGGGGCCGGTCAGCGTACCGTCGCGGGCGATGTCCGTGTAAATAAACGTCGTTGCCCCATACGACACGAGCTTTTTCGCCAGCTCTGTCGCGGACACGTCCGTCGTATTCAGCCAGCCGCGCGTCGCCACCATGCCGTTGCGGCAATCGAGCCCGATCGCGATCTTGTCCCCGTACTTCTGCAAAATGCGCCGGGTAAACGGCTCGTCTTCGATCGCCGCCGTCCCGACGATGACTCTCGCCACGCCCGCCTCCAAGTAATCGGCGATCTGCTCCTCCGTCCGAATCCCGCCTCCCACCTGGACAGGCACCGAAATCGTTCGAGCGATTTCCTTGATGATTTCCGCATTGGCGGGCTTTCCTTCCTTGGCTCCGTCGAGATCGACCAGATGCACCCAGTCGGCTCCTTGCGCTACCCAACGCTTTGCCATTTCTAATGGAGAGTCCGCGTACACGGTTTCCTTGGCGTAATCCCCCTGGAACAGCCGGACGCATTTGCCTCCGCGAATATCAATCGCCGGATAAATGATAAAACTCATGCCATGACCCCCTCACACTGTACGGCAAAATTGCGCAGCAGGCGCATCCCGGTCTCTCCGCTCTTTTCCGGGTGGAATTGCATGCCGAATACGTTGTCCCGCCCTGCGATTGCAGTCACATCCTGATGGTAGTCGGTGGTCGCCAGCAATTCCTCTGCATTCGCGACCTGCACGTGGTAGGAATGGACAAAGTAGACGTAGTCGCCCGATTTCACGCCATCGAACAGCCAATGCTCCGCCCGCAGTTGCAGTTGATTCCAGCCCATGTGCGGAATCTTGTAGTCGCCAGCGAAACGGACGACTTCTCCGCCGAGCAGCCCCAGCCCGATGTGCTCGCCGTGCTCCGCGCTTTTGCCAAACAGCAGCTGCATCCCCAGGCAAATGCCCAGGATCGGACGGCCCGTCGCGGCATAATCGTGGATCGCTGACTCCAAGCCCAGTTCGCGGATGTTCGCGATCGCATCGCCGAACGCTCCCACGCCGGGCAGAATCAGCCCGCTGTATTCACGAAGCCGCTCGGGCTGGGCTACAAAGTCATAGGAATAGCCCAGACGCTCCAACGCTTTGCTCAAGCTGTACAGATTGCCCATGCCGTAGTCGATAATGCCGATCATGCTACAAAACCCCTTTGGTGGACGGGACCCCTTTGACGCGCGGGTCGATCGTCGTCGCTTCATCCAGCGCACGGCCAAGTGCCTTGAAGATCGCTTCGATCATGTGGTGGGTGTTGTGTCCGTAGTGCAGGATCACGTGCAGGTTGATTCTGGCCTCCAGCGCGAATTTCCACAAAAACTCGTGCACCAGCTCCGTCGGGAATTGCCCGACCACGTTGGATGGGTAGGTCGCCCGGTACTCCAGATGCGGGCGGTTGCTGATGTCGATCACGACTTGGGCCAGCGCATCGTCCATCGGGACAAAGGCGTTGCCGTAGCGCTTGATCCCTTTTTTGTCCCCGAGCGCCTCACGCAAGGCATGCCCCAGGCAAATGCCGATGTCCTCGACGGTGTGGTGGTAGTCGATCTCGATGTCGCCCTTCGCTTTGACGGTCAGATCAAAGTGCCCGTGCCGCGTAAACAGGTCCAGCATATGGTCGAGAAAAGGAACGCCGGAGTCCTGCTTGCTCTCTCCCGCCCCGTCGATGCCAAAGGAAAGGGCGATTTGTGTCTCGTTGGTGTTGCGCTCGATCCTGGCTGTACGCTTTTGCAACTCACTCATCTACTGTCACGCTCCTGCTCTTCTTCGCGATCAAAGTCTCGTAGTCTTTCGGCAATCGCCCGTCCATGTGCAGCCAGCCCTTCCTGCTCGGCTAGCGCCACGATTTTGCGTCCATTCTCCCGCAAATCGCGCTTGCTGTAGGAAACGACGCTCGATTTTTTGATGAAGTCATCGACAGACAGCGGCGACGAAAAACGCGCAGTGCCATTCGTCGGAATGACGTGATTGGTGCCGGCGAAGTAGTCGCCCACTGGCTCTGAGCTGTACGGCCCGAGGAAAATCGCTCCGGCGTTTTCCACCTTGCCGAGATGCTCGAATGGCTCCGCAATCATAATCTCCAAATGTTCGGGAGCGATCCGGTTGATGGCCGCAAAGCCTTCCTCCAGATCGTCGACAACCAGAATGGCGCCAAAGTCGCGAATGGCAGCCTCTGCTACCTGGCGGCGCGGCAGATCGGCCAGTTGGCGCTCCACCTCTGTTGCCACTTCTTCTGCCAGCTTCTGCGATGTAGTCACGAGGATCGCAGCCGCCATCGGATCGTGCTCGGCCTGTGACAGCAGGTCAGCCGCTACGTAGCGCGGATTGGCGGTGTCGTCAGCCAGCACCGCGATCTCGCTCGGCCCTGCCACCATGTCGATGCTCACCAGCCCGAACACTTCCCGCTTCGCCAACGCGACGAAAATATTACCGGGACCGACGATCTTGTCGACGGCCTTGATCTGCTTCGTGCCGTAAGTGAGCGCCGCAATCGCCTGCGCCCCGCCGACCTTGTAAATCTCCTTCACGCCTGCAATTCTCGCCGCCACGAGGATAGCCGGATTGATTTTGCCGTCTCGTCCCGGCGGCGTCGTGATGACCACTTCCGGCACGCCTGCGATTTTCGCCGGAATGGCATTCATCAGCACACTGGACGGATAAGCCGCCGTTCCGCCCGGCACGTACAGCCCTGCGCGTTTCAAGGGACGCACGATCTGACCGAGCAGCGTCCCGCTCTCTTTCGTGGTGAACCACGACTGGCGCACTTGCCGTTGATGAAAATCCCGGATGTTTTCTGCCGCTTCTGCCAAAGCTGCCGTGACTTCCGGCGAAACTTGGGCGCTAGCCTCCGCAAATTCTTCCTCACTCACGAGAAACTGCTCCAAACGCACGCCGTCGAACCGCTCGGTATAGTCGCGCAGCGCTTCGTCTCCCCGCTCCTGCACGTCCGCGAGAATCGCCTTGACCGCTTCCTGCTGTTCCTTTGTTCCGGAGCCTACCGACCGTTTTCCGTCGAACTGACTGGCTGACATGATGCGCATCCCTGTGTCACCTCTCCACTTTTCTCTCTGCCCTGCTACGCTTTTTTCGGGATGACTTCGAGAAACTTGCCCGCAATGTCATCCACCGCTTCGCTCTTCATCCGATAGCTTGCCCGATTGGCAATCAGCCGCGTCGTAATTTCGCAAATATGCTCCAGCTCCACGAGCCCGTTTTCTTTCAACGTCCGCCCGGTCGAAACGATGTCGACGATGCGATCTGCCAGCCCGATCATCGGAGCCAGCTCCACCGAGCCGTTCAGCTTGATGACCTCCACCTGCTGGCCTTGCTCGCGAAAGTAACGGGAGGCGATCTTCGGATATTTGGTTGCAACCCGCGGCGCCTCCGTCGGCTTCCAGTCCGGCATCCCCGCCACCATCATCCGGCAGTACCCGATCTGCAAATCGAGCAGTTCGTACACATCGCGCTCTTCCTCCAGCAGGACATCCTTTCCTACCACCCCGACATCGGCCACGCCGTATTCGACATAGGTAGGAACATCCGTGGGCTTTGCCAAAATGAACTCCAGACTGGCATTCTCGACCGGGATCACCAGCTTGCGGGAGTCTTGCAGCTCTGCCGTCACCTGAAGGCCAGCCTGCTGCAAAAAGTGGACCGCTTCTTCAAAAATCCGCCCCTTCGGCATGGCGATCGTCAGTTTTTGTGAAAGATCGGAAAAACCCATTCCCTATTCCCCCTGTTTCGTCAAGCAAATGACCTTGCTGTAGGAAGTCCCCGGAAGGCTCTCGGCCTCTTCCCGACTGCCTACAAGCCGGGTCACGACCACGAGTCCGTCCGCCCGCAGCAGCTGCGCCTCGGCCAGCGCATCTGTCCGCCGCTCCTCCGTATAGCACAGCAGAACACGAGCGGCAGGCGGGCTGTCCATGGCAGGTGTCACCATCAGCAAGCGGTCCATTTTGATCGCAAAGCCTGTCGCATGAGCCGGACGGCCAAACTGCGCCAACAGATGGTCGTACCGTCCGCCCCCCAGCAGGGGCGAGCCCAGGTCCGCCGCATAGCCTTCAAAAACGACGCCAGTATAGTAGTTCAGGTTGATAATCAGATTAAAATCCAGCAGCAAGTCGTCCGTCACGCCGTACGCTTCCAGAGCTTCCCACAGCGACGCGATCGTTTCGACCGCCCTTCTCGCCTTTCCGTTCTCCGTAAGAGTCCGGGCTTCGTCGATCTTGTTTTTGCCGCCGCGCAATCGCAGCAGGACCTCGAGCCGTTCTTTCGCTTCCGGAGCCAGTTCCAGTGTAGACAACAACTGGCGGAATCCGACGAAATCCCGTTCCACGAGGAATTGCCGGAACTGATTGCGAACCTGCTCGTCCTCGACCCATTCCTCCAGCAGCCCATCTACGAAATCTACGTGTCCGATAGCGATGCGAAAAGTCTCCACTCCTGCCGCCCGCAGACAAAACACCGCGAGGGCAATCGCTTCGGCATCGGCATCGACGGACGCATCGCCGATCAGCTCGATCCCGGTCTGGAAAAACTCTGCATTGCGTCCGGCTTCCTTTTCCTGCGCCCGGAACACGTTCGCCTGGTAGAACAGGCGCAACGGCAAAGGAACGTTTTTATATAGGGAGGATACGACACGGGCAATCGGCGCCGTCATATCCGGACGCAGCACCACCGTATGTCCCTGTTTATCCAATAGACGAAACATTCGGTCCGTCAACGTCGCGCTGGCCGCCCCTACGGTGTCGTAATATTCCAGTGACGGCGTGGAGATCTCTTCATACCCCCAGCGCTCGATGCATTGGCGCAGCGCCCGTTCCAAATGCCGTTGTTTGGCGAGTGAATCCGGCAAAATGTCCCGCATTCCCAACGGTTTTTCAAATCCCAACGGCTTTGCCATCGCATTTCCCTCCATCGCTCGCGCTTTACTCTGCTAATATGGTAGTAAACTAAAGTGTTATGAAGAAGCGTACCACGTAAACTCGGAGTGGTCAACATCGCTGAGAATAGTCGGAAAATTCTACTTTACACAGTGAGCATGCCCAAAATGCGGCTGCGTCACACTTATGGTCCAATATCAGAAAACACGACCGTACCTCCGTCATTGGCTGAGCAGAAAAGGGAGCCTGCCATGAAGCAGCAGCCCCCCTCGTATAACCTTCCCCGTCTACTTTCTTTCTATTCGTCGCCCGCCTGCATAGCACTGCGGATAATCTGCATAGGATTGCCCCCCACAAAAGCTCCTGCCGGCACATCTTTATGGACGACGGTTCCTGCCGCTACGACCGCTCCCTTGCCGATGGTCACGCCGGGCAAGATGGTCGAATTCGCCCCTACCAGCACATTGTCTTCGATGCGGACTTCCCCCAGCCGGTATTCCTCCACCAGGTATTCATGGGCGAGAATCGTCGTGTTGTAGCCGATGACGCAGTTGCGGCCGATCTTGATCAGCTCGGGAAACATGATGTCCATCATGACCATCAAGGCCACGGCGCTGTGCTGCCCTACCTCCATCCGCAGAAAGGTGCGGTACAGCCAGTTCTTCCAGGACAAGAACGGCGTATACCTCGCCAGCTGGATCACGACAAAGTTTTTCATGACTTTCCAAAAGCTCACCGTCCGATACAACTGCCACAGCGGGTTGGCGCCTTGAACGGGATAACGCGTCGTCTTTCTCATCAGATGTTCTCCTTCTTTTCCTCACTACAAATCGGAATCTTCGAGAATGGCATCCGACTGTTTGCGCGAGAAGTGAACCGCCGCATTGTAGCCCATCCGTTTCAGGCGGAAGTTCATCGCCGCCACTTCGATGATGACTGCCAGGTTGCGGCCAGGGCGAACCGGCACGGTAATAATCGGGATATCCGTATCCATGATTTTCAGTGTTTCCTCGTCCAATCCGAGACGCTCGTACATTTTTTGCGGCTCCCACAGCTCCAGCTGCACGACCATTTCAATATTTTTCACATTCCGCACAGCGCCGGCGCCGAACATGGTCATGACGTTGATAATCCCTACCCCGCGGATTTCCAGCAGGTGCTGAATCAGCTCGGGCGCACTGCCGCTCAACTGCCCAGACTGCGTCTGCCGGATTTCCACCGCATCATCGGCCACGAGGCGATGCCCGCGCTTGACCAGCTCCAGCGCCGCCTCGCTTTTCCCGATTCCGCTGGAGCCCATGATCAGGACGCCCACGCCGTAAATATCCGTGAGCACGCCGTGAATGGTCGTCGTCGGTGCCAGGCGGTTTTCGAGGAAGTTCGTCATTTTGCCGACCAATGTCGTCGTAGCCAGCGGAGAATGCAGGATCGGAACCCCGTGTTCGTTGGACACCTCGATCATTTCCTCCGGCACCGGCTGATTGCGAGTCACGCAAAAGCACGGCGTCTGCCCCTGCATGAGAAAATGCATTCGCTCAAGCCGCTTCTCCCGGTCGAGAGTCTGAAAAAAGTTGATTTCGGTCAATCCAAAGATCTGGATGCGCTCACCCGCATAATACGAATAGTAACCTGCCAGTTGCAGCCCCGGTCTGCTCAGGTCGGTTACGGTAATCTCTCGCCCCAGGCCTTCTTCGCCGCTAAGGACCGCCATATTGAAATGTTCGGCGAGATGGCTGACATTCGTCTTTCGCATGTGTTTCCCCCTACCTTGGGATTTCCGTCCCGTTTGTGTACCTCTATTGTAGCGAAGGGGCCTGCCTGCGACAACCTTCCCCCGGGGCAGGGAAGCTGAAAGAGAGAGGTTGAAACCGTACGCAATCTTCGGGGCGAACAAGAGATTGACAATGCCACGAGCGACATCTGTCACATCATTTACATTTTTCAGGTTATTTTTTAAGATAGAAAATGTATTGGTCTAAGGCGCTACATAGGTTACAGTTAATTTGACATCATTCGTTCCAGGAATTTCGGACAGAGGGGGAGACACCGCTTTGGATTTCATACTTCGATTCGTACTTGTGGACATACCCGAGGCCCTCTTGTTGCTTGCTATCGCTTTGTCCATATTCAATCTATCGATACTTGAAAAAAAGAAGCAGGCGCTTTGCTTCAGTTTCTTCTTTTCTGTCGCTGGTGAGTTGCTTTCTTATTTCGATGTGTACTACCAGCCAAAGGTACTGCTCATGTTCCCGCTTGCAAGCCTGCTCATTTCCTGGTTGTATCGCTTCAACATCTTAAAGTCGGTCTTTATGGGAACGGCCGCCATCTGCTCGATGGTCGTCGCAGAATCGATTGTGCTTGCCATTTTTAACAGCCAGCATATCTACTTTGAAGAGATTCTCTCCACGACGATGCAGACGATCACCCTGCGCTGCCTGTATTTGGGGCTTTTTTTGCTTGCTGTCGTTTTGCTGCGGGTCACAAAATTCGATATTCACCGATTGTTGCCGGACAACCGTCACAACCGCTATCTCTTCTTACTCGTGCTCGTGGGCAGCATCGAGTTTCTTTTGATTCTCTTTTTGAATACATCATTTTTCTTGCGGGATAACAACTCCCGTCTGCTGGCCTTCTATTCGCCGCAGTTCCAGATGATGATTCAGCTTTTGATTCTGGCCCTTTTTATCGTCATCGTCATTTTGTTCCGCATTTACCTGACGCTCACCATTAATCGGGTAGAGGAAGAAACCGGAACGCCGTATCTGAACAGCATTCACGACCTGGTCACTGCGATCCGCTCCATCAAGCACGATTCGCTGAATCACTACACCGCGATCAACGGCTTTCTGAAAAAGGGGTACGTAGATCTGGCCAAAGAATACGTGGGGCATCTGCTGGAAGAGACAGTCACGGTAGAGAAGTCGGTGGACTCCAGCTCGCAATTGCTGGAAGGCATCAAAAATCCGGCTGTCTCCTCCTTGCTGCAATCCAAAATGGAGGTCTGCCTGGCGGAGCGAATCGCGCTGACCATGAACATCCATACGGTCAACCAGTTTCCGCAAATCAAAACGTACGACCTGATCAAGGTGCTGGGCAACCTGTTCGACAACGCCATTCGCGCCACTTCCTACGAGCTGGAGGAAAACCGTTTTATCCGTCTCGAATGGGGGCAGGACGAGCGTGAGCATTACCTGATGATCGAAAACAGCGGCCCGACGATTCCTAAAGACAAACTATCCAGAATCTTCCAATCCGGGTACACCACCAAAAAGGAAGGCGATGGAGGTCTGGGACTTTCCATCGTCAAAACGGTCACAGACCGGTACGGCGGCAAAATCACGGTCCGGTCCGAGGATGGCGTAACCAGCTTTCGCGTTTCCTTTCTCAGTCGGTAGCTTGTGACGCTCGATGGCTTGATTCCTGTTCAAAGGGGGAACTCGCCCATGAAGTGGACAGAAAAAGTATCCATGCGTCTTGCCAAGTGTCTCAAAACAGAAGAAACACCGCATTCGCTGGGGACACTTGCCCATGGCATCGAAATCTTTTTGCTGAACGCAATCAATCTGGCTGCACTGATTCTATGTTCCCTGGTCTTCCATCTTTTCCGGGAAGCCATGTTGCTGTTCTGTTTCTTTTACTTGCACCGCCTGTTCAGCGGCGGTGTCCACCTGCGCAGCCCGTGGACTTGTTTGGGGGCTACTCTCGCCCTGATGCTTGGCGGCGGATACCTGCTGAAGCAGCTGCCTGTCGTGCCAGCGCCCTACGCGCAGTTGCTGATCCTCGCTGTCGTCGGAATTTCGTTTCGGATTAACTATCGCTACGCGCCCGCCGAGCATACATACGTGCCGCACAACCCTGCCGTCCAGCGCAGAAGCCGTTTCATCCTCCTGTTGCTGATCGGAACGGGTTGTTTCTTTTTTTCTCTACTAGTAGAATATATCTACCAAACCAGCATGACGTATGCACTAGCAGTTCTCTTGCAATCCGTTCTTCTCATGCCGCGTACATATCGATTCGTGTCGCGTTTGGCAAACTTTTGACGAGAGGGTGGTTTTCAATGAAGAAGTTGCGTACCTTGCTTTCCGGTTTTTTTGCTGTCCTTTCAGCGCTGAACATTTCGGGTGTACTGAAGGGCGGCGCTGTGTACGAGCCCCTTCCTCCTCACTTGCGAGAGAAGCAGAACGAATTTCTTCGATGATTACACTCGCCTGCCTGGTCATAACCCAGTCAGGCAGATTGCATAAAACCCATAGCCAAGCGGCGAGCGCTTTCCGATACGCAATCGGGAAGCGCTCGCCTTGTTTTTTTGACACCGCCTCTGATTGTAGACGGTCTTGTATTTTACTTTGGTTATCGCTTTTGTGAACTAACTGGGAAGCAGTTCGTTTCGCCGTTCCAAAAGGGAGGATGTTTATCTTGAACTTGCGAGTGGCTGACGATCTCTTTTCCTTTTCAGAATGAATCGTCTGTCTATATTGAAAGCGATAAGCCATGCTGTCAAAACAAGGAGAACCGGTATGCCGAAAGCTTCATAGGAAAACGGACTGCCATCGAAGTGTAGATTGGTCGCACGGTATTCCAACCGCTTCGCCCCATATTTGGCGGTTAGAACGTCCTCCTGCTTCGCTATATCTTCCAGTGGCGCATCAAAGATAAATCGGTCAGCGGAGCCGCTGTGAATGAACTCAGGCGTCACGTGATTTCCCTTTTTGTTCCACTCTTTGACATCTTCCGCTGCTAAAGACTCCGCCTCTACGCCCGGAACAAACAGACGATCCAGCTTCGGCGCATTCGACATTTGATATCGGGTGACCAGGTTCAGGTGATACTTCGTGACGACAGGCTGCTTGGCGTCTGAAATGGTGTACACCTTTGTTGTTCCAGAAGCAGCATACGTATCAAAAATCGTCGCAAGGGCTCCGTCATCCATTCCGTTATATAACAAGACCCCTGCGCTTTTTTTGTTCCATTGGAATGCCTGGTTGAACGTAAAAATCAATTCCGTTCGATCCACGTAATAGGGATCTACCTTCGGGTCTTTGACGAAATGATACGAAGGGTAATTCATCTCTTTCGCTATTTTCTCCGCCATGGGTTCTCCCAATTGCTGCGAGATCACATGGAGGATGGCATCGATTCCTGAAGTGAGAGCTGCTGAGGAGACAATGTTCCCGTCCTCAACATAACGCACCCCTCTATTCCACTTTGTATCCGGATAGCTATTGATTTCACCATAATCGAAACTTTTCCAGTCCGTGGTTGCTTCTTTCCCTTTCAGTAAACCCGTATCAGCCAGGTTCACCCCTCCAGCGCAAATACTTACCAGCTTCGTATCGGCATGTTTTTGTATCCATTCCCGAACAGGCTTATACTTGGCTTCGTCAACTCTGGGCATGGCCGGAATCACAATTACATCGGGACTTTTTCCTAACAAGCGATCCAGTTCAGCAAAAGAATAGTGCGGCATCAGGTCCAAACCACCGGAGAGTGTTTTCACATTTTTGTCTGGCGCTACTGCATAGACGTTATAAGACTCCGTCATGGCGAACATTTCATACGGAACCAAAAAATCAAACACTTCTGTCGTCGGATCGGATAAGAGAACCGCTACTGTTGGTTTTTCCGGATGATGCTCAGGGATGCTCATTTCTTGCAAAGCAGGCATTGGGGTCTGGCGGGTAGGAATCCAGTATCCCTGGTTAGAGCGAATATACCCAAACGCACCGACTCCCCCGAAAAGGATCACGAACGTCATGACATAAACACCGATACGTAATAAAATCTTCATTTTTGATTCTCCTCTGTCCTGAATATTTGCTTGTGTTCTTTTCTCACCGATGATTCCATTCGATACATCAAGCGACATCTGGAATCATCTTATCGTGACAGAAGAACCTACAACGCGCAAAAAATGGCAACCTCAACGCAAAAGATTGCGGTATTCACGCAAAGTGCGGCTGATCCCTTTCGGGGCGGCAAATTCTGCTTCAACAAAAAAGCCGGTAGCTACCGGCCTATCCGTATCAATATAGATCTTCACTTGGGAGTATTCCTAAGGCTTTGGCTTTTTTAATGACCTCAACCCGTGAGTTGACGTGTAATTTCTCGAATATGGCTGTGATGCTGTATTCCAGTTTCCGCTGGCTGATCATCAGCGTTTTGGAAATCTCTTTGTTGCTTTTCCCTTTCGCCAACTCTCGCAGCAGTTTTTCTTCATCACTCGTAATCGTAGAATTTTCCCGTTCCTTTCCGCCGTGCAACACAATTTCCTGGCGTCTTAGCTGCTTCAGGAGCTGTATGGGGACAATGGCCTCTTTCCTCGCTGCACAGCGAATGGCCTGGATCAGCTGTTCGCGGGTGGAGGTTTTTGCAATAAAGCCGGAAACACCGGATTCCATAAGCAAATTGAAATGAGGCGCAATATCAAAGCCGGAATAAATGAGAATGACTGCATCGGGCACGTATTCTAGCACCTTGCGCGTCAAATCTGCCCCGTTGATATTTGGCATGTACAAATCGAACAGCATCACATCAAATTTTTTGAGTCGTACCAAATCCGGCACTGCATACACATCCGCCTCGATCGTGACATTCATGTCCGGCTCGGATTCGATCAACATTTTTGTCCCTTCTACCACCGATCTGTGATCGTCGACCAATAATATTTCCATAGCGTTCACCTCTGTGCATGTAAGGGTAAAGATATGTTTACATGTAACCCTTGCCCTGAAGCGGATTTCAGAGTTACTTCCCCTTCTAAGCTGAGAACCCTTTTTTCAATGCCTGTAATCCCCATGTGTTGAAAGGAACCTTCAAAAGCAGAAAGATCCATTCCTACTCCATCGTCTGAGTAGGTGAAATTCAGATGGTCATCCATGCAAGCCAACGAAATCGTCACCTTGTTTGCCTGGGAGTGCTTTGTCGCATTGTTTAGCAGTTCTTGCACGATCCGATACAGACCCAGGATTTGATCCTCGTTTAGCGTACAATCAAATTGATCTGTTATGAATTCGATCTCATAGTTGGAAAACATGCGCGTATACGAGAAGAGACTTTTCAGTGACTCAACCAGCCCCATTTTTAGAAGAAACGGGGGGCGCAGCTCGTTACAGGTAATACGGAGTTGATGGATGGCATCGAGTAGACCCTCTTCAATTTGTTCAAGCTGAACTTGCGTTTCCCTGGCCAATATAGCAGAGGAACGTAACGATTCAAGCTTGCGGTACCAGATAATCAAATCCTGAAGTACCGAATCGTGAAGATCGCTGGAGAGCGATGCCCTTTCCTTTTCAGATAGCTTAAACAGAAGTTTCAGCATCCATTTGGGCGTCACATCTTGGGTTACCATGTCCTCAAGTCGCTTCATCAAATCTTCAATCAGATGCAGATTGTCATAAAGAATGGTAACGTAATGAACCGCCGTTTCGAGCCATTCCTCCTCAATCCTTACCATGACATGATCCATTGAAATTCGTAAATAGACAGGGTTCTGCTTTTCTGCTATTTTGATCCATCTTTCTGACGTATTCCGTACAGTATGTTCCTGTTCGCGCGGGATTTCTTCAATGGATATACTGGTAACCGGAAACACTGACTTTATCTCTTCCATAAGTCGGTTCTCGAGTTCTGATACTTTCATGACGCTGACCAGATCGTTGGAGAAACGGTTCAAGCTTTTCTGAAGTGTTTTGTACCTCTCTTCGCTTTGGATCAACTTCCGCTCATCTTGTTTCCGTTGTGTAATGTCTTTTACGATTCCATGTATGCCGTTTAACTCTCCCGAAAGAAAGATAGGGACAAACGAAATACTCACGATCTTCTCTCCGTACTTGGGGCTCGTGATACGGCACTCAATATCCATCGGCTCTCGAGTTTGCATGACATGAAAAATTGCTTCAAACACAACCGGATGATCTTCATCCACAATTAATCCGAGAAAGCAACGATCTGGAAGCTTGTCTAATTGGATACCGGTAAGGTTTTCAAAAGATCGGTTAGCATTCACAAAATAAAAGTTGTTCAATTCAATAGAAAATACGCCGTCCAAATTGTTTTCAAACAACGATTTATACCGCTGTTCGCTCTCCTCCAACGCCATTTCCGAACGTTTCTGTTCGGTAATATCCAACAGGATCGTGTCGAATCGTTCAATTGCGCCTGTTTGATCGAATTGGGGATGTATCACTAATTTTGCCCATTTGATTGCTTCCGGATCATCTATGAACCGAATGACCTGTTCAGTCGGCATTCCCATTTCAACCTTCCGTTTGACATCTCCCATAATGATAGTGTTATCTTCCGGATGGATATAGTTATGGAAGCTCATAGGATTGGACATGATTTCTTCCCGGGATACTCTGACCATTTTCTCAATACTCCGGGAGCAGAACGTGAATTTCGTAAAATCTTTGTCTATGGAGAAGACGGCAGCGTTTACATTATCCAAAATATTCTCAAGTAATTCTTCAATCCGAGAATCTTCGTTAGGAAGCAGGGCAATTTGATCCATCTTCTCTTCCCTTACACCGTTCTTCAATACGACAGTGTATCCGATGATTTCATTTGCATCGTCCTGAATACTGACTTTTTCAACACTCGCGCTGTTCGTAAGGAGCTCTGCAAGGTCTGTCCCTTTGCCAATGAGTTGTTGAAAAGCATCATTATTCCAAATCATTCGGCCATTCAGATCCACTATGTAAATCGGATCTGGCAGCTGTTTCAGCAATTGCTGGGCACCTTTCACCACACCTTGCATTTGATCCATTGTCTTTTCTCCTCTGAGAAGATTGTATATTCACTACTGACATTATACGGAATGTCAGATTACGCGGAGCGCAAAAAAGTAGCGAGAGTCCGCAATTTTCGATACGATTCAGGTTTCATTTTGTGTTTGGCTTCGACCATAAAAAACCCCTCTGGTCAATTGTGTCTTTCCCAACTGCAACACAGTCAACCATGAGGGGATATTGCTTGCGTTCCTCTCTTCTTATCGCATCCCTTGCACTTCTTCTTTCCATCGTTCAAAAAACTGCACCATAAAGCGATGGCGCTGCTCCGCAATCTCCCTGGCGCTGCTGGTAAACAACTGGTCTTTGATGCGCACAAGCTTCCACTCGTATTCCTTGAGCGGTGTGTGCTGTTCGGGCTGTTGGGCCCAAATGGGCTGGCCCAGCACCCCCGAATAGGCGAACGCACGGGCTACGCCGATGGCGCCGATCGAGTCGAGCTTGTCGGCGTCAAACAAAATCTTTTCCTCCAGTGTAACAGGCGGCTGTCCCTTGCGAAAGCGATGCGCGAGGATGACGGCCTGCACGCGCGCGATGAGGCTGTCCGGCAGCCCCTCCTCCCGCAGCAAGCCTTCTGCGGCTCGTGCGCTGATCTGCGCGTGGCATTCTCCCGTCCGGCGCTCCTCTGCCCTGCCGATATCGTGCAGCAGCGCAGCAAGTCCCAGCACCGTCATATCCGCTCCTTCCGCCTGACCGATCCGCTCGCACATGGCCATCACCCGAAGATTGTGCTGCCAATCGTGCGCAGGGTCCTGCCCGTCAAACATTTCCCTGGCCGCCGCCACCAGCCGCTGCGGCAGGCGCTCCATGCCGGCTTTGAGGTAATCCATCTCTTGCTCCCTTCTCGCCACTCTTTCCTGCGAAATTGATCTCTATGGCAAAAGGGGCGCTCCCTTCCGTCGAGTTCGCCCCTCTTCTCCCTTCTTGCTTCCATCCTTATTTGGAAACCAGCTGTTCCATTCGCGCCAGCGTGCGGGTGCGGTCTCGCTCCAGGATTGGACGCAAGTATTTTCCTGTGTACGAGCCTTCCAGCTCCGCCACTTCCTCCGGCGTCCCAGTCCCGACGATCTGACCGCCCCGAGTCCCGCCCTCAGGTCCCAGGTCGATGATGTAATCGACGGTCTTGATGACATCCAGATTGTGCTCGATCACGAGTACCGTCTCCCCGTTTTCCACCAGACGCTGCAGCACCTTCAGCAGACGGTCGATGTCATCGGTGTGCAGACCGGTCGTCGGCTCATCGAGAATGTACAGCGTGCGTCCCGTACTGCGGCGATACAGCTCCGACGCCAGCTTGACGCGCTGCGCTTCCCCGCCGGACAGCGTGGTGGCAGGTTGACCCAGCTTCATGTAGCCGAGCCCGACGTCGACGATCGTCTGCAGCTTGCGTTCGATCTTGGGCAGGTTGCGGAAAAACTCCACCGCATCCTCGATGGTCATTTCCAGTACATCGGCGATGCTCTTTCCTTTGTACTTCACGTCGAGCGTCTCCCGGTTGTAGCGCTTGCCGTGACAAACCTCGCACGGAACGTACACGTCGGGGAGGAAGTGCATCTCGATCTTGATGATCCCGTCGCCGCTGCACGCCTCGCAACGGCCTCCTTTGACGTTGAAGCTGAACCGGCCTTTTTTGTAGCCGCGCACTTTGGCTTCGTTGGTCGACGCAAACAGGTCGCGGATGTCATCGAATACGCCGGTGTACGTGGCCGGATTGGAGCGCGGTGTACGTCCGATGGGAGACTGGTCGATGTCCACAACCTTGTCCAGATGCTCCAGGCCAAGGATGCGGCGATGCTCCCCTGGCTTGACCTTGGCCCCATTCAGATCGCGCGCCAGTGTCTTTTGCAAAATTTCGTTGATGAGCGTGCTTTTCCCCGAGCCGGAGACACCCGTCACCGCTACGAACATGCCCAGCGGAATTTTCACATTGACGTTCTTCAGATTGTTCTCCCTGGCACCCTCGATCTTGAGCCATTTGTCAGTCGGCTTGCGGCGTTCCAGCGGCACCGGAATGAACTTGCGCCCGCTCAAGTAGGCGCCGGTGAGCGATTTGGGGTCTTTCATGATTTCCTCCGGCGTCCCGGCAGCGACGACCTGGCCGCCGTGAATGCCGGCTCCTGGCCCAATGTCAATGATGTAGTCGCAGGCGAGCATCGTATCTTCGTCATGCTCCACGACAATCAGCGTATTGCCCAGCTTGGTCATGTGCTCCAGCGTGCGAATCAGCCGCGCGTTGTCCCGCTGGTGCAGGCCGATGCTCGGTTCATCCAAAATGTACAGGACGCCCATCAGGCTGGAACCGATCTGCGTCGCCAGGCGAATCCGCTGCGCTTCTCCCCCGGAGAGCGTACCTGCCGCCCGGCTCAACGTCAAATAGTCCAAACCGACATCGATCAAAAAGTTTAGGCGTGCCTTGATTTCCTTGACGATCAAGTTGGCGATTTTCGCCTCTCTCTCTGTCAGAACCAGTCCATCCACAAACTGATGCGCATCGAGAATAGACAGGTCTGTCAGCTCGGAAATATTCCGCTCCCCGACTTTTACCGCGAGGCTCTCCTGTCGCAGGCGCTGCCCTTTGCAGACCGCGCATGGCTTTTGGCTCATATAGCCCTCGATCTGCTCCCGAATGTAGTCCGAGCTGGTCTCCAGATGGCGCCGCTGCAGGTTGGGGATGACCCCCTCGAACGGCACGACCGCTTCCCGCACCTGGCCGAACTCGTTCTCATAGCGGAATTCGATCTTCTCGCCCATGCTGCCGTACATCAAAATCTGCTTCTGCTCGGCCGGCAGCTCCTCGTACGGCACGTCCATGCGAATACCGAAATGGCGGCAGGCCGACTCCAGCAACTGCTGGTAGTACGTGGAAGATTTCGGCTCCCACGCTCCGATCGCCCCATCGCTTAAGGTCCGGGTCGCATCCGGCACGACCATGTCCGGGTCTACTTCCAGCTTGACACCCAATCCGTCACACTCGGGACAGGCACCGAACGGGCTGTTGAAGGAAAAGATGCGCGGCTCCAGCTCGCCGATGGAAAAGCCGCACACCGGGCATGCATGCTTTTCGCTAAAGAGCAGTTCCTCCTGTTCCATCACGTCGACGATCACTTTGCCGTCCGCCAGCCGCAGCGCCGTCTCCAGCGAGTCTGCCAGCCGGGCCTGCACATCCGGCTTCACGACGACCCGGTCGACAACCACTTCGATGTTGTGCTTCTTGTTTTTCTCCAGCTTGATGTCCTCGGACAGATCGCGCACCTCTCCGTTCACCCGTACGCGGACGAACCCTTGCTTGCGGATGTCCTCGAGCAGCTTGACGTGCTCACCCTTGCGTCCTTGAACCATCGGCGCGAGAATCTGTATACGCGTGCGCTCCGGATATTCCATCACGCGGTCCACCATTTGCTCCACCGTCTGCGACTGGATCTCGATGCCATGCTCCGGGCAGAACGCTCTTCCTACGCGCGCATACAACAGGCGCAAGTAATCGTAAATCTCCGTGACCGTCCCCACCGTAGAACGCGGATTGCGGCTGGTCGTCTTCTGGTCGATGGAAATCGCCGGAGAGAGTCCCTCGATAGAGTCCACATCCGGCTTGTCCATCTGCCCGAGAAACTGCCGGGCATAGGCAGACAGGGACTCCACGTAACGGCGCTGTCCCTCCGCATAGATCGTATCAAAGGCAAGAGAAGACTTCCCCGACCCGGACAGACCCGTCAGCACGACGAATTTGTCCCGTGGGATGACCACATCAATGTTTTTCAGGTTGTGGGCGCGAGCACCCTTGACCACGATATGTTCCAATGGCATGAAAAAAATCTCTCCTTAGAGTTCAGCCTTCAGCTCCAGAATCAGATCGCGCAATTCTGCCGCGCGTTCAAACATGAGGTTGCGGGCCGCTTCTTTCATTTCTTCTTCCATTCGTGCGATTACCGTCAAGCGGTCTTTCTTCGGCATTTTCCTGAAATCTTCATGCGGCAGGTAGTCCGCCTTTTCCTCGGCCACCTTCGTCGCCTCGATCACGTCGCGGACGGCCTTTTTCACCGTTTGCGGCGTGATGCCATGCTGCTCGTTATAAGCCATCTGGATCGCGCGTCTCCGCTCCGTCTCCTTGATCGCCGCATCCATCGAATCCGTGATTTTGTCGGCGTACATGATGACGCGCCCTTCCGCATTGCGCGCGGCACGGCCGATGGTCTGGATCAGGGAGCGCTCGTTGCGCAGGAAGCCTTCCTTGTCGGCGTCGAGAATCGCTACCAGCGACACTTCCGGCAGGTCCAGACCTTCCCGCAGCAGGTTGATTCCGATCAGGACATCAAATTCGCCAAGGCGCAAGGAGCGCAAAATTTGCATCCGTTCGATCGTCTTGATGTCGGAGTGGAGATAGCGGACTTTGATGCCCACTTCTTTCAGGTAATCCGTCAAATCCTCCGCCATTTTTTTCGTCAAGGTCGTGACCAGGACCCGCTCGTCTTTGGCAATGGTCGCCTGGATCTCGCCGATGAGGTCGTCGATCTGCCCTTTGATCGGGCGCACCGAGATTGTCGGATCGACCAGACCCGTCGGACGAATGACTTGCTGTACCAGTTCCGGACAGTGCTCCAGCTCGTACGGACCAGGTGTAGCAGAGATGTAGATAGCCTGCTTGACCTTCGCCTCGAACTCCTCAAACTTCAGCGGACGGTTGTCCTTGGCAGACGGCAGGCGGAAACCGTGCTCAACCAGGACGTCCTTGCGCGCGCGGTCGCCGTTGTACATCGCCCGCACCTGCGGCAAGGTCATGTGTGACTCATCCATCAGAACGAGAAAATCATCAGGAAAATAGTCGAGCAAAGTGTATGGGGCATGCCCGGCCGGCAATCCCGTCAGGTGGCGGGAGTAGTTTTCGATCCCGGAACAAAAGCCCATTTCCAGCATCATTTCGATATCGTAGCGCGTACGCTGCTCCAGCCGCTGCGCTTCAAGCAACTTGCCCGCTTCGCGCAGCTCGGCCAGACGCTCCGTCAGCTCCGCCTCGATGCTCTGCACGGCGAGCTTCATTTTTTCTTCCCGCGTCACGTAGTGGGATGCCGGAAAGATCGCCACATGGTCGCGTTGACCGAGAATTTCTCCTGTCAACACGTCGATCGCTGTGATCCGGTCGATCTCGTCTCCGAAAAACTCCACGCGAATCGCCTGCTCGCTCTGCGAGGCAGGGAAGATTTCGACCACGTCCCCGCGTACCCGGAAGGTCCCGCGCGTGAAATTGATGTCGTTGCGAGTGTACTGTATGTCTACCAGCCGGTGCAAAACCTCGTCCCGGCTCTTTTCCATGCCGACGCGCAGCGACAGCAGCATCTCCCGGTACTCCTCGGGAGAACCCAAACCGTAAATGCACGACACCGATGCGACGATGATGACATCCCGCCGCTCGAACAAGGCGCTGGTCGCCGAGTGGCGCAGCTTGTCGATCTCTTCGTTGATGCTGGAGTCTTTTTCAATAAACGTATCCGATTGGGGAATGTATGCTTCCGGTTGATAGTAATCGTAGTAGCTGACGAAATATTCTACGGCATTGTTCGGAAAAAAATCCTTGAATTCCGCGCACAGCTGGGCGGCCAGCGTCTTGTTGTGCGCCATGACCAATGTCGGCTTGTTCACTTGAGCGATCACCTGGGCAGCCGTATAGGTCTTTCCCGTTCCCGTCGCCCCCAGGAGGGTCTGGTGCCTTTTGCCAGCCTTTACCCCTGCCACCAGCTCTGCGATGGCAGTCGGCTGGTCGCCGGACGGCTGATACTCCGATACCAATTCAAAACGCTCCATTCCCTCGTTCATCTCCTCATCGCGTAAAAGGTTTCTTCTTCCATTATAACACAATGCGTGCAAGATTAAGCCGAAATTCTCGAACAAATGTTTGTCTTCATCCTGCATCCCCTTTTTCCGATACTGATAGTGGAACGTGGAACGACATACCCGCACGTAAGAACCCGCACAGTAAGGGGAGGACCAACATGTCTGATAACAATACGGTAAGCAGCAGCTCGATGGTGCCGGCCTACCTAAGCTATAAAGGGAAAAAGGAATTTTCCACCGAGCTGGACAACGATGCGTTCATGAAACTCCTGCTGGAGCAACTGAAAAACCAGGACCCGATGTCGCCGATGGATAACTCCCAGTTTATTCAACAGACGAGCATGATGACAATGGTCGAGAAAATGACCAAAATGGCCACCCTGATGGAGCAATCCAACAACAGCATGCTCACGCTGGAAAAATACGAAGCGCTGGTGGGCCGCACTGCCAAGTACGATCTGACGACTGCCGATGAAGTCACCGGCGAGACGTCTACGGAATCCAAGGAAGGCGTCATCCAGGCCGTCTATATGGACAACGGCAAAATTTACTTCCGCATGGCGGGCGAGACGAATCCGGTTCCCCTCGCTGACGTAAAAGGTCTGGAGTCGCAGGGCATGACCGGAAACGCGCTGGACAGCAGCCTGAAGTACATGCAAATGATCGGAAACCAAATCTCCTACAAAACGACTACACAAGTCGATCAAGACGGCAATCCCGCCACAACGGATGACATCACTTCCGTCGATGAAGTCAAAAATGCGGTCATTACCGGCTTCTCCATGAAGGACGGAACCGCCACCTTCCAGCTGGACAACGGCGCGAGCGTGAAGCTGGACGAAATCGTCGGCATGAGCGTCAAGCCGGAAAACCAGGCGATGACAAACTCGCTGCAATACGCCCAGATGATCGGCTATACCATTACCTACAACGCCTCCCGTACGAACACGGACGGCAGCACTTCCACTGACAGTTTGTCTGGTGTCATCCAGGCGGTCAGCATGAAAAACGGCACGGTCGAATTCGTTCTGGAAGACGGCCAAAGAGTATCGCTTGGTCAAATCACCGGCTTCGCGGCCAAAGCGTAGAACATTTACGTACCGGATCAAAAAATCCGCACTCTTCCCGTCCGAAGAATGCGGATTTTTTCGTGTCGCGCTTTCGCTTGCACGCTTAACTATTGTTCGTCCGTCAGCACTTTTCCGGTCACCGCGTCTACGCGCACGGTCAGGTCTACCTTCGGCTCCCCGCCGCAGAAGCAATGCGCTTTCGACTGGCGGAAAGAAAGATCGTAGGCCAGCTTCCAGGTGACTGCCTGGGTCTGCGGATCGGTCTGGGAAAAATACGTCAGCTCCAAAGGATACGTCTTCAGGATTGCAGCGACTGCCTCCTGTTCGGACAGGGCTGAGGTTCGCGCTGGCGCGATCCAATCTGCCGGACGCCGGATCTGGATGTCTTTTACATTGCCGCTGGCCGCATCCAGCAAGATCGTGTACATTCCTTGCTCACTCGTTTGTCCCTCTTGATAAACAGGCAAGCCATTGACCAGCGGATCAGCGGTAATCAACGTCAGATTCTCATTACCTGCATCGCGCATTTGCAGCTGCGTCGTCCCCGAAGGCAACAGACGCTTCAGAATCGCTTCGGCAGTCTTCCAGTCCCGCTGCTTATCCGGCTTCCCGCTGCCATCTGCTGCGGTGCTCATGGCAAGCCGGAGAAGCTGGCCGGTTTTTCCGTCTGTCTCCAGCAGGATGTGCAGACGCTCCTTGGCGGCAACCCCCTCTGGAAATTGGCCCATCTGGTACTGCTTATCCTCAGCCGCTGTCCCCTCGCTGAAATGACCCCAGATAAAGAAGCGCCGTTCCTCCCCGTTGTCGTAGGCGGCTGTAAATGAAGAAAGCGGCAGCTTCCCTGGCTCTACGTGCGCCAGTTTTCGCACCAGGTCCTGCGCCTGCACCTCCGTCGTCGCCACCCACTTCTCGCCCGTCCCGTTCACGGCGATCGTCTGCACCGGCTGTTTTCCGGAGGACGCAAGCTCTGCCAGCCGTTTTCCGCTGAAGGCATCCAGCGCGCTGCCTGTATGCGCTCCTCTGACAACCCCGTCCTTCACAACGTAGGTGAGCTGCGCCTGCACCCGCTCCGCCTGGCTATATTCGCCGGGGAGCAAGTACACCAGCTCCAGCGGGCGGCTCTCCGCGTATTTGGCAGCGGCTTGCTGGGCAGTCAGCGCCTTCTGTAGCGAAGGCAGAGAAGACGAGTCAACGGGTTCGTACGGCTTGCCGGCAAAGGTGTCAAAAGCGACGAGCCTGCCTGTGCCGTCAAAGGTAACCAGCACATCGTAAGTATCTTCAAACGCCACGTTGTTCCACGTTTTGACCAGCCTGACGGTCGTCTGTGACTGCTCACGGGTAATCGTCCGCGGCTGATACACGCCCCCTGCCGGCTTCAGGTCCGCCACAAACGCAGCGGCTCTGTCTTTCCATTGCTGATCCGTCCACGCGACCGGTTTTTCGGCCGCTTTTGGCGCAAGCGTCAGCTTCAGCAAATCGCCCGTCCCCGAGAAAATCGCCCTGTCCGTCGCCTTCTCCTTTTCTGCAGCGGACGAAGCAAAAGTCACGCTGACACCGCTCACGCCCGGGCCGTCGACCTCACCGTCGTAGACGACATAGCGGCTGGTCAGCTCGGGAATTAGCCCAACCAGCTTCTGTACACCTTTGGAAACCGGAGCGGGAACGGGTGCGGCGGCAACCTGTTCCGCTGCTCGCGCTTCATGCGATACCGTCATCGGGCTGTACAGGCTGACTGCAGTCAATATTCCGGCCAGCGCGTACCATGCAGGCTTGCGTATCATTCTCACAGTGGATGTTCACTCCCTCTTTTTTCCTCTAACCTTGAGACGCACCACGTTTTGTTTTGTTTCTGCACGGGCGGAAAAATTCGCAAAAAATTTTTGATCGCCGCTTCCCTCATGCTGTGGCAGACGCGAATCTGCACAAGGAAAACGGGAGGGTCCCGCGCGTCCCCCGGCGCACGTTCTCCCTCCCGATCGTTCTAGGCTCCGATATGCAGTTTTTCCAGACGCTGCCTGATCAGTTCCACGACACTGGATCGCATCAGATCGACGTAGACGCGGGTATTCGCATCCGGCACCACGATGATACCGAGCTGGTGATGATTGCCGGCATACACCGCGCATTGCACGAATTTCAGCTCCCCGCCATGGGTGAGCACCTCCATCTTGCAAAAGGCCGAGTTCGCCTGCAGGGCGGGATACAGATCTTCCTTGTTGCGGACGTTGATTCCGTTCACCTTTACGATAATCTCGCCCGGCACAATCCCGATTTCCTCGGCGCGCGTCCCCGGGATGACACCCATGACCTTGACGCCCTGCGGCGACTGGATAAAGTACGGGGGCTGCCTCTGCTCCTGCATCCGGCTCAGGAAGAACAGGCCTTCATGCCCCGCGAGCGCAAACAGCCCCGTCACAAGCAACAGGGCGGGCACCCAGACCGTCAGTACGGTCAACGCCAGCAAAACAAGCGAGTAAAGCGCCAGCTGTTTCGCAATCCGCGAAGACTTCCGCCTTGGCGTCATCGACTGGGTCATGTCCGAAAAGCCCGTGACCGTCGGCAGAAACATCAAGCCAAAGGAAGTTGCTTCCGGCCAGAAGAGCGGCCAGCCCGGATAGAGCGCTCCGCTGACAGCGCCGTTGTCCATCTGGACGAACAGGACGAGCGGCGTCAGCCAGAAGGAATGCAGCAGATACGCGCCGACGATGCGGCCGCGCTTGCCTTCGACGAACAGCGGGGAAGCGTCCCTCCCCCCGTTCCAGCGAATGAGCATGGCCTCCATCAGGTGCATGATCGCCACCAATGCCAGAAGCGGCAGTGGTTTGGCTTGTCCGAACAGCTCCCACAGCGGCCCGATTACGGGAGCCTGGTTCCACGCGGGCAGCAGCTGGGCGATGCCGCTTACCAGCGTCAGCACCCCTGCTGCGTAGGCAAAGCAGAGAAAGCGCAAACGGATCAACGCCATGACGACCGCCAATCCCCATAATAACCATAGATCCTGTACTTGTACGACAATTCCCAAAGCCCCTGCGAGCAGGGAGATCAGCACGCCTGCTGCGATGCCCATTCCTGCGGAGCGTATCGTCTGAAGCAGCGGCGACTGGATGCGCACAGCGAACAATTGCCGCTCCAGATTCATTTGCCGCCGATAGTGCAGATAAATGAAGAAAAGGAAGAGATAAAGGAGCGGATTGAAAAAAATCGCCGCCAGCCCGTACGCAATGGAGAGCAAGTCTGCCTGTATCGCCAATTGCTTCACCTCGAATGGTTAAAGAACCCTTTATTAATAAGCACATATGCTTTTTGCGAGTGCAAAAGAAAAACCACGGCATGCCATTTGCCGTGGTTACCATTTCTACGAATATCAGGGATTTCCCTGCCTCCGCCGGATGGATTATTTTGGGGGAGCGACGACCTCAAGTGCTTTTTGCAGCTGCAGATCGTTTTCCGGTTTGCGCATCGTCTCGCGCAGGCTGTCTTCCAGCAAGGTGCGTGTCGCAGCATCGACCTTCCCTGTCACAGGCAGCTTGTGCGCTGTCTGGAACTGCTTGACCGCCTGCTCCGTCCCGGCGTCAAAATACCCGTCATCCCGGCCCGGGGGCAAATTCAAGCCCGTCAGGATCAGCTGCAAGTTTTTCACATCGTTGCCGGCCATGTCGCGGGCTAGAACCTTGTCAGCCGGAAGCTGCGTCGCATTGAAGTAGGCTGGCTGGCTGACTTTGATGTCCGGCTCGATCCCTTTTTGGTGAATCCATTCGCCTTTTGGCGTGAGCCATTTCGCAATCGTCAGTTTCAGCTGGCTCTTGTCCGCCATTTCCATCGTGCTTTGGACCGTGCCTTTTCCGAAGCTCTTCTCGCCGACCAGCTTGTAGTTGCCGCTGTCGTGCAAGGCCCCGGCCAAAATTTCCGAAGCGCTGGCGCTGCCGCCGTTGATCAGAAGTGAGATCGGGTACGGCTTCGGCGCGTCTGTCGTCGAACGGTATTCTTCCTTTTGCTGACCGTTCGCCCCGTATGCGATCTGCACGATCAGGCCTTTATGCGGCACGAGCACTTCGCCGATTTCCTTGACAGCCAGCAAATAACCGCCAGGGTTGCCGCGCACGTCGATGACCAGACCGCCGATGCCCTGCTTCTCCAGGCTGGCCAATTGTTCTTTGAAATGCTTGGCCGTATCGGTAGAGAATTGCGAGATGGCGATTACCCCGACTTTGACCCCGTTTTTCTCCATCACCTGGCTGGTTACGGTTTCGATCGGAATATCGTCGCGCACGCACACGATGTTCAGCGGTTCCGCTACACCCGCGCGTACGACCTTCAATACGGCTTTTGTCCCTTTGGGGCCGCGAATTTTCGTCACGGCCTCATGCAGGTCGAGCCCTTCCAGCGACTCTCCGTTTACGCTGATAATCTGGTCGTTCGGGCGCAGGCCCGCGCGCTCCGCTGGCGAACCCTTGAAGGGAGAGACGACGGTGACCTTGCCGTTTTGCATCGTCACTTCCGTCCCAATCCCCTGGAACGTCGAATGCAAGGTAGACGTAAACTCCTCTGCCGATTGCGGGTCCATGTAGTCGCTGTACGGATCGCCCAGCGAACCTACCATGCCGCCGATTGCGCCTTCCACCAATTGCTCCGTGGTGACATTTTGAATGTAGTCTTTCTTGATCGCTGAAAAAGCTTCGTACAGCTTCCTGAACTCCTGGGGATACTCCACGCTTCCGCTTCCGTTCAGCAAAGGGCTGCTCGATGCGGTGAGAGTCCCGCTCTGACTCGCGCTGGCATTGGCCGAGATTTTCATCATCGACAGGGTCAAAAGACTGCTGACCACCATCGAGACGAGTACAAGGGCAAATACGCTACGTCCTTTCCATTTCACTCTTGCGTCACCATCCTTTGTGCTACCGGCAAAAAGATATGCTGCTAGTGTACGCTGTTTCCGTTAGCAATATTTGTTTGACGCTACTCTACCTGATATACGGCGTAGGATCAACAGCCACATCGTTTTTGTAGACGGTAAAGTGCAAGTGATTGCCGGTAGCTCGGCCGGTCGCCCCGACCTCGGCAATCTTTTGCCCTCTCTCTACTGATTGTCCCACAGAAACGAAGATTCCGCCCTCCCGAATATGGCCGTAAAGGGTGGTAATTTCTGAATTGTGCTTGATCATGACCGTATTACCGAAACCGTTGGAATAGCCCGCAAAAATTACGATGCCTTTTTCGGCAGCCCGGATCGTGGTTCCTTTTGGCGCTGCCATGTCTAAACCATTATGCCCAGCAGCGCGGCCCGTAAACGGGTCGGAACGCATTCCGAAGCCCGAGCTGATCCGAAACGTTCCATCCGCCAGCGGCAATCCGAGCTTGCCGCCCTTGTAGCCGCTGCTACCCGCGCTCATCGCCCGCACGCGCTCCGCGTACTTGGCGGATTGCTCTCTCGCGATGGCGAGCAGCTGCGCTTCCTCTTCTTCCTTGATCTCATGCAGCTCTTTTTCCTGCTTTTGCAGCTCGGCCTTTACAACCAGGCTCTGCTTGTACTGCTTGTCCAACTCGTCTTTGAGGTTTTCCGCCTCCTGAAACATGCCGGCGTACACGACCAGCTGGTGATCGATTTCTTTCTTTTTCGTCTCGATCGTTTCCTTGTCGCGAATGTTGTCTTCCAGAATGCGCGTATCCTGCTCCAGGATCAGCTGCAAGCCTTCCATCCGGGTGAGGAAATCGCCGAAGTCGGACGCGCCCAGCAGGACGTCCAGATAGGAGACGTTGCCGCGCTCGTACATCGACTTGACCCGCGTCTTCAACAGCGATTCCCGTTTGGCGACGCGCTCCTTGGCCTCATCCAGCTGGTCTTGCGCCTGCGCTGCCTTTTCTTTTGTATCATCCATTTGCGCTTCGAGCTTGTCCAGTTTTTTCTGCGTCTCGTTGCGGCGCAGGTCAATCTGCATCAGCTCGGTCTGCAAATCCTTTTGCTGCTTCTGCACATAAGCAATCTTCTTGTCCGTCTCTTTCACCTGCTGCTGCTGTGCCTTATATTTTTGCTGAATTTGTTTCAGCTCCCGATTGATCTTTTCCAGCGATGCCTTGCTTGCTGCCCAGCTCACGTTGGTCGGGGTTGCAGATCCGGCTACCAGACCGGTTATCAAGAGTGCAAGCGCGATCTTCTTCCTCATGATACTCCTCCCACATTGTACCGAATTATACCCGCAAGAAACGGCGGACAGACACCAGACTTCCCCAGATGCCGATAAACGCGCCGATCGCAATCAAGGCGAGCGCCACCTGATACACCAGCGGGAACAATGGCAACAGTTTGAACAGTTGGGCAGCCTCAAAGCTCGACTGAATCCCGTCCAGCAAATAGTAATAGCCGACAGTCAACATCGCCGTCGGAATCAGCGCCCCGATAATTCCCATCAGCAGCCCTTCCACAAAGAACGGCCAGCGAATAAACCAGTTCGTAGCCCCGACCAGCTTCATGATCTCGATCTCGCGGCGGCGCGCCACGATTGTCAGCTTGATCGTATTGGCAATCAGAAACATCGCCGTAAAGCCGAGCCCGATGATGAAGGCAATCCCCACATTGCGGATCGCTCCCGTCCAGGCGAACAGCTTTTCCACCGTTCCTTCGCCGTAGTTGAGGTTTTTCACGTACTCCAGCTTTTTGATCTGGGCCGCGACTACCGAAGTGTCCTTCGGATCTTTCGTCTTGACGACAAAAGTATCCGGCAGCGGATTGTCCTTTTCCAGCCCATCGAACAGGTACGCCTTTTCCCCAAGGCTCTCCTTGAACTGCTTCAGCCCCTCGTCTTTCGGAATAAACGTAACCGTGTCCACCTTCGGAATGGCCTTGATATTCTGCTCGACCTGCGCGACATTTTCCTTGGTCGCCAGCACGTCAAGGAAGACGCGGATTTCGACCTGCTTCTCCACTGTTTGCGCGAAGTAGTTGACGTTCATCGCCAGGATCAGGAACACCCCGAGAATGAAAAGAGTGATGGTAACGGCACTGATGGAAGCAAACGACATCCAGCCGTTCCGCCCGAGGTTTTTGACCCCTTCACGGACGTGGCGTCCCATCGTTCTAATCTTCATAACCGTATTCCCCTCTCTGCTCGTCACGGGCGATTTGGCCCGCTTCTATCGCAATGACCCGTTTTCGCATGGTGTTTACAATCTCCCGGTTGTGCGTTGCCATTACTACCGTCGTCCCGCGATGGTTGATCTCCTCGAACAGCTTCATGATCTCCCAGGACGTCTCCGGGTCGAGGTTCCCCGTCGGTTCGTCCGCAATGATGATCCCCGGGTTGTTGACCAACGCCCGCGCCAGAGCGACGCGCTGCTGCTCTCCCCCCGAGAGTTCACTCGGCAGCATTTTCGCCTTGTGCTTCAGCTTCACCAGGCCGAGCACATCCATCACACGCGGCTTGATCTGCTTCGGGCTGCTCTCAATGACTTCCATGGCAAACGCCACATTTTCAAAAACAGTGAGCGTCGGCAACAGTTTGAAATCCTGGAAAACGACACCGATGCTGCGGCGCACCAGCGGAATTTGCCGTTCCTTGATCCGGCTCACATTGAAGCCGCCTAAAAAAATCTGTCCCTTCGACGGCTTTTCTTCGCGGTACATCAGTTTGATAAACGTGGATTTTCCGGCACCGCTGGGACCTACTACATACACGAACTCGCCTTTTTCAATCCGAATGTTGATACCCTTTAGCGCATTGGTGCCGTTCGGGTATGTTTTCCATACGTCAAACATCTCGATCAAGTAAATCACATCCTACATAGTCAGATCCTTCTGTATCTCTTGATCCTTATTTATCAATCGACAAAAAGCCCCTGTTCCTCTACCCGGCTATTTTTGCAACCTATCGCCAATCGACAAAAATAGCGGGAAACCCCATCCTACATATTATATCACCCTGTTTCGCTGATGGAATCCACCAAATCTCTTAATTCTTGTCGAAACAGGTTCACATTCGCGTGGTTCCGACATCCTTTTCCCGCTGCACTCGCCAGCACATCGGCGTCTAGCCTCCATGTGAGGGGTTGGCTACAATAGAAAAGAATGACAAATGGAAAGGGGCACGAACGTTGAACAACTTTGTTTACCATAATCCTACCGAATTGATTTTCGGACGGGGACAGCTGTCCCTGTTGCCGGAAAAGGCGAAACAGCTTGGCTCTACAGTCCTGATGGTATACGGAGGCGGCAGCATCAAGCGTTCAGGCCTGTATGACAAGGTCACCTCCCTGCTGCAGGAAGCGGGCTGCCGGGTTCTGGAGCTGGCTGGCGTAGAGCCGAACCCTCGTCTCGAGACCGTAAAAAAAGGCATCGCCACCTGTCGGCAGGAAGGCGTCGACTGGGTCCTTGCCGTTGGCGGCGGAAGCGTCATCGACGCAGCCAAAGCCGTTGCAGTCGGGGTGCCGTACGATGGAGACGTGTGGGACTTTTACACACACAAAGCGACCCCTGCCGCAGCACTCCCGCTCGGCACCGTTCTGACGCTGGCTGCTACCGGCTCCGAAATGAACCGCGGCAGTGTCATCACCAACTGGGAGACCAAGGAAAAACACGGGGGCACCACGACCTTCCCGGCCTTCTCCATTCTGGACCCGGAGAACACCTTTACTGTACCTCGCGATCAGACCGTTTACGGAATCAGCGACATCATGTCGCACGTATTTGAACAATATTTCAGCCATACACCGGAAATTCCGCTGCAGACCCGCTTCGCCGAGTCCATCCTGAAAACCGTGATCGAAAACGCGGAGCGCGTCCTCGCCAATCCGGAAGACTACGACGCCCGCGCCAACATTCTGTATTGCGGCACGATGGCGTTGAACGGCACCTTGCCTGTCGGCGTAGAAACGGACTGGGCGACCCACTCCATCGAGCATGCCGTAAGCGCCGTCTACGACATCCCGCACGGCGGCGGTCTGGCGATCATCTTCCCGAAATGGATGCGCTACGTCTACCGGGAGAACGTATCCCGCTTTGTCCGTTTTGCAGTGGAAGTGTGGAACGTCGATCCAGCCGGAAAAACAGACGAAGAAGTGGCGCTGGCCGGAATCGCTGCGACGGAGGCATTCTTCGCCCGCATCGGTGCGCCGACCCGCCTTGCCGACTACAAAATCGGCGACGAAAACTTGCAAGTCATGGCGAAAAAAGCGACCCCATTCGGCCCGATCGGCAGCTTCAAAAAGCTGACCAGCGAAGATGTCGCGGAGATTTTGCGCATGTCTCTATAAATGGCAAGCCCCCTTACTCTGTGAAACTGCAGAGCAAGGGGGCTTGACTGTTAGCGGGAAGAAGCCGCTTTTCCTTTTTCCCGGCTTACTTCATGACCAAATATTGTTCCAAATCCAATTCGAGCAAATGTTTGTTTTCTTCCAGCGAATTGCTTCGGTAAAAAACAACCGAGAACGTAGGATATTCCTCATAAGAAACGAGTCTGTACTCAAGAATATCACTGAAGTTCTTGACAAAACGCCTGTCATGAACGGATTCGATCGATCTGCCATCGATACTCAGCGGCAGTTCGGCGCACAGGAAGCTGAAATAGCTATCATCCAGGGACGCGATAATTTCTGCCCAATTCGGCTTCTTCTGCTCGAAGAAGTACTCATACACGTTGATGCCATAAGCGTGTGCCCCAAGGTCTGTGGTGCACAATCCGGCAAAACGTAGCGGATTGACTTCAATCGGGATTAATCTGCCGGAATCGGTGACTCGAATTTCAAAGTGCATAGGGAAACGACGCAACGAAATGACTTGCCCCATGCTTCTCATGAAGGCTTCAACCTTGGATAACGACTCTTTCAAAACGGACTTGCCGGTGAAGTAGATGCGATCTGATGTATCTGTTTCGTGCGCAAACATCCGTTTGTACACATTCAGGACGACAGGCTCACCATTCTCATCATAATACGCATCGACCGCGTATTCATCGCCTTTGATCCATTCCTCCAGAATAAAGCTGCTGGCGCTCACGACGGAATCCGGATAAATTTCCTTGGCTGCGATCATATCCGACTGTATTTGCCGGCAAATCGATGGCCAATCTTCTTCTTTTTCCACCAGATAGACGCCTACGCTGCGAAATCCTTTTGCCGGTTTGATCACGAGCGGCAAGGACAAGCTGCTCGCTGGCAGTTGGACCAGCTCTTCGTATGTAACTTCACGGAAATAGAAATCCGGATAGTGTTGCTTTAGCAATTCCCTGAATTTCACCTTGTTTTTGAAAAGCTCCGCATTCTCCCAGATCTGCGTTCCTTTCAACAACGGATAAATGGAAGCTACCCCGTACTCAGAGTTGCACAAGAGGGTCAATTCCGTATCGCCTGCGAGATTTCCTGTTTCCTCCAGCAACCGGACATTTAGGGATTTCTCCAATGGAATTCGAGTGTCACCGCATTTGATTACCTGAACGTCCATGTGCTTGAGTGTCTGTGACATAAGGATAGATACATATGGTTTGTCTAGGACCATCAGATTCATACGTTTCACACCTCTTCTGCTTGTTTTATTAGTTCTTCACGTACTACAAACAATTTCACCAAGTCATGAAGTTGCTCAGATGTTGCTTTCATCTGACCTGCGATGTCACTCATATTGGCCTGAATGTCCGTCTGATTCTGGATGTTCTCGTTAATGTTAGCCAATGCCGTTGTCACTTCGGTAAGGCTCTCGGCCACTTGTCCCAGATTTTCGGAAGAAGAGTCTGTTCCGTCGGCCTGTGCATCGGCGTTGGTTTGGAACGTGTTGATCTGTTCCGAAGAAGTCTCAATCGAACCTTTGATCTCGGACATATGTTTGATCAGAGACAGAACGTTTTGCTTCTCCTGCATGATAATATCGCTCTGATTCGTCAAAGCCTCAATGGTTTCACGCAGAGACGATTGCAGCTCGCCAATAATCTCATTGATGTTGTCAGAGCTTTTCTTCGACTCTTCCGCGAGCTTCCGCACCTCTTCTGCAACCACGGAGAACCCTTTCCCTGCTTCACCTGCACGCGCTGCCTCAATGGAGGCGTTCAAAGCGAGCAGGTTGGTTTGTGAGCTGATATCTGTCATCGTGGTCACAATTTCGCGAATGCGTTTCATGCTTTCTTCCAGCTGTTTTGTGATGTCTACAGATTTTGTCACTTCGCTCTCGATGTTTTCCATGCCACTCAACGCTTTATTGGCAACACCTTCAGAGTTCTCAGACAGTGTCTTGATTTGCATCACTTCATTTACGAGTTTGTCCAGAGTAGACAGGTTGTCTCTCGTCGTAGCCGCGATCTCTTCCACAGCTGCGCTCAATTCTTCGGTAACGGCCGAAATATTTGTAGACTCATTGAGAACATCATGACTCTTTTGGTTGATACCGTTTATGTAATTGGAGCTGGTCTGGATATTTTCTTCCAGTTGGTTGGAATAGGAAACGACAGAAGAAGCTGCGCGTTTAATATTCGCAATCATACTTTCCAACTGATCCAGATAATCGTTGAACATGTCAGCCAACTGGCGAATTTCATCGCTACCGGAAACATGAATACGTCCGGTCAAGTCTCCACCGCCAGAAGCAATGATGCCCAAGCGGTCGCGCACCACACGCAGTGCCTTCAGGCGTTTGGACATATAAACCAGGATGACGAGGATACCTACGATAAAGAAAGCAATGACCCAAATCACAAGCATCGTCGATTCATTTGCTGCATGTTCAATGGTGTCGGTCGGGATATACATGAAGATATACCAGCCCGTAGAAGCGATCTTCTTCGCCAGAATGTAGTCCACGGAATCATGGAACAGATCCGAATCTTTCTTTTCGCTGATAACCTTTTCCATCCAGGCTTTGGCTTCCGGGTCCTTAATATCTGTTTCCAGCGTACTCTGCTTGTCTTTTTCTGCAGGATTAGTTGCGCCAGTCAAAATATTCTTGCCGGAATCTACTACGATTGCATGCGATCCATCTTCTCTCGTGAACGAGCTTGCTACTTTTTCGATGCCACTCAGCGAAATATCGACGGAAAATACTCCGTAGAACTTATCTTGCGCATAAATCGGGATGGATGCTGTCACCATCATGCCGCTGCCGAGGTCATCCTTGTATGGCTCAGTCCAAACGACCTCTTTACCGGGGTTGTTTTCAGGACGGGCGATCGTGTAGAATGCGTTTTCTCTCGACTTGCTGGTGACGTATTTCCCCTCTTTGTTATCTACAAAAGGATAAATTTTTTGGAAATTGCCTTCTGTCGTAAAATAGTACCATTGGGATTCAGGAATGGTTTTCTTGATGGTGGCAAACAGCCCATCAAATGATTCCGACGCCATGATGATTTTCTTCTGTTCGAGGGTGATTGGTCCTTTATCGATGCGGGCGTTCCCAATATCAAGCTTTGTTTTCGCCACATAATCATCCAGACCGTACAAGCCATTTGCCATCAAATATTTCTGTTGAAAAGCGCTCTCAAGCAATTCATCGGAAATCCCGTTCATTTCTTGCAATCTTTGTTCAAATGTCGAGCTTGCCAGCTTTCCTACCAGTCCAATTTTGCCAAACTCTGATCCAATCAAATCCGTCTTGCTTTCCAGGAAGTTTTTTGATTTGGTTACTTCGTCCTGCTGTATGACCTTTTTGAAACTGTTGATCATAAACATTGAAAAAACAAGTTGAACAACCAGGATGACCACAAATAATCCCAAAAACCTGATTTGGAGACTGCGAAACTTTTCTCTCAACCGTTTCATCTGAACTCCTCCTTGTTTGATCTCAGCTACGTATCTGTGTTTTGTCAAATTTTGAAAATCGGGAGCTCCAAAAAAAACTATTCGGGTATCCGAATAGTTCTATCTGTCCAATAGAAATATGTCACGGCAACCCGGCGATCATAGTTTAACAACTTTAGACCCGTAGCTTTGCGTCCTTACCTTTCGATAAGTTTGCCTATCATATTAAATTCATAAATACTGGAATTGAGATCATCGTATAACAAAGAGAGACTATAGTCAATAATCCCTATAATTCGACTTATTTTTTCACGATTCGAGTCCTCTTTCTCCATTCCCATAGTCCCTTATTTTCTCCTTTTGTCGATTTTCAGGAAGCTCAGGAAGAGAGGTGCACATTGAACAAGCGGTCAGGCAAATTGCCTCACCGCTTGTTCATTTATGACAGGGTGGCTAAACTACGCCGGAGAACCGACGTCAATCAAAGACTCGATCATGACCTTTTGGCTGTTTTCGTCCACCCACGCATGAGTTTCCAACAGCTTTTTGCGATACCACTCGATCTGCGCCTCGACCTGATTGCGGGCAGTACCGCCGAGCACGTTGCGGGCATTGACCACAGTCTCGACCGCGAGTGCTTCGTACACATCCTCGCCGATCACATCGGAAAAGCTCTGCAGCTCCTCCAGCGACAGGTCGAGCAAGTACTTTTGGTGCTCGATGCAGTACAGAACTGTCCTGCCTACCACTTCATGCGCCTGACGGAACGGCATGTTTTTGCGCACGAGGTAGTCAGCCAGGTCTGTCGCATTCGAGAAGTCGTTGGTCACCGCCTGGCGCATCCGCTCGGTTTTGACCTGCATCGTCTGGATCATCGGCGTCAAAAGAGCCAGCGCGCCATGAATGGTCGCTACGGTATCAAACATGCCTTCCTTGTCTTCCTGCATGTCTTTGTTGTACGCCAGCGGCAAGCCTTTGAGCACCGTCAACAGGCCAAGGAGATTGCCGTAGACGCGGCCTGTTTTTCCGCGCACCAGCTCGGCGACATCCGGGTTTTTCTTTTGCGGCATGATGCTGGAGCCCGTGCAGAACGCATCGTCCAGCTCCACGAAGGAAAACTCCTGGCTGCTCCAGATGACCAGTTCTTCGCACAGACGGGAGAGGTGGGTCATCAAAAGGGACGCATCCGCCAAAAACTCGACGATGAAGTCGCGGTCGCTGACAGCGTCCATGCTGTTTTGATAAATCCCGTCGAATTGCAGCAGCTCCGCCACGAACGCCCGGTCGATCGGGAATGTCGTCCCGGCCAGCGCACCCGCTCCCAGCGGCAGGACATTGACGCGCTTCCACGTCTCGGTCATGCGCTCGATGTCACGCTGCAGCATGGACGCATACGCCATCAGGTGGTAGCCGAACAGGACCGGCTGCGCGCGCTGCAGATGGGTATAGCCCGGCATGACGGTATCCAGATGCTGGCTGGCCTGCTCGACCATCGCTTCCTGGAGATACATCGCCAGCTGGATGATTTCCATCAGCTTTTCCCGCAGGTACAGATGCATGTCGAGGGCGACCTGGTCGTTGCGGCTGCGGCCCGTGTGGAGTTTGCCCCCCACCGGACCGATTTCCTCGATCAGCATTTTTTCGATATTCATATGGACATCTTCGTGGGCGACGAGAAACTCGGCCTGCCCGCGCTCGATCTTTTCTTTCACTTTTTTCAGACCAGCAATGATCTGTCTGACTTCCTCCATCGGCAGGATACCGCACTTGCCCAGCATGGCAACATGAGCCAGGCTGCCGACGATGTCCTGACGCCACATCTTCTGGTCGAAAGAGATAGAAGCAGTATACTCTTCTACGAGCTGATTCGTCGGCTTCGTGAAGCGTCCTCCCCAGAGTTTCATTGCTTGATCGCATCCTTTTCGTCCAAAATCTTGATGTCTGTCTTCATGTTCTCATGCAAGACACCTTCGTTTACTTGCGCGTAAACTTTGGTCGGCAGTCCCCACAGCTTGATGAAGCCGAGCGCCGCTTTGTGGTCGAACTGGTCGCCTGCGTTGTACGTAGCCAGCTCATGGCTGTACAGGGAGGAAGCAGATTTGCGTCCCACTACGATCGCATGGCCTTTGTGCAGTTTTACGCGCACGACGCCGGTTACGTGTTTTTGCGTTTCTTCGATGAAGGCTTGAACCGCATTGCGGATTGGCGAGTACCAAAGCCCCTCGTAAATCACTTGCGCCATTTTTTGTTCCACGATCGGTTTGAAAGACGCTACTTCACGAGGCTGGGTCAGGAATTCCAGCTCGCGGTGAGCCAGGATCAGCGTAGTCGCTGCAGGCGTCTCGTACACTTCGCGGGATTTGATCCCGACCAGGCGGTTTTCTACGTGGTCGATACGGCCTACGCCGTGGTTTCCGGCGATTTTGTTCAGTTTCAGAATCAGCTCGGACAGCGGCAGCTCTTCGCCGTTCAGTGCAGTCGGCTTGCCTTGTACGAACGTGATCTCGATTTCTTCCGGTTGATCAGGCGCATCTGCGATCGATTTGGTCAAATCGTACGCGCCTTCTGGCGGAGCTGCCCACGGATCTTCCAACACGCCGCACTCGCAGCTTCTGCCCCACAGGTTTTGGTCGATGCTGTACGGATTGTCCAGATTGATCGGAATCGGAATGTTGTTCTTCTTCGCGTACTCGATCTCTTCGTCGCGCGTCCAGCCCCACTCACGCACAGGCGCCACGATTTTGAGGTTCGGGTTCAAAGCGGTGAAGGACACGTCAAAGCGTACCTGGTCGTTCCCTTTGCCGGTGCAGCCGTGAGCGACCGCCACAGCGCCTTCTTTTTCCGCGATTTCTACCAGCACGCGGGAAATCAGGTAGCGGGACAGCGCAGATACCAGCGGATATTTGCCTTCGTACATCGCGTTTGCTTTCAATGCAGGCAGGACGAACTCCTCTGCAAATGCTTCCTTCGCATCCACGACGATCGACTTCAGCGCACCGACTTGCAGCGCTTTTTTCTGCACGAAGTCCAGATCTTTTCCTTCTCCTACATCCAGCGCTACCGCAATTACATCGAAGTTATATGTTTCCTGCAGCCATTTGATTGCTACGGATGTATCCAAGCCGCCCGAGTAGGCCAACACAATTTTATCTCTTGCCATCGTTCTCTCTCCCTGTTCCGAAGATAATTTCATGTGAGTAATTATACAAACAAACTAATAAAAATACAACCACTTTTCTTTTGAACCTTCTACATTTTCGTCCTGCAATTTCAGGAAACGCTTTATACAGAAAAGCCGAACAAGAAAGAATACTCGTCCGGCTGCTCGTTTTTTCACGATAAAACGCCTTGCATAAAACTTGGCGGCTGTTGTTGCATTTTCGGGCTGGCCACTATTTTCTGGCATACGGTACTTGCGGTACGTACTCTGCCCCCTTATGGATGCAAATCCAGTCCAGCTCAGCGACAGCCAGGCGCTCAAAGTTTTCCGCGATGTGAATGTCTCCCCGCTCTCTCCAGGCGGCAATGATCGGGTACATCGGACGATAAAACCCGTTGATAAACCACATGTCGAACAACAGATCCGGATGAACAAGCCCGTTTTTATGCAAGACACCCACCATTTCAAAAAAACCGTACAGCCCTGCAAAATGGGCAAAGCCCTCGCTCCCACGCGGAAAACGTTCCCAAAAAAGCTCGGGCTTCCCCGTTTCCGCGATCGGTTCCAGCTCCGTCGAGAACCACGCCCTTGCCGTGCGCAATCGGTCTGATTCATACTGTTCGTAAAGCTTCAGCATCATGTCGGCATCCTGGTAAGTAGGCACCATGCTTGGATCACCTCCTGAAGAAATTTACAGTACATTGTCCAGTATGAATTCAAAAGGTTCTGGATTCAAGCGAACAGAGCGGTGAATTACGTCGCCCCCCTGTTTTCAACCAGCCGGTCCTGCAGTTCTCTCCTGGTATGGCATTTCATACGGCTGACCCCCCCAAAAAAACAACAAGCAGTTGCCGGAGACATTACTCATTCATCGCCTCCTGCAACTGCTTTTGCGCTTGCGCCTCTTGTCCGATAATGCTCTCAAGTTCATCACGCGGCAACCGTTGAATGATGTCGATGAAATGACCGGCCAGCTTCTCGTCAAACTGCGTGCCAAAACCGCGCCGAATTTCATTCAGCGCTTCCTCCACCGGCAGCCCTTTTCGGTATGGGCGATCTGCCACCATCGCATCAAACGAATCGGATATCGCCAATATTTTCGCCATCAGCGGAATTTCATCCCCGACCAGCCCGTCCGGGTACCCCTTGCCGTCAATGCGTTCATGGTGGGAGCGAATGGCCGGCAGCAATTCATTGAACATGCCCGCCTGTAAAATAATCTCGTATCCAATCACCGTATGCTGTTTGATTTTATCGTATTCCTCCGGTGTTAATCTTCCCTTTTTATTCAGAATTTCATCTTTAATTCCGATCTTGCCGATATCATGCAAAATGCCGCCTATGTAAATTTCTTCGACCTTTTCTGGTGGCAGACCAATCTCTTTTGCGATTTCTCTGCCCCAATGAGCGACGCGCTGAGAGTGACCGCTCGTGTAACGGTCACGCGCGTCGATAGAAGCCGCCATCCCCATCAGAAATCTGTGGTTGAATGACTTGACTTCCTCTACCTTTTGCTGGAGTTTGTTGAGGCTGTCGTAGTATTGATGGTAAACGAAGCTCATCGTGATGAATGCTCCCAAAATCGGAATCAGTGTGACAAGCCCGTAGATTTCCACCAGCCTTGAACCGATGCAGCCCATTACCATGAGCAGCAGGTATGTCAGGGTCGTTCCTCTTGCCAATTCTCTCATCGTGGGGAGCCACTGTACTTTAAAGTAATAGGAAATGCCCATCGCACAGAGAGACATGTTTACATACCAATATACGACTGCGAGAATCATGTCAGAGATTATGGGCGGAATTGCATAACCGCCCATGTAATTTTTGAGAAATTCTACAACCCAGATCGTAATGAGAATCTGCCCAACATTCGAGAGTGCCTTTAGAGGATGAAACCGTACTAAAAACGCCAGCATTAGGGTTTCTATTAACGCAGACCAAACACCAATCCATGCTCCATATAAAATAATCCCCGAACAGATGACGGCATTATTCAATGTGAGTGTCGAGTTAAAGGTACGGATCGGAGCAAAAGAAGCCCCAACCGTAAGTAAAGCATAGATAATCATGGCTCCCCAATGTTCGCGCATGTTCCATTCTTCGATTGCGCTGTAAATGATGAGGAAAGCTAAGCCGATATACCCAATTTGAACAATGAACCCTTTGACATAATTACGGAGATTAATTTTTGGCAGCATAGCTCTTACCTTCACGAAGTTGTATTAGCGATATAGGCTTATTCATAAATCGCTGAACGAGGAAAAAAGTACCTAGCATGATAAATATATCACCAATACTAATAACACGCGGAATTACGAATGGCATGTATATTATATCAGTCAGGAATGGCAGATTTGTACTCTCCGTTAAAACACTGTGCTTGAAATTGGTGCCGTTGATAATCGGGGTCAAGTCGTATGGTGTCTTTTTGGCTTGTTCCAGATCAATAGGCATTTTGCCGTGATTCGTCCAGATGGCAAGTGCATTTAAAAACCAACCGATCATAAGAATTCTGATGTCTTCATACTTCCGATTCGATGCCAAGAATACCAAAATAAGCACATACGAAATCGATACAAAAATACCACCGTAGCTTGGAAGAAAGGCCGAAACTACTTGCAGGGCGATGCTGATAATCAATAGATACAACAATCGAAAACTCGGAATGGCTTTTACTCTGCCGCCCCTCAAGAAAGCTACGATAAAAGAAAAACAAATTACGTCTAATAGCATGTTTTTCAATGCCTCCAAATCTTAAAGAAAAACACCACTTTGCATAAAGCGGTGTTTTATCTTCATCAATCAACCATAGTTATAGTTTGCAGAAATAGCAGCTACGATTGCAGCAACCATCAATACGGTAACGAACCATTTTTTCATATCAATTTCCCCCCCTTAAATATAGTGGAGAAAGCTGGCTTCGCTATTGTCCAACCCAGGGGCCAAGCGACCATGTACAGCCCCTGCGCGTCTTTCCTTTTCTGTCGAAAAGGCCGGATTCGCTACTGGCTCCATACGGACCAAGCGACCAAATACAGCCCGTACTTCTTTGCGACTTTCATACCTATATATTACACATAAGTGTCAAATATCGGCAATCATATATTCATAGGCTATTGGATTTATTTTGAGAAATAGGCCAAAAGAACCGGAGCCTTTTTCACACGAGCGCAGCCAGAATCGCTTTTTGGGCGTGAAGGCGGTTTTCTGCCTGATCAAAAATAAAGGAGCGCGCACCGTCGATGACACCTGCGGTCACTTCTTCGCCGCGGTGAGCCGGCAGGCAGTGCAGGAACAAGTAGTTCGGATCGGCGAGTGCTACCAGTTTTTCATTGACCTGATAGTCGGCAAATGCCTGCAGTCTCACTTCGTTCTCTGCTTCAAAGCCCATGCTGGTCCAGACGTCCGTGTACACCGCATCCGCGCCGGCTACCGCTTCTGCCGGATCGTGGGTTACCATCAATCCTCCGCCGTATTGCCCGGCGTATTCTTTTGCCTTTTGCACGATGGCGGTGTCCATTTCATAGCCCGGCGGAGTCGCTACGCGCACGTCCATGCCCAGGAGAACGGCTGCCAGTACGAGGGAATTCGCCACGTTATTGCCGTCTCCGACGTACGCGAGCTTGATCCCTTGCAGCTTGCCCTTGTGCTCCCAGATCGTCAGCATGTCAGCCAGCGCCTGGCAAGGGTGGTACAGGTCCGTCAGCCCGTTGATGATCGGGATGGTGGCGTGCTCTGCCAGCTCTTCCACATACGCGTGGGAGAAGGTGCGGATCATGATCGCATCGACGTAGCGGGAAAGTACCTTCGCCGTATCGCTGATCGGCTCGCCGCGTCCCAGCTGCAGCTCCTTGCCGCTGAGGAACATGCCCATCCCGCCCAGCTGGTACATGCCTACTTCAAAAGACACACGCGTACGCGTCGACGCCTTGTCAAAGATCATGCCGAGCGTCTTGCCCTGCAGCGGCTGGAACGGCTGTCCCAGTTGCTGCATCTTCTTGATGCGCGCTGCCAGATGCAGCAGCTCCATCAATTCTTCCCCGTTGAACTCGTCGATGCGCAGCAGATCTTTTCCTTTATGCTTGTTGAGCAACAAACTTGGTAAGTGTTCCAATATCTTCACTGGCTGCATGTGAGCCACCTCTTTTCTCCATAATAGACTTCACGTACAAATCGAAGGTTTCAATAGCTGTAAACAGCGGTACGCCTTGTTGCACCAGTCGGCCGCGGATGGCAAAACCTGTGCGGCCCAGGCGGTTGCCGATGGTCGCCGTAATCAGCGCGAAGGCGGCTTTTTCTTTTTGCAGCAGCGCATTTACGGTCAGCTCGTTGTCGATGACATGACTGACGGTTACTCCGCTCTTTTGCAGCCAGTCCGCTGTTCCGGCTGTCGCTGCCAGTACGGCGCCTTCCGCCTGTAGCCGGGCGAGCGTCTTGCTGACGTCCGGCTGCTTGTCGCCGTCTTTCAGGGACACGATCACCAGATGACCTGCTTTCCAGTCGCCGTAAAAGTTATCTTTGAACGCAAACGCCTTGCCTGCCGCTTCCGCGAAGGTGCGCCCCAGGCCGAGCACTTCGCCCGTCGATTTCATCTCTGGTCCGAGCACCGGGTCCACGCCGTTCAGCTTCACTGTCGAGAACACTGGTGCTTTTACGACCGCGAATGGGATGTCCGGCAGCAAGCCTGTGCCGTAGCCAAGTCCGGCGAGCTTTTTCCCCAATTGCGCCTGCACAGCCAGTTGGACCATCGGGATGCCCGTCACTTTGCTCGTGATCGGAACGGTGCGGGAAGCCCGCGGGTTGACCTCCAGCACATAGACCGTGCTGCCGTCGATGACAAACTGGATGTTGATCAGGCCGACTGCGCCCATTTCTTTGGCGATTGCCTCGGTGTAGCTCGCGATCTTTTGTTTGATGTCGTCTGACAAACCTGGTGCCGGGAACAGTGCTACGCTGTCGCCGGAGTGAATGCCGGCTTTTTCGACATGCTGGAAGATGCCTGGAATAATGACGCTTTCGCCGTCGCAGACCGCATCCACTTCGGCTTCGCTGCCCGGCACGTACTTATCTACCAGCAGCGGGAAGAACGACTTGCTGTCCGGATGATTCAACCAGCCTTTGATCGTCGCCTCCAGCTCCCCGAGATCGTGGACGACGACCATCCCCTGACCCCCGATGACGTACGACGGGCGCATCAGCACAGGGAAGCCGATTTCTTCCGCGATTGCGGTCGCATCCTCCAGCGAGAAAACGCCCTTCCCCGGGATGTGCGGGATGTCCAGCTTGCGCAGCATTTCGTAGAACAGCTCGCGGTCTTCTGCGCGCTCGATGGCTGCCAGAGACGTCCCCATCACCTTCAGGCCGGCCTTCTCCAGCTTGGCTGCAAGGTTGATGGCCGTCTGTCCGCCGAATTGCACCATGACGCCTTCCACCTGCTCGCGCTCTGCGATATGCAGGACGTCTTCCACGTGAAGCGGCTCGAAGTACAGATGATCCGCCGTCTCATAGTCCGTACTGACAGTCTCCGGGTTGTTGTTCACGACCACCGCCGCGATGCCGTTCTTTTGCAAAGCCCTGGCTGCGTGCACAGAGCAATAGTCGAATTCAATCCCTTGGCCGATGCGGATCGGGCCAGAGCCGAGAACCATCACCTTGCGTCCCTCCAAGGAGGCGACTTCGTCCACGCCTTGCCAGTCGGAGTAGTAGTAAGGGGTTTTCGCATCGAACTCCGCTGCGCATGTATCCACGATTTTGTATGTCGGGGCAATCCCTGCCTCCCGGCGCATGCTTTTGATTTCTGCTGCGCTGCGGCCGGTCAGAGTCGCGATGGTTTCATCGGCAAAACCGCGGCGTTTGGCCTCCAGCAGCAATTCCGTCGGCAGCACGCTGCCTTCGCAGCAGGACAGCTCGATTTCCAGATCGACAATTTTGCGCAGGCTGCGCAGGAAGAACGGATCGACGCCCGTCAGGCTGTGCAGTTCCTGCTCCGAAAACCCTTTGCGGATCGCCTCTGCAAAGACGAACAGGCGGATGTCGGTCGCTTCCTGCAAGGCGTGCTCCAGTTGTTCCCGCGTCCAGGAGGCCATTTCCGGTCGGGACAGATGCGTGCAGCCTTGCTCCAGCGAGCGCACGGCCTTCAGCAGACCTGCCTCGAGGTTGCGGGCGATAGACATGACTTCTCCTGTCGCTTTCATCTGCGTACCCAGTTTGCGGTCAGCCAGCGGGAACTTGTCGAACGGGAAGCGCGGAATTTTCACGACGATATAGTCCAGAGCCGGCTCGAAGCTCGCGTACGTATAGCCCGTGATCGGGTTCAGCACTTCATCCAGCCCAAAGCCCAGGGCCAGCTTGGCTGCGATGCGGGCGATCGGATAGCCCGTTGCTTTGGAAGCGAGCGCACTGGAACGGCTCACCCGCGGGTTTACTTCGATCAGCACGTAGCGGTCGGATTTCGGGTCGAGCGCGAACTGGATGTTGCAGCCGCCGACGACGCCCAAGGAACGGATGACCTTGGTCGAGACGCTGCGCAGCATTTGATACTGGCGATCCGTCAGCGTCTGGGAAGGAGCAACGACGATGCTATCGCCGGTGTGAATCCCCACCGGGTCGAGGTTTTCCATATTGCAAACGATGATGCAGGTGTCATTGGCATCCCGCATGACTTCGTATTCGATTTCTTTCCATCCTTTTACGCTGCGCTCGATCAGCACCTGGCCGATCGGGCTCGCGGCAATACCGCCTGCCGCCACCTTGCGCAGCGTCTGCTCGTCCTCCGCGATCCCGCCGCCTGCGCCGCCCAGTGTGTAAGCCGGTCGCACGATTACGGGATAGCCGATGGCGTTGGCAAAGGCGATCGCCGCTTCCACGGATTCCACCGTGTCGCTCTCCGGCACCGGCTCGCCGATTTTCTGCATCAACTGCTTGAACAGCTCACGGTCTTCCCCGTTTTGAATGGCCGCGAGTGGCGTTCCCAGCAGCTCGACGTTGTACTTTTCCAATACGCCCGCTTCGGACAAGGCAACAGCCAGATTCAGCCCAGTCTGACCGCCGAGCGTCGGCAAAAGGCCGTCCGGGCGCTCCTTGGCGATGATCGCCGTCACGGACTCGACCGTGAGTGGCTCCAGATATACTTTGTCAGCTACTTGTTCATCAGTCATGATCGTAGCCGGGTTGTTGTTCACCAGGACGACCTGCACGCCTTCCTCTTTGAGAGAGAGGCACGCCTGGGCGCCCGCGTAGTCAAATTCTGCGGCCTGACCGATGACGATCGGGCCGGAACCGATAACCAGCACTTTATGGATGTGAGACAATTTAGGCATAATTTTTCGCTCCTACTACGCGCATCGATTGCAAGAATTGGTGGAAAATGTGTGATGTATCGCCAGGTCCGGGATGTGCCTCCGGATGGAATTGCACGCTGAAAACGGGCAGGGACAGATGGCGGAGCCCTTCGACCGAGCCATCGTTGACATTGCGGTAGGAGACGGCCAAATACCGCTTATCCAGCTCTTCTTCTTTCACTACGTACCCGTGGTTTTGCGAGGTCAGGTACACCTTTCCGGTCAGCAGCTCCTTGACGGGATGGTTGCTGCCGCGGTGGCCGTAGGCGAGCTTTTCCGTCTTGCCGCCGTACATGAGTGCCAGCACCTGATGCCCCAGGCAAATGCCCAGCGTCGGGTACTGCTCTACCGCTTTGCGCCATTCGCTGCAATACGCGAGCAGATGCTCAGGGTCGCCAGGGCCGTTGGAGAACATCAGGCCGTCTGGCTGCAGCGCCTTGATCTGGGCAAATGTCGTATCGAACGGCACGACCGTAACGCGGCAGCCCATGGCGAGCAGCGAATCGAGAATGGACTGCTTCATCCCCAGATCGACCAGCACGACATGCTCGCCGACTCCCGGATAACGCTCGACCTGTTGGCTGGAGACGTTGGCCACGAGCGATTTTTTCGCGTGCTTGTAACGCATCGCCACGACTTCCTCCGCCGCGAGCGGACGGTCGGACATGACGCCGAAGACGGGTCCGTTTTGGCGGACACGCTTGGTAATGGTCCGGGTGTCAATGCCCGCCAGGATCGGGAAGCCGAAGTCCTCTGCCGCTTCTGCCAGCGTCTTGACCGATTCGTAGTGGCTCGGCTCCAGGCACAGCTCGCTGACGATCATCCCGGTCAGCGCCGGCTTGGCGGCCTCGTAGTCTCTTTCGTTGATGCCGTAATTTCCGATCAATGGATATGTGAATGTGACGATCTGCCCTGCAAAAGAGGGGTCCGTCATCACTTCCTGATAACCTGTCATTCCTGTATGAAAAACCACTTCGCCGAATCCGGTGATAGGGGCGCCGTACAGTGTTCCTGTAAACACTTCCCCGCTCTCCAGCGTGAGATAGCCGACACCAATTTCTTTTTTCTCACTGCTCATCTATGAAAGCCACTCCTCTCCAAAGGGCACACTTACCGAGAATTTATGCAACTCTTTGTATTAATATACATTTGAAATTATAAAAATGCAACGAGTTTTTTGTCCCTTCCCACTCGTTGCATTTTTCCAATGCACACAATATTTGCTTTTACGCCTGCGCCAGTCCTTCGCTGAGGGCCGCTACCGCCTGCTTCACTTCCGCTTCTGTCGTGACGAAGGACGGGAGCAGACGCACCACGTTCGGACCTGCCGTCAGCAGGATGACGCCTTTTTGTTCACGCGCGTAGTTCACGGGGCCCGCCGCCGGGATCGCCAGCTCTACGCCGAGCAGCAGACCTTTTCCGCGCACCGTCAGCACTTTGCCGGGATGCTCGGCTTTGAGCTGCTCCAGCTCCTGGACGAGCAGCGCATGAATAGCGGCCACTTTTTCGAGGATGTTTTCCTGTTCCATCGCATCCAGCGTAGCGATGCCTGCCGTCGTTGCGAGCGGGTTGCCGCCAAACGTCGTGCCATGTGTGCCCGGCGCAAAAGCTTCCGCTACCTCCTTGGTCGCCACTACCGCGCCGATCGGGAAGCCGCTGCCCAACCCTTTTGCCAGAGAGATGGCATCCGGCTTCACACCGTACTGCTGGAAGGCGAACCATGTGCCGGTGCGGCCGATGCCTGTCTGGATTTCGTCTACCAAGAGGAGCAACCCATGCTCATCGCACAGTTCGCGCAATGCCGTCACCCATGCTTCCTCGGCCGGATGCACGCCGCCCTCGCCCTGGATCAGCTCGAGCATGATGGCGCACGTCTTGTCCGTGATCGCCGCCTTGACACTTGCCAGATCGTTGTACGGCACGGTAACGAATCCTTGCGGCAGGGGAGCAAAGCCGTCCTTGACCTTGTCTTGCCCCGTCGCCGTCAGCGTGGCCAGCGTGCGTCCGTGGAACGATTGCGCAAACGTGATGATCTCGAAGCGGTCCGTCCCTTTCACTTTTTGCGCATAGCGGCGAGCCAGCTTGATCAGCCCTTCGTTCGCCTCCGCCCCGCTGTTGCAGAAAAACGCCTGATCCAGTCCGGACAAGCGGCTCAGCTTTTCCGCCAGAATGCTTTGCTGCGGAATATTCACCAGGTTCGAGCAGTGCCAGAGGGTGTCCAGCTGTTCGTGCAGCTTGGCCGTCACCTTTGGCGGGACGTGCCCCAGGGATGTTACCGCGATGCCGGACGTGAAATCGAGATACTGCTTGCCCTGGTCGTCCCAGACCTGATTACCCTGGCCTTTGACCAGGCTGATGGGCCATCTTGCATAGTTATTCATGAGATGGATTGGAGCTGTAACCGTGCTCATGGGAATATCCCCTCCCTATTGTGGTTGATTAACGTTCACCCGGACAGTCGTGCCGACAGCCTCTCCGCTGCTCACCGCCAGCACGTCTTCGGCTGTGCCCCGGCAAATCACGACCTGCTGCACGCCCTGCCCCAACGCGTCCAGAGCAGACTGGACCTTTGGTATCATTCCGCCCGTAATAATACCTTCCGCGATCATTCGTTCGATTTCCTCTGTGCTCGCCTCTTGCACCAGCGCCTTGCTGCCATCCGGCTCGGGACGCAGAATGCCGGGAACATCGGTCACCAGGATGAGCTTCTCCGCCGACAGCGCCGCCGCGATCGCGCCTGCCGCCACATCCGCATTGACATTGAACGCATCGGCTCCATCGCGACTGACTGACAGCGGAGCGATGACAGGCACGTAGCCTTGCGCGAGAATCGCCAGCGGAATGGTGGTATCCGCCTGCTTCACTTCGCCTACCCAGCCCAGCGGCTTGGATGTCTTTTCCGCGACCAGTGTCTGCCCGTCGATGCCGCTTGCGCCCCACGCTTTGGCCCCTGCCTGCGTCAGCCGCCGCACCAGCGCCTTGTTAATGCTCCCGCACAAAACCATTTCCACCACGCGCAGCGTATCTTCGCACGTCACGCGCATGCCGTCCACAAACTGCGGCGCAATCTGCACCCGGTCCAGCATGCCGTTGATGGCCGGTCCGCCGCCGTGTACGATGACGATCTGCTTGCCCTCTGCCTGCAGCTTGGCGATCGCCTGAAAAAAGGTGTCCGGCAGCTGATCCATCGTAGAGCCGCCGCATTTGATGACCACGATTCCTTGCATCCGCTCTCCTCCTCTTTACGGGTACACCGGCACAAGCGGCAACCCGGCTTGCTCCGGCAGCTGGAACATGACGTTCATGTTTTGAATGGCCTGGCCTGCTGCGCCTTTGACCATATTGTCAATGACGGACAGAAGAATGATCCGTCCCGTACGTTCGTCGACGTGAACAGCGATGTCGCAGTAGTTGGAGCCGAGCACTTCTTTGGTATGGGGGTGAGTTCCTGCCGGACGGATGCGCACGAAAGGCTTGTCGGCATACGTCGATTCAAACAGCTCCTGCACCTGCTCCTGCGATACGCCCGGCTCCAGCTGTCCGTAAGCGGTTACGAGGATACCGCGGGTCATCGGGACCAAATGCGGTGTAAACTGCACTAGCGACTCCACGCCGCTCTGCTTGGCCAGCTCCTGCTCGATTTCCGGTGTATGCTGATGCTTGGCGACTTTGTATGCATGAATATTCTCATTGATTTCGCTGAAATGCACGCCCATGGACAAGCCTCGTCCCGATCCCGATACACCGGACTTGGCATCCACGATCCAGCTGCCTGGCTTGACCAGGCCGCTTTTCATTACGGGGATCAGGGCGAGCAATGTCGCAGTGGGATAGCAGCCCGGGTTGGCGATGAGAGAGGCTCCGGCCACCTGCTCCTGATTCCACTCCGTCAGGCCGTATACCGCCTTTTGCACCCACTCGGACGGGGCCGGCTCGCGCTTGTACCAGCTGCGGTACGCCTCTCCGCTCTCCAGACGGAAGTCCCCCGACAGGTCAATGACCTTCGTACCGCCGAGCTCCATCAGCTGCGGCGACAAGCCCGCGCTCACACCCGCCGGAGTCGCCAGGAAAACGACATCGTTCTCCTCGCTCATGCTCTGCGCATCGATCGGCGCCAGCTTCGGCAGCCCCAATCCGAACACGTGCGGAAATATTTTTTCCAGCGCCTCGCCTTCCACAGAGCTCGAATACAAATTCGCGATTTGCACATGAGGGTGTCCCGCCAGCAGACGAATCAATTCCGCTCCGCCGTAACCGGTAGCCCCGACTATCCCGACCCGAATCATGAATCTCTCCCCTTCTCCGTAAAACCGTTTGTATTTTTATACATGAATGATAATAAAAATTCACATAGAATACAACCCTAAAAACCCGGGGAGCGCGAAAAAGCGCCCGAAACATCCGAGCGCTCATTCTGTAAAACCGCTTATTTCTTGTCGGCAAGCCACGCTGCAATATTGTCCGCATCGGCATCTTTCACCAGACCGGGGGGCATCGCGCCTTTGCCGTTTTTTAAAATCTCCAGAATCTGGTCTTTGGTCAGTTGGCTGCCGATCTTTTGCAAGTTCGGGCCTACCGCACCTTCCAGCGACTGTCCGTGGCACCCTGCACAAGTATTTTTGAACAGAGTTTCGGCTGCTGCTGCGTCATAGCTGCCAGACGGAGCCGTCGTGGAAGGCGTCTCTGTAGACGGCTGATTCGCCGGCGGCTCGGCTTGCTGACCGCCGCCACAGGCACTTAGCGAGAAGATGAGTACAGCCGTGGCTGCGAAGATCGAGACACGTTTCATGGGCTGTTTCCTCCTTTTCTGGTTACTTCTTCGCTAAGTATGCCACATGTGCCCCGAACTCATTCCTTTCGGCTGGTTTAGGACAACGGCAGTTCCAGCGGATTCCATTCGCGAAGTTCCAGCGTACGCGCTCCTTCTGCCACTACCGGATCGGCTTCCGCCAGCTTCCGCGCTTCCTCCAGGGAGGGGGCCTTGTAAATGACGAGACCGCCTTCTTTATCTGTGAACGGGCCTGCCATGAACACTTTATCCTGCTTGAACAAATCGTTGAGATACTCCAGATGGGCGGGTCTTACCTTTGCATTCAGCTCTTGGTCGATAATGGGTAAAAATGCAACGTACAACATGTAGCTCTCCCCTTTACATCCGTTTTTGGTGAACTGGAAACACTGCTTTTACCAACTTACCACTTTGTCCCGCACAAGGTAAACCTTTTTCCGGCAAGTTTGCTTTTGGAGGCAGCGGGGTGGGGTCTTTGCCCGGTTCGCGCATCGGATCAACTCGTTCGCCAGATGACTCGCGCCTCGCAACTGCAGTGGCCTGTTGCAAAGAAAAAGACGGCGGGTGAGAGTCCCTGCCGTCTTGCAACGCTCGTCAGCGTTTGATTTGCGATCTCAGATAGGCGTCGATGAATACGTCGATCTCCCCGTCCATGACCGCTTGCACGTTGCCTACCTCTACGTTGGTGCGGTGGTCCTTGACCAGGCTGTATGGGTGAAAGACGTACGAACGAATCTGGCTGCCCCAGGCGATGTCCTTTTGTTCGCCCTGGATCGCGGCCATCGCTTTTTCCTGCTCTTCCCGTTTCCGTTCAAACAGACGCGCTGTAAGCATCTTCATGGCGCGCTCCCGGTTTTTGATCTGCGAGCGCTCTGTTTGGCACGTCACGACAATCCCGGTAGGCAAGTGCGTGATCCGGACTGCGGAGTCAGTCGTGTTGATGTGCTGCCCGCCTGCGCCGCTTGAACGGTAGGTGTCGATCTTGAGGTCCTCTGTGCGAATGTCAACCGAGTTGTCGTCCTCGATCTCCGGCAGGACGTTACAGGAGACAAACGAGGTGTGGCGTCTGCCCGATGCATCGAATGGCGAAATCCGTACGAGCCGGTGAACCCCCTTTTCTGATTTGAGGTACCCGTACGCATTGTGCCCTTTGATCAGCAGCGTGACGCTCTTGATGCCTGCCTCGTCCCCTGGCAGGTAGTCCAGGGTCTCCACTTTGAAGCCTTTGGCGTCGCCCCAGCGCGTATACATACGCAGCAGCATCGACGCCCAATCCTGGGATTCCGTCCCACCCGCGCCGGGGTGCAGTTCCAGGATCGCATTGTTCTTATCGTACTGATCGCTCAGCAACAGTTCCAGCTCGAAGCTCTCAAAAGCCTTTTTCAGCTCCTGGGTGCTGTCGTACAGATCCTGGATGAGGGACTGATCCCCTTCTTCGATGACCAGCTCGAGCATCAATTGCAGGTCCTCGTACTGGGAATCCAGCTTGCCCATCGTCTCCACGAGACTTCTGACGGCGTTCAGTTCACTGATAGTTTTTTGCGCTGCATCGTTGTCGTCCCAGAAATCGGGTGCCAGCATGCGCTCCTCCAGTTCACCGATCCGCTCCTCTTTTACAGGGAGGTCAAAGAGACCCCCTGATATCTGCTAAACGCTTAGCCATACTGGACATCTCTTGTTTGATGTCCGCAATATCGATTAATGCCATGTTGCGAATCACCTTCTCTTCCGTAAGCTAAGAATATTGTATCGCAAAATGCCAGATCCGCAACCTGACAACGCGTCAGGAGGGGGAAGGTGGTCGTTTTTTATGGCCATTCGTCAAAGTTGCGGCGGCTTTGGCGGCGACGGCGAAGATCTCAGGTCACGGATTTCGCGTACGGGTCCTCTTTCCGCCGGGGCGGACTTGACAAGCGTCAGGTGAGTGGCGCGCCCCGCCGTTCGTTTTTTCGCGCGTGAATGTTTATTCATTTTTTTGCATGTAATATTCGCACCCTTTGCTCGCTCTGCTCCGCTCTTATCTACAAGCCCATGAGGGGCGACGAGAAATGCATTCGACCAGACCGTCCGGGGAATTTCCGAGACCACTCGCTCTTCGGGAAAAACGGGGTCCTCGGCAGTAAACACTTCCAGCCGTGAGCTGCTTGCCGTTTCTTTCCCATCACTGATGACTTGCACCGATCGATTTTCTTTTCCGACGCGCAGGACGGCCTTCAGCGTATCCGCGATCCGCTCCAGAATGCTTACTGCTTGTATACCCATCACGTTGACTGTCGTTTTCATCGTTCATTCCCCCGTCATCGTGTATTCGGAAAAAGTGTTGTACTTACGATTCTATGGCTTTTTCAAATGATTTCCACCAGAATCGTTCGATGGCTTTTTCCAGTGTTAGACAAATCGACGATCCTCTGCCGACGAGGGAAACAGGAAAGGGACGAACGTTGTCTACGCAAAAGGAATCAACAGGAAAAAAACATCCCCTCCCGCAGGCTGCGGTGGGGATGTCGGCCGCACTTTCGATTATCGCTTGTTGCTGCGGCGGCGCTCCTGCTGCTCGGCACGGCGCTGCGCGCGGTTTTTCGGATCGGCATCGCCCGACGTGTCACTGTCAGGACGATCGGACGGACCGGATGTCTGCAGCTTGCTCGGGTCCATACCCTGGCCGCGGATGACGTCCTGACGCTCCAGGTTTTGGCTGACTTCCGCTTTCATGATGTACATGGCGACTTCTTCTTCGACCGCCGCAATCATGGACTGGAACATTTCGTAGCCTTCAAACTGGTATTCGCGCAGCGGATCGTTCTGTCCGTAAGCGCGCAGGTGAATCCCTTGACGCAGCTGATCCATCGCATCGATGTGATCCATCCACTTGCTGTCGACAGCGCGCAGGATGACCACTTTTTCAAATTCGCGGATCATGTCGCCAATCTCGGCTTCACGCTGTGCGTACTGCCTGTCGATCTCGGCTTTCAGAAGCTCGCGGATTTCTTCCGCTTCTTTGCCTTTCAGCATTTTCACGGTAATGGTTTCTTCATGCAGGAACGAATGGTTGGCTGTATCCGCCAACGCCTGCAGATCCCAATCTTCTGGCACCTCTTCTTTCGGACAATGCGTCTCGATGTTGCGGTCCATGACGCTGTACAGCATGCCCAGCGCAACCTCGCGCAAGTTTTCCTGCTCGAGAATGTCGCGGCGCTGCTTGTAGATGACCAGACGCTGCTGGTTCATGACGTCGTCGTATTGGAGTACGCCTTTACGGGCATCGAAGTTGGCGCCCTCTACCCGCTTCTGGGCGGATTCGACAGCGCGCGTCACGAGACGGCTCTCGATCGGCATGTCTTCTTCCATACCCAGACGATCCATCATGTTCATGATGTTGTCCGCACCAAAACGGCGCATCAGTTCATCCTGCATGGAGAGGAAGAACTGGGAGGAACCCGGGTCCCCCTGACGGCCGGCACGACCGCGCAGCTGGTTGTCGATCCGGCGGCTCTCGTGACGTTCGGTACCGATAATGTGCAGACCGCCCAGTTCGGCTACGCCTTCTCCGAGCTGGATGTCGGTACCGCGGCCCGCCATGTTCGTCGCGATCGTCACCGCTCCGTACTGGCCGGCACGAGCGACGATCTCCGCCTCGCGAGCATGCTGCTTCGCGTTCAGGACGTTGTGAGGCACGCCTTTTTGCTTCAGCATCTGGGACAGGCGCTCCGAATTCTCGATGGAAATGGTACCCACGAGGACCGGCTGGCCTTTTTTGTGGCGTTCCACGATGTCGTTGACCACGGCGCGGTACTTCGCAGCCTCGGTCTTGAATACCAGGTCAGGCAAATCAATACGCGCCACCGGCTTGTTCGTCGGAATGACGACGACATCGAGGCCGTAAATCTTTTTGAACTCTTCTTCTTCCGTTTTCGCCGTACCAGTCATACCGGACAGCTTCTGGTACATCCGGAAGTAGTTTTGCAAGGTGATCGTCGCCAGCGTCATGCTCTCGCTCTGCACGCGCAGACCTTCCTTGGCTTCAATCGCCTGGTGCAGGCCGTCACTGTAACGGCGGCCCACCATCAGACGTCCGGTAAACTCGTCGACGATCACGACTTCGCCTTCCTGCACCACGTAGTCCACGTCGCGCTTGAACAGGACTTGCGCCTTCAGGGCAGCCGTAATGTGGTGGTTCAAGGTGATGTGGGCCGTGTCGTACAGATTCTCGATGTTAAACGCCTGCTCCACCTTGCTGACGCCTTCGTCTGTCAAGGAAACGATCTTCAGCTTCTCGTCGATCGTGAAGTCTTTTTCCAGCTCCAGTCGTTTGACGAAGTGTGAGCAGATGTAATACAGCTCGGTCGAACGGTTCGCGGAGCCGGAAATGATCAGCGGCGTACGCGCTTCGTCGATCAGAATGCTGTCCACCTCGTCGATGATGGCATAAAACAGCGGCCGCTGCACCATTTGTTCCTTGTACAGCACCATGTTGTCGCGCAAGTAGTCGAAGCCGAACTCATTGTTGGTACCGTACGTAATGTCGCATGCGTATGCGGCGCGCTTTTCTTCCGCGCTCATCCCGTTCTTGTTCAGGCCAACCGTCAGCCCCAGGAAGTTGTAGAGCCGACCCATGATGGTCGAGTCGCGCTCCGCCAAATATTCGTTCACCGTAACGACGTGCACGCCTTTCCCCAGCAAGGCGTTAAGGTAGGTGGCCAGCGTCGCTACCAGCGTTTTCCCTTCACCGGTCTTCATCTCGGAAATACGGCCTTCCTGCAGAACCATACCACCGATCAACTGGACGTCAAAATGCCTCATGCCGAGAACCCGTTTGGATGCCTCTCGGACAACGGCAAACGCTTCATTCAAAATCTGGTCCAGTTCTTCTCCGTTTTGCAGGCGAGCCTTGAATTCGGAAGTCTTTTCCCGCAGCTGCTCGTCAGAGAGTGCTGCCATGCTTGGTTCCAGCGCGTTGATCGCTTCTACGCGCTTAAACATTTTTTTGACTTCGCGTTCATTGCTGTCGCCAAAAATCTTTTTAACGAGTCCTAACATGAGGACACCCCTTCCATATGCTCCCAATGCAAGATAGGTCTTTCGTCTCGGTTTGGGAGTGCTCCACATATCTCTATAAAGAGATACCGATTCTCCGAAATAAACTCTCTCTAAAAATCTATTCTAACAAATCATTTCCCCACTACACAAGTAAAGGGAGTTGCCAATAGCAACTCCCTAGTTTTATACGAGTAACAGGCTATAAAGTTTCGTTATTTGGCTTCAATCAACCCGTAGCGCCCGTCATGACGGCGGTACACCACACTCACATCGTTGGTATCGCTGTTCTGGAATACAAAGAAGTTGTGTCCCAGCATATCCATTTGCATAACAGCTTCATGGGCATCCATCGGTTTCAGGTTGAAACGCTTGGTGCGGACAATGTCAATGTCCACATCTTCCTCGTCGCTCTCCTCGGCCAGCACTACAGCGGCTGAATGACTCGCATTGACTTTTGCCGTAGAATCGACGCGCAACTTGCGCATGAGCTTCGTTTTGTGCTTGCGAATTTGACGTTCCAGTTTTTCTACCACCAGATCGATCGCAGCGTACATATCCTCATGGGTTTCCTCTGCCCGGATAATCACCCCGCCGAGCGGGATTGTTACCTCGATCGTGCCTTCTTCCCGATGAACCCGCATGGTTACATGGGCTTCGGCAGGCTGCGGTGTTTCAAAATACTTCTCGAGACGGCCCACTTTCCTTTCCACATACTCACGAAGTGCTGCAGTGATTTGAATGTTTTCTCCACGAATGTTAAATTTCATGGTTCCAACCCCCTTCCGTCTAGTTAAGAATATTCGTCGGAAAGGCAAATAATCCTTCTGGCTCCCTCCAAAAAAATGATACAAAATATTTACTATTCGTTCATATTCGACATAACTCTACTAATACTTACTAAATTTCCGGTGCTATAATGCGTGGAATCAACAAAATCCGCCAATTGCGCATCCAGAAATAACCGACTGACATAATAATCCCCCTGCACCCTTCACCGGGCCAGGGGGATTTCCTGTTTTCTACAGTTTGACGACGTTTGCTGCTTGCGGACCGCGATCGCCTTCCACAATGTCAAATTCTACAGCCTGGCCTTCTTCCAGACTGCGAAAGCCTTCAGACTGGATCGCCGAGAAGTGGACGAATACATCGTCGCCGCCTTCCCGCTCAATGAAGCCGAAACCTTTTTCTGCATTAAACCATTTTACTCTGCCTTGCATGAAACAGCACAACCCTTTCTTTTGCGAAAAATTTGGATAGATATCCTGCGTGGTTCTTTTCTAGTGTACCCAAAAAGGCGGCTGTCATTCCCTTTATTTAGGGGTATATCGCTTCTCCAGTCCTCGCACGACTACCCGCGAGAGGAACAGCGTGAGGATTAAATAGATCGCTCCGGAGGTGAGGTACGGAGGGAAGCGCTCGAACGTATTTTTCGCAACGTTGAAAGCCGCATAGCCAAGCTCCGGTGTCGCAATGATCGCGAGCAGGGAGGAGTCCTTCAGCAAGGCGATAAACTCATTGCCAAGCGCAGGGAGCATGCGCAAAAAGGCTTGCGGGATAATGATCAGGCGCATCGCCATCCCTTTGGTCATCCCCAGCGAACGCGCAGCTTCCATCTGGCCGGGATCAATGGACTGGATTCCTGCGCGAAAGATCTCCGCAATATACGCCGCTGCGTTCAAGGTCAGCGACACATAACCGGAAAACAGGGCTTCCGGCACCTTTGCCTCGGGGAAAAAGATACCCCAAATGCTCGGGATAACTGCCGTATGAATCAGCAAGATTTGCAAAAACAGGGGAGTGCCGCGAAACAGCTCCACGTAGATAGCTGCCGGCGCCTTGAAGTAGGCTTTGTCGGACATCTTGCCCAAGCCGATAAACAAGCCAAGGATCGTCCCGCAAATAACGGCTACCGTCGTGAGCAGAATCGTATTGCCGACACCACGTATGAATAATTCCCGATAATCATAAACTACACTCCAGTCCAAGTGCACGCCTCCTCTCATTAGCTGCACAAGCACAAGGAACGGGTACGCCTCTGGACGCACCCGTCTTGCGCTACATCTACTGCCGTTATTGGCCGAAATACTTTTCGTTGATTTCTTTCAGCTTGCCGTTTTCCTTGATTGTCTTCATGCCTTGGTTGATTTTGTCCAGCAGCTCGGTGTTGCCTTTTTTCACGATGATGCCGTAATGCTCGACCTCGAACGAATCATCCTTGACCAGCTTGAATTTCTTGTCTTTTATTTTCTTCGCGTAGTCCTGAAGCACAGCGTTGTCCGCTACAACAGCGTCTACCCGGCCGATGAAGAAGTCGTCTACGGCAGACGGCGTATCGTCGTAGCCTTTGATGCCTTCATACGTATCGCCGAATGTCTTTTTCACGACTTGCTCGCCTGTCGTGGCAGACTGCACCCCGATCTTTTTGCCTTTCAGCTCCGACAGCTTGGTCACAGTCGAATCTTCCGGCAGAAGAATCAGCTGGTTCGCATCGAAGTAAGGCTCCGAAAAGTCGTATTTTTGTTTGCGCTCATCCGTGATGGTAACAGCGGAGATTCCCATGTCGACATTCCCTTTGTCAATGCCGTCAAACAGCGGGTCCCAACCGGTGTTTTTCACTTCGATCTTGATTCCGGCAGCATCCGCTACCGCTTGGATCACATCGATGTCAAAGCCCGTGATTTTGTCTGCCTCCATCTTTTCAAATGGCGGATAAGCAGCGTCCGTACCTACTACATAAACCTTTTCCGTGGTTCCCGCTCCTGAACCGCCATTCGATGCTTGCTGGCCGCCCGATGCTTGACCGCCGCCCGATCCGCAGGCTGAGACCATCAGTCCCACCCCTACAGTCAACGCAAGTGTAGCCAGCCATTTTTTCCCGATCCTCAATCGAAAAACCCCCTTGATACTGTCTCTTTGTGATTTTATCCACAGACTTATACACAAACAAATCATGTGTAATTCGCTTACTCCACAAGGTTATCCACATTTTACACATGAAGTTGCGCACAAGCTGGGCGCAGCAATTTCTTGCTCGTTTCGCGGCCATTTTTCACTCCGGTCAGAATGAGATGTCCACAACGGGCAAGAAGTTGCCAGAAAAAATGAAAGATTTCTGTCAGATATACTTCTATCTGATACACAGGAATCCTCCTAGAAAATGCAGGCATCGCAGAAAAATATGAATTATTCTTTTTCTGCTAAAATGATAATCTCCACCCGGCGGTTGCGCGCACGGTTCTCCTCATTGGAATTATCCACTAACGGCCTGGATTCTCCCAATCCTGCTACTGTAAAGCGGGTGGGAGACAATGTGTACACATCAACCATTTCCCGCATTACCGCAATGGCGCGACCCGTCGACAGCTCCCAATTCGTCTTGTAGTGGCTTCGGGCAATCGGCACATCGTCAGTGTATCCCTCGATCCGCACGCGGTTGCCAAACTTCTGCAGCACACCCGCTACCGTCCCGACGACCTTTTTGCCCTCCTGCTTCAGCTCGTCCGAACCGCTTGCAAACAGGATGCTCACCGGCAGGCGGATACGCAAACCTTCTTGCGTCTCTTCAAAATCGAGATTCAGCTCGGCCAATGCGGAAGACAGCTGCGTTCGCACCGTTTCCATGTCGCGCTGAGCCGTGTCTGTCTCAGCAGAGCCAATCGGCGGGGCAGGAACAGCTGCATCCGGCACGGGTGGCTCCCCGGTATTTACCAGCGCCCTTTTCTGCGCTTCCAGTTCATGCACTTCCCGCTGCAGCTCCAGCTTTTGCAAGTTCAGCAGATCCATGCTCTCGTGGACTTGCTGCAGTGCCGCTTGTTGCTGGGCCGTTTCCTTTTTGGCTTCTTCCCGCTGGGTCTGTATGCTGGTCGCGTGGGACGCCGCGATAATCACCACGATGACGAACAACAGCGTAATCAGGTCGCTGTAGCTGATCAGCCAGCTTTTCTCCAGCTCCTTCTCGTCGTACAGCCGGTCGTCAAGCATAGCGATCCTGCCTTTCGATCGTTCCCCTCATGCTGCCCGGCTCTTTGATCAGCACCAGCTTCTGGTCGCCGGGCAGGAACGAGTTCAGTTTTTCAAACAGCAAGCGCGGCGTCTCCATCCGCTGCAGGCCGACGCAGCCTTCGATGTAGAGGCGCTTCTCGAACATTTCCCGGTCATACAAGTCCATCAGCCGGTAGTAGCAGGGCAGCGCCAGCATGTTCGCGAGGAGCGCGCCATAGAGCGTAGCGACGACGGCCGCGCTCAGGCTGTGCCCCGTCACCGTAAAGTCAGAGAGCGACTTCAGTACGCCCGTCATCCCGAGCAGCGTCCCGACCAGCCCCATCCCGGGAGCCAGCAAGCTGACAAGCCGGAAAAAGCCTGCGGATTGCTGGTAGCGGTACTGCTCCCCTTTTAATTCGTTTTCCAGAATGAGGCGCAGCTCGTCCTCCGGTACGCCCTCGATCGCGAGCAGACTGCCGCGCTGCACGAACGAGTCCCTCTCCTTTTGCAGTTCCTGCTCGAGCGCGATATACCCCTGTTCCTTCTGCACGAGCGCGTAGTAGTAGAAGCGCTTGATCGTCTCCTCGACGTTGCTCTCGCGCCCATGAATGAGCAAGCGCGCGATCGCTTTCAGATCCAAATGCTTGCGCTTGATGGCATAGGAGATGATGACAGCGAGCGCGACCAGCTCGATCGCGGTCGGATTGACCAAATCGGCCAGACTGCCGTTCAGGTAGACGGCGTGGATGAAGATGAGCAGCACTCCTCCGATGAGGAGCAGCGAGCGGCGTTTTGTGGACAATGGTGTCACCTTCCTAGTGGTTTGACTCGAAAACGGATGATCCTTTGGTTTATCGGCAGTTTTAATTTTATTATTATAACAGAGGTTTTCGATCACATGGAGATTCGCTCGAATATGAATGAAACGGGGTTCATTTTTCATTCAAAAGAAGAGCCACACGTTTATAAAGCCGCCGAAAATAATAGGAGGCTGCCTGTGAAAAACAGCAAGCCCCCCTTACACTCTGCACAAAAACCTCACGAAAAGCCTTTATGAAAAAGGTATTAATTTTTAATTAAAATCGCCATATAAGCAATGCTGGAAAAGCCGTTTGCCACCAGTAGTTCGTGTATTCTTCTCAAGTACAGGCTATCGTGTTCTACTACTTTTGAAAACGATTGGATGAGTTTTATCACATGCTCTATGCTAAATGACTCTTTGTGATAGCCAGCCATTCCAATGAGATGAAGCTTGATCAGTGAATAATGCACAACCAGCATCACGTATTCCTCGAAAACTTTCATCGAAGTCGAGTGCGGAAATACATTCTTGAATACGTAATTCACCAAGTAATTCTCAAGTATGTATTCCCTCTCTTGCATGACTGGCAAGTAGTACTCCTGATAACTTTTTTGATATCTATCACTCACCTCGTCAATAGCTGCCTCTGCTGTAAATTGAAGTCCTTGCAGCATCTCTTGATAGCATTCAAAATATCTGACTCGAGTATTGATTCCCGTTGCAACACGAAAATCAGCGAGTTCTTTCATCAGTTGCATCTGGATCGTTACAGAAGTTGAAATACCTGATAAACTTTTCTTCACTTCTTCTTCCATGATCAATGCGTCATAAGCTTGAATCAGTTGCGGGATGGCTTGATAATTTCCCTCGTCTATACATTCTTGTACTTTCTGATAGAACATGCCAAGAATGATTAAGCGATCTGAAAGAGGATAGTGACGATTTTGTATTGTCTTTATTGTAAATATTCGCAGTTCCCAAAAGTAACGGTCAAGCTCGTTTGTCTTCTCTGCTGCTGTATGAATAATATGCCTTACATAGTGACGCATGTTTGGGGGTTCCATTACTTCTTCAAATTCCATTTTATTTGGATTAAGCAAACTAAGCCGCACTGCCTCAGGACAAGACAAGGTTAATGATTTTTCCAATGCGCCATTTACTATATTCGCCACACGCGGAAACGTGCTGCAAAGATTGGACAGATAGTCTTCGCCTAATTTCAGTTGAAGCAAGCATAATTTTTCTTCTGTCAAAAGTGGACATGCCATTTCTTTCATTTTGAAAGTAGCATACTGTCCGTGGGACGGATTGGCGTGATTTCTTTTTAACACCTCACGAAACAGATCACTTATTTCAGGATCTGCTACTTTTTCGTATTTACGATAAGTATTTTGATCGATATCTACACTCCATCCACTGCAGCAAGTATCTTCGCAAGCAGCCCCAGTACAGGCAAACCTTTTGTAATAATCCGGAACAAGTGCAACGATCGGTTTTTCCATCATATCGTTTCCTTCTCTTCTGTTATATTATTTGCCTCTACATAATAATTTCCAGGGTTAAGATGGTAGTTGGCTTTTCAATTATTTACGAATTAAGTAAGGTAAGGTTCAAGCATATGATCTATTTCCGCTTTCCAATCGACAACCAGCTTGTACAGCTGTTGAGACAGTACCTGCTTCAACTGATACGAGTCGTGATGGTTATAGGAGTGAACGACCACCGTAAACAAATGAACGATCTCATCGTTAAGGATGCTAATCTGATCGAACTGCAAACTTTCATGGAGTGATTCGAGCTGGCTCATAATCAGGAGATAAGCGTCTATGATCTCTTGCATAACTTGTTTCGTTGGTTCGAGCTCATCCTGTTCTACTTTTGAAATGACAAATCCAAGTGAGTCCAGAATTGAATCAGATACTCTTTTTAATTGTTCCAAAAGCTTTTGTGACTTAATAACAGGAGGAAGCTCGGTCTCTGCCCTGGATTGACTGATAACATCCGAAGAATTTTGCGAATAATCGGTTCTTTTTACTTTGGATTCGATTTTTACTTCTAATGAAAAATCATCCTTGAAATGAAAATAGTAATCCTTTTCTCCACAATTAAACACTCTGGTAGCGTTTTCCAGAAACTCATTTGTCGGTGTCCGTTTTAACAGTTGGGACCCAGCATCCAGTTCCGCAACGTAATCAAAAAGTTTGCGTAACGATGCCTCCATCGCATGCCCGTATTTTTTGAACAAGACACCGTCAATATCCCCTTGACCAACGCGCTTATAGAAGGTAGGGTTATATCTCCTTAATAGACTGATCACCCTGTCCTTATCTTCTACCGAAGCAATATTGTCTTGCTCACAATGAAAATGATAATAACGTGTTTCTGATGGGACTCGATGTTCTTCCACTAATAAACTACGAATAAGTTTATGGGAATCTGATAAGTAGAACTTTGAAGTTTCATCCAGGATTGTCCAAGGGTTATTATAGGCGCAGGACATCGAATAAACTTTTTCATTATGCTGTTGGTACATGACAAAGTCGGATTTCAAAATTTCTCTTCCAACCATAAAGTTTATTTCCGCGCGGGAGAAGCCTGAATTTTCTATGATGAGCGAAAAAGTATTAGGTGCGAATTTCCCACATAGCATGGCAATATAACCGCCATAAGAGCTTCCATAGGCAATTACCTTCTGCTTGTTCACTTGTGGAAAACGCTTGAAAATATCGCCAAGCACCGTTAAACAGTCAAGTGTCGGCAAAAACCCAAAAGATTGATATTCGTTCCTCCCGGTAACTCTGAGAATTTGACAGCGCGGGTCAAGAGACTGCATCCCTTTGCTTTCTAACACTTTGACAATTCGTTGTTTTAACTCCACGTCAGAAGTAATATGATCCCAATAGTCGACAGGCGTATGATATAGCTTTTCCATACTCTCCTTGAACGAATTGTCCAGATACATGAGCCTAGTGCGGTGAATCCCAAAGTAATTCATAGACACCACTATACAATTGTATCTTTCCGCCAAGTACGGGTTCAATTTTTGCGAATAATATTCGGAGTCAGCGGTCCCGCCAAACCCTGGAATAGATAAAATGACTCCTGTATCATTCGTAACCCCATCACCAGGAATTGACACATAATAATCAATCGGGTCTCTTTTTATAAAGAGTTCTATATCTGCATGAGGTGTAATCATAAATTTCAATGTCGACATATTAACCCACCTATTTGAGTTTAGAGAAATAAGGCTGCCTGAAATAAATGGGGTTGGGCAAAACCGCCTTCAAATATGCTCGATTCTGTTATTGATATTCATAATATGACAGCACTTTTTCAACACCACAGATCACATCTTCTACATCCTGATCACTCATCGCCGGAAAAAGCGGAAGAGTTATAATTCGTTCATATAACCATTCAGAAATGGGAGCTATACCTGGCTTATATCCCAAGTTTTGATAATATGGGTGCAAATGCACCGGGATGTAATGTACATTGACACCTATATTCTCAGCGATCAGCGCTTCAAAGACTTCTTTGCGGCCAACTGTTAAATTTTCCAGATTCAGTTGGATGACATAGATATGCCAGCTGGAATCACAACCGTCCAGTTGATAGGGAATATTGACTAAAGGGTTATTTGCAAAACGCCGATTGTACTCCGACGCAATTTGTCGGCGGCGGTAGACAAACTCATCCAACCTCTCCATTTGCGACCTTCCCAGCGCAGCCTGCAAATCAGTCATGCGATAATTGTATCCGAGATCCACCATCTCATAATACCAAGGTCCCTCTGGCTGCTTATGCATAAAAGATGCTTCCCTTGTAATTCCATGACTGCGAAACAGTAATAATTTATCGTAAAGATCCTTCGAGTTGGTGGTAATAACCCCCCCCTCTCCTGTTGTTATATGTTTGACAGGATGAAAGCTTAGCATAGTCATATCAGCTATACTTCCTACACGCTTACCTTTGTAGAAGGCACCCAGAGAATGGGCAGCATCCTCTATTACGAGTAAATTATGTTCTCTGGCAATCTCCATAATCTCTGAAAGTTCAGCAGGCTGACCTGTAAAATCTACAGGAATAATGGCTCTTGTACGAGGTGTAATCAGAGAGCGAATTTTTTGAGTGTCGATGTTATATGTATCAGGACGAATGTCCGCAAAAACAACCGTTCCCCCACAATATCGAACACAGTTAGCACTTGCCGCAAACGTCATAGGTGTGGTGATTACCTCGTCACCTGCTGTGATACCAGCAGCGTAACAAGCACCATGCAAAGCAGCGGTTCCATTGGAAAACGCAACCGCATACTTTGCTCCGACCTTGTCCGCGACCGCTTCTTCAAACTCTTTTAGTTTTGGTCCCTGTGTTAAAAAGGGCGATTGCAAAGTTTGTACAACCGCCTCAATATCTTGCTCGGAAACCCACTGCTTGCCATAGGAGAGATAAGTATCTCGAACTGGTGCCCCCCCATGGATTGCCAATTTCCCCCGATTTGCTGACATGGTTTTCCTCCTATATCAGGTTTGTTTTCTCGATCCATGCTTCGGTTCGACGGATTCCTTCCTCAAGTGAAATCTCTGGCTTCCAATTCAGCAGGCGCGTCGCTTTCTGGTAATTACAAAGGAGCTTTTGAATTTCCGCTTGCGGGTGAATGTGTTCTACATGTTGGATGCGATTCTTGTCTTGAACAATTAGCATAGCCAAATCATTAATGCTAATATCACGGCCTAAACCAGCATTTACAATATGGCCATTAACAGCATCGGAATAGCCCGCTTCAACAACAAACCGTGCACAATCTTCAACATATAGCAAATCACGAGTTTGAGTCCCATCTCCGTATATGCACAAGTTTTCGCCGTTTAACTTCCGCTTCAGGAAGACGGCAACAACTCCACCTTCGCCACCGGTTTTTTGAAACGGTCCGTACGTGTTAAACGGTCGAATTACAACCGTTGGCAGTCCATATGCAAAATAATAGGATAGAACCATGTTTTCCCCGGCAATTTTCGATCCTGCATACGGGGAAGCAGGTTTAATTGGATGTTCCTCTGTAATTCCGGTTTCATCCTTGCAGCGATCATAAACCATGCACGTACTCATAAAGACCATTTTTACGTTGTTTTTACGGCACTGCTCCAAAACGTAGAAAGTTCCAACTGTATCGTTATTAAATGTAGGGCGTGGGTCATCAATACTGTCTTGAACATTGATACTTGCACCCAAGTGATAACAAATGCTGAATTGGTTTTGAAACAACTGCTCCAGCACGTTTTCATCTTTTATATCCCCATGAACAAATGAACGAAATCCCGGATGATTCTCAAACTCGACAATGTTCTCACGGCGGCCATTGGACAAGTCATCCAAAACCCATACTTGATGACCATCATCTAACAGACGCTTCACTACCCAACGTCCAATAAAGCCTGCTCCACCTGTTACCAGTACATTCATTGCTAGCACCCTTTCGTTATTCGTCAAACAATTCCCAGCTTGCTGGTGTCCCTTTTTTTACATCTCGCTTTACTTTTTTGCCAAGTAATTGGTCAATATACTTGGGGGGGAGTCCGTAACCCGGGCGAATAGCGCGCAAGTTTTGTTTTGTCAGAGTCTCTCCCTTTTTTATGTCCTCCACGACATAGAGTGAACGTCGAAAGACTAAAGAGTTTTTTTCCTTTTCTGTTGGACCGTACCTGACTTTGCCAAGACTTTGCCAAGCACGCTCCGATTCGACCACGAGACTTTCAAATTCTTGCGGCTCCAATGAGAAGGCCGAATCCACGCCTCCATCAGCTCGTCTCAAAGTGAAGTGTTTCTCAATGACTGTTGCTCCAAGGGCTACACTCGCGACAGCGACACCGACACCCATCGTATGGTCAGATAATCCAACCTCTACATTGAACAATTCACGCATATGCGGAATCGTAAGAATATTAGTATTTTCAGGTGAGGCTGGATAGGTACTTGTACATTTTAACAAGACCAGATGTTCGCAACCTTCTTCACGCGCTGCGCGAACTGCTTCGTCCAGCTCTGCAATTGAGGCCATACCCGTAGAAATAATGATTGGTTTGCCCGTGCGTGCGACTCTGCGAATTAGAGGAAGATCGATATTCTCAAAAGATGCAATTTTGTAGATGGGAACATCCAGACTCTCTAAAAAGTCGACAGCAGACTCATCAAAAGGCGTACTAAAACCGATCATTCCCAACTCCTTGCAACGATCAAAAATAGGCTTGTGCCATTCCCAAGGAGTATACGCCTCTTGATACAACTTGTACAAAGACTTCCCTTTCCACAAGCTATTTGGGTCATCTATCGAGAACTCACCCTCTGCATGGTCGATCGTCATCGTGTCGGCTGTATAGGTTTGAATTTTGAGAGCGTGTGCCCCCGCCTTCGCTGCCGCTTCTACGATCTCCAATGCACGTTCCAATGATTGATTGTGGTTACCAGACATCTCCGCAATGATAAATGGTTGAACATCCCGACCAATCTTTCTGTTCCCTATCACAAAAGATTTAGGTTGACTCATTTCATTTCTCCCTAATCGAAATGGTTTTTAATAGGTAAATTGTCTTCTTTGTTGCTGCCAGTCTTGCTTTGTTAACTCAAAAAGCTGTACACCTACCCATTCACCGTCTCGAAAAATCACGTTCTCTTTCTCTCCAACATTGCGAAAGCCTAACTTCTGGTGGTATTTTAAGCTGGCAATGTTCGTATTCAATACTTCTCCATAAACAGTATCTATGATGGAAAAGATATAATCTAGAGCTAGTAGAGCCATTTTCGTTCCCAAGCCCTTTGGAGCTGCTTCTTTTCCAATATAAAAGCCCCATTTTGCAGATCGCTTATCCAGAGAAATCTCCGTAAAGTTTACATGTCCATATGGTTCTTCATCTACCAGGAAGAGCAGATATTTACAATGGTCCCATTTGCTCACTCTCTCAAACCACGCTCTGTGTTCCTCCAAAGATATCAGGCTATCATGATACATCTGCTTCCTGATCCGATCAGAATTTCGCCAGTTCAAAAGTAATTCAAGGTCAGACTCTTCTATTTCCCTCAATCGATACTGCAAACGAATCACACCCTTACTCTGTTACTAATCGGTTAATCACCCTGTCTACTCCTCTACCGTCAACGAGAGTAAAAGCAATCTCGGCCATCTTGTTTAATATTTCGGGTTTATTATGAAGTTCCCTGATAACCTTTCCGAGTTCGTAAGCGCTGATACGTTCTGCACAACCTAGATACAATGCTGCCCCTTGACGATGAACCTCTTTTGAAATTTCCACCTGATTTTCGGCGACTGTGAGTAGGAGAGTTGGTTTCCCAAGGCAACATCTTTCCCATGTATTCGTCCCGCCTGCCCCAATCACGTAACCTGATCGCGCTATAATTTCCGGCATTTTGGGGGTTTGAATATGGAGTTGAACGTTTGGTGCCTGCTCACAATACGCTTGTAATTCTTCACGATGCGGGTTGGAACTGCCAATGACCACTTCTACTTTTATATCGGCTAAATCGGCCCAATCCAATGCATCCAATGTTTTTCTGGTTTGATTGGAGGGATCACTTCCGCCAAAGAAAATGCAAATTTGATTGGGATTTACCGTCAAATTCGTTATTCGCTTTCGCAGATTAACAAATTCCGGACGAATGAGTGCATACTTAGGTCCCATTAGCAGCTCTGTTGCTTTAGACACTTTTCCTTGGTAACGAGATTCCATATTCGGGAGTAGATTTTGGTCCAGAAGCAAATCACAACAATGTTCTCTATTTTCAAGATCATCAATGACCATGATTTTATGTACAAATGGTTTGACAATTCTCTCCCATTTACTGTCTATGCCATAATGGTCAACAACTAACCATTCCACGCTTTCTTCCCATCCGTTCATGACGGAAAGAGTTTTATGTACATCCTTTTCCCAATAATGCTTTTGAAAATAGGAATATGGTGATTCATACACTTTCCCTAATTCATCAGGTTCAATTGGCATTTTCACCACTTGGAACCCTTGGTCACTGATCCAATCGGCCATATTCCCAGGGAGTAAATTGCAAATAAAAGTTGCCTTCCAGCCTTTATCCCTTAAAGCATTGGCAAGTGTAAGACACCTCATTACATGGCCGCTGCCAATCTTTGTTGATGAGTCTGTCCGGAAAACTACGTGTGGCATGGCCATTCCCCGCCCTAATCATAAATGGTTAATAAAGAATCCCCCCGCTTTGGGGGGATTCTTATGCTTTTTTATCCACGATTAAACCCAACTTTTCGTAGAAATTAGCCACCATGTCCATGAACTTCTTAGAGGGAATCTCTTTAATGACTTCGTTGGTACTATCACTGACCACCTGAACATAATATTCATTCAGTCGATCATGAAGAACAAATTTCAAGTGCGAGCTTTTCATCTCGGCCCACTTGTTGAGGTGTTCCAACTCTTTGCTTATTTCTTTCTGAGTATAGTCTTTTTTCTGAGGTACACCTTGAAAGCTGTCAGAATCACTTGCAGCGCGTCCGTTAACCCGCCTTTCTGCCCCTTGTTCCATCATCGCAGATGTTTCACTACTTTCAAAGAAAGTAGTGCCAACCGTTTTGATTTCCATTCTTATCCTTCCCTTTCACACCGTTATTTTCTTCTGATCTATTTTTTTTGGTCGAAGAAAGCACCGAAAGGCATTAAACGAAAATAAGAATCATATTGACTGGCAAAGGAGCGTTTCTGTTTTGCGTCTTGAAGTTGTGCCTCCAATTGACCCATTCTTGCAGTAATGATCTGAATGGCTTCTTCCTCTTTTTGCTTTATCTGCTGATAAACTGCTTGATATGATTCTGGATTTGATTCCTCCAGTAAGTGCGTATATAATTTTTGAAGAATCTCTTCCCGCTCGTTCGTCAAAGCCACAATGCTACTTTCCACATCTTCCTGCTCTGGATCGACATGGCCCAGAGTATTCACAATTGCTTCGGTTTGCTTGAGCACCTGATCAAGCAAGTGCTCCACCGTATGTGGCATAACCGTTCACCTACTTTTGGGCACGGGCTAGAATCATCGCCTGTTTCCATGTTTCACGAAATTCTTGAAAAAAGCCCTCCACCTCGTCAAGTACCGCACGATCCTTTTTAATATTAGCCTCTATTAACCTCGAGTTCATATAATCGTACAGGAGCAACATATTCTCGGCGATTGGGTACTTGCGGTCAAGTGTAATAATGAGTTCGCTGAGGATGTCTTGCACACGTGTAATCAGATTATGGGCTTGATTTGAATTATTATCCTGAATAGCCTGTTTTGCTCGTTTAATAAAAACAATTGCACCCTCGTAAAGCATCAATGTGAGCTCTTCTGGCGTTGCCGTTCCAAACTGGTTTTGCTTATAGGTGTTTTGCGCCGCCGATTGAATCATACTGTCCCTCCGGTATTACTATTTTTGGAAGAAGTTTGCTAATTGACTGCCTTGCGAATTTAATTTGTTGAGCATTTCTTCAAGCCGGGCATATTTGCTGTACAGGCTTTGCTCATAATCCGACAGAGTTGATTCTTCATACGATATTCTTTTCGTATAATCATCAATTTGACGATTCAGCGCACTTTGCGTTGGTACGATCTGTGTCATTTGGCTTAACCCGGAAATAATGTCATTTACAGTTTCAAACAATCGAGTACCTATACCGGCATCGGCGCCCGTAGTCAGTCTGCCTGTTTGCGGGTCTCTAGTTCCGCTTTTCGTAAAAAGGTTTGAAACTTGCTCTGGAGAGTTGGTTAAGGCATCGCGCAACTTCGTTTCATCAACGTATATTTTGCCATTTTCCATATAACTAAGGCTGTTCGTACCATCTGATGGCTTGGTTGTGATCCCGATGCTGGCAAGTGAATTGAACTGACCAGCTCCTATACCCGATACTACGTCGGACAACATCCGCCTCATTTTATCCAGCCCGCTGGATATGACACTATCATTCCGAAGCAACCCGGATTTCGCTTTTTCTTCCCACGCCTCAATATCCTTATCTTTCATTTCGCTCTTTTGAGAATCGGTCAGTGGGAGGTAATCACGATATTTTGGCTCACTAATCTTGTTATTCATCACTTCGATTAGTTCATTATATTTGTCAAAAACGCCTTTTATCGTATTTACTACTGAATCCACATCATACATTACGGATGAACTGACCGTATAAGGAACACCGGAGGGATCTTTTAGCAAGGTGAAATTGATGCCGTTCAAGGTAAAGGAATTGTTACGAACAGTGACTTCTCCCCCACCATTCAATTCTACCTTTGCGTCTTGCCCGTTTTGTATGAGTCCGGTATCGTTGGCTCCACTAGCAGCAACTTTTAATTTGTATAAGATGTCAGTATTATTCAGATCTGTAATTTGAATTTTAGTAGCACTTCCTGTGTTGCTGCTCACAAAAGTCAGTTTATCTGACAGGCTGTCATAAGAGGCTTTTACACCTGTCAAATTGGATTGGGCATTTATTTTTGCAGCAATCTGACTGACATTGTCACCGTTTGCAATAGCAATATCCTGAGTTCCTAACTCTCCCGTTACCCTTAGCGTTAAGTTTTGTGTTGCCACTCCGGCTGTCCCCAGTCCAATAGCTGCGCTGCTGGATATGGTTGAGTATTTCGCTATTTGATTTACTTTAAGAGAATAGTTTCCATTAATTGCATTAGCCGTTGGGTTTACAAGTACATTTTGTGAATCATTGGAAGAAACGATTGCTTTTTTGGTTAAAAAGTTTGTTTCCAGCGTTAATTTACGGGCTTCATTTAGAAAAGCAGAAACCGTCGTATTCATCTCCCGATATGCGTCACGAGTCCATGTTAATTGGGTAAGCTTTTGCTTTTTTACGTCGATCGGAATTCGTTTTGCTTGCATTTCCTGCTTAACGAGAGACTCAATATCAAGCCCAGAACCTAACCCAGTAATTCGTATCGCCATTTCTCTCACCGCCAATGTATTAGTCCTTACTATTTATATCGGCTGATATGAAAGGTTCATTTACTTTTTTGTGTGACATGAGCGTTTATTAACGCTAAGTCGGGGTGATTCCTCATGAGGTCCAAACAATCCTTCCACTTGATCAACCGGTCGCTCTGATATAAGTGTTGATAGATTTTTTCTATTAATTCCCAATCTTCCTGAGTATCGAGAGTCCAACGGTAGTGTGAATAATCCGCTTCGCACGTAATGGATCTAACAGAAAACCGATCCGTATTTTCATACACAAACGGGGTTACATGCTCACGTTGATGATGTTCTATGGCTTCTCGATTGGCCGTCTCTAATACTGCAAAGGAAAAAACCTCGGTATCCAAGCCACGCGGGTAACTACGTTCTAATGTATTGCTGGTATAATTTACGCTGCTATTAAGATGTATTTTTAATATTTCACTGGACACCAGAGGATCAATTAAAGGACAGTCGGATGTGATTCTTACGATGACATCCGCCCTCTGCTCTTTCGCAGCCTCATAATAGCGAGAAAGTACATCATTTTCACTTCCTCGGTAAAACGGCACACCTAACCGTTTTGCCTCTTCTGCAATCACGTCATCCTCTGACTTTCTCGTGGTTGCAATTACAACATCATTCACATCAGAAAAAGATTGCGCTCTTTTTACCACGTGAGATAGAACAGTTTGGTCAATCAGCTTTTTCATTACTTTACCTGGCAGGCGAGTAGAACCCATTCTCGCTTGAATAATGACCACTTTGCGCATGTTCGGTACCCCTTACTTAATTAGCCCTTCTTCGATAATCCAATGCCGAAGGGTTTCCCGTGAGATAGGTTGTTCTTGATGTGAGCTGACTTCTCTATTCACAACTCTTTTCGCATTAGGATAAGGCCTATCTGACTTTTCTTCTTTAAATGCACTCGGGATAATAAACATATCCGGCAATTCCCAAGCAGTTAGCTTTTCTTCTGCGGTCATCAACTCTTCATAACGTTTTTCACCCGGACGCAACCCGATTTCTTCCACTTCAATCGCATCTGAAATTTGGTAGGCAGACTTCACTTCTTCGATTACCACATCAACGAGATCTCTCAGAAGAATCGTCGGCATCTTGAGTACAAATACTTCGCCGCCATCAGATAATTCATTGGCTTTCAGCATTAGTTTCATCGCTTCTGAAGCTGTCATCATGTACCGGGTCATTGTCAAATCGGTTACTGTAACCCTGTGGTTTTCCAATATTTGCTTTTTGAAAAGCGGAATTACAGATCCCCTTGACCCCATAACATTACCGAATCGCACTGAGGCAAAAACCGTTTGCTTGGGGCCTTTTTGGTATTCTGCTGCGGAAATAAGGCGCTCTGCCATTAGCTTGGATGCGCCATAGGTATTAGTCGGAGCAATTGCTTTGTCAGTAGAAGTGAACAGTACCTTTTTCACACCATTTTGAATGGCTGCCTGAATCATGTTCTGTGTTCCGATTATGTTTGTTTGTACTGCCTCAAACGGATTATACTCACAAAACGGTACGTGTTTCATCGCAGCCAGGTGGAATACATAATCTACATCTTCCATCGCTCTGTGCAATCTTTGTCCGTCTCGAACGTCGCCGATCAGAAAGCGAAGTTTATGCTGCTGATCAGCAAATGTTCGTTGCATTTCAAATTGCTTATATTCATCACGACTCATTATCCTGATTACCTTTGGATTCTGAGTGAGTAAATAGCGTACCAAGTAATGCCCCAGAGTACCTGTTCCGCCAATAATCAGAATTTTACTTCCCTCGTAATTTATCATGTTCAACCCCTACTCGTTCAGCTATATTCTTGGATAATTGAATGAACAGATCGCCGTGCATCAACCGCATTAAAGCCTTGCTGCATTTCAATAAAATCAACCAAAGCAAGATGATGAAAACCTTCTATATAAGCTCCGCCCTCTGTTGCATTATAAAAAACTTCCTCGGCATTCCTGGCTTGCTCCTCGAACCATTTTTTATAGAGCAATAAATTTCTCGGAGCAATTACACTTCCTTTACGATCAAAGGATGTTACCAGTTCTCCTTTTACATCTTGTGTCCACTGTCTGTAGAGAGGGGTGCCTTCCATGTGTGTCTGATTATTGGTATAAGCCAAATCTTGACCAATCAAGCAAATAGGATGGCAACCTAAGATTCTTGCAAGAGAAAACAAGGTGGTAGACACAGAGCCGCCTGTTTTCACCAATATCTCCCCATGCTTCATGGCTTCCTGTTCAGCAAATGGATACCCTTCCTGGTACAAAATAAATTTCGGGCCAGAATATTGCTCAACAACTTCTGAACAAGCAGTGCTCAAGAAAAACAGTGGAATTTGTTCTTGTTCCACTCCGGATATTTGCTTTACCATCTCTGGTTTGGGATCGGTCATTACAACAAAATCCGGCCGAATATTTCTAAGTAATAACGGCTTAAGTGCTGTTCCTACTGCACCAATCAAACAATGTTTAGAAGCAACGGCAAGATGCGGAAGCGACTTCTCCAATGATGGACCTGCGCTGACTAGCAAGATCGGCACATGAAACTTGTCTTGAAATGGGGAGAGGGACGGCCACTTCTTTTGCGTGTTTCTCTCGAAATTTTCAAGTAACAAATCATGAAAAGCCAGCACACTGTTTTGATGTATCTGGTAATCTTTTAGTACAGATTTTAATTGCTCCAATGTTTTGGGCATGGCTTTTAGAGACGGTTCGTGAACAATTACGTATACGTTCTCGTCATTCCACAGTTCGACTCGTTGCGAAAAGATATGAAGGCTATCTGCGACAATAAAACGAATTCGAGGGTCATCCCAAACAGAAGCATAAACCCCACGTTGTTCATTTTGTTGAAACAACCCACAATTTGTTTCCCACACTTCTATTTCCAATTGTTGCAAAGCAGTATCCTGAAGAATCTCTTTAACGTGATGGCAGCAGGCCGCACCATATATAATGATCCGATCATACTCACCTTTTAGAATGTGCTGTATATGAGCCTGTGAAAAACGTTGTGCTTCAACAATGGGATCGTAACGACTATGCATGTAAAAAGGAGCAGAGCCCTCTACATTAACATAAGATGTCCACTCCCCATTTTTAGCCTTCTCTACGACTACTGTTGGCGCATCAACTGCTTCAGCAGCAGGTTGGATATAGTGTTTCAATGTGATACTTTCTCCAAATTCGCTTGAAATGTTGAGAGCAGTGGTTTCATTTCATGTTGAAGGAGGTCAGACATAGAAACAAAGTCACTTTGTTCCATCGCTTGATTCATTTGAACCAGCAAGGAATTCATTGTTTCACCATCCCACTCTGTTAACAGTTGGTCATTTATCTTTCTAATGCCTTGTACTGCCTGTATCAACCAATCCATTCCATCTAAAAACATGAGCAGTGCATCCAGCCAATTGTTACGATTATACTGAATATCGCTAGAAATCTTCTCTGCAGCAGCAGATAGCTTGGGCAAATACTCGTGAATGCTTTCTATCGTTTCATCAATCAGTTGTTGTGGCATTATCCTTTTTCCTCCTCAAATAACCAGTTTGGGAACTCTATTTTCGGTTTTGCTTCAAGATAAAACTCTTCAGGGTCATAACCCAACTTGATTACAATTTGTTCGATACCCTTCTCGTACACTTCTAGTACTTGCTCTTTTCCTTTAATCAATCTTTTTAAGAAATAGCATTGATGAGTAAGGATTTGTCGCAATCGGTCTACAGAAGACACACGGGAGATTGGATTGATCTTCACGTGATAATTTGATAAAAGCGGGCGCAAGAAGAAAGTGATGAACGAGTCGCTCAGAACATCCTTCAATATTTGTTCTACATTTCTTAAGATCCTACTCGCTTTTTCTTCCAGAAGCTCTACCTTTTCTTGATCCTCCAGCTCTTCCTGAAGCTTGTTCGCCGCGTCTAAAACTTCCTCGGCAAAACTGGATATACGTTCAAACTCTCCTAACTGCTTGTTAAAGAAATCAATCATATTGGAAATCTTCTCACGCAATTGCCCTGCATCCGGTACAGGCGGAAGACTGGAAAAGACCTCCGGGATTGTCTCAACAGGTTCTTGACAATACTTTTCTACCACTTCTTTAAACGGCATTTTTTGCGTGCCCTTAATGTCAACACCACCCTCTGTTGCATTGATAACGAATGCAGAGGGTTGCACAGTAATTAAGTGTTCCATCCAAAACAGGAACTGTCGCCACAATTCTCTTGACCTAACTTTTCCCCCATAGTAACCATCCAAGTATACTTCACGGTTCACAAAACTCTTATCATCCTGTAGACTATCTTTGATTTGATTACGTTGTTCAATACTCATCTCAATACCAGATTGATCAACATAAAAACTGTCTTTACTATGGGTAGATCCTTCCTCTGAATAAGCCAAATCTTGTCCGATAAAAACAATTGGCGCTCCCCCCAAGTAATTCGCGAGGGAATAGCTCAGATGCGCAACAGAGCTTCCGTTATACAGGGTGCCCATATCACCCAAAGCCTCACTCATCAACCTGCTATGGGAGATATTTTCCTTGAAGACTGGCACCACATACTCATTCCAGTATTCAGGAATCCTGCTATCCATTAAACTTAAGCCAATCAGCGCTGTATGTTTCGGAATCTTTAATCCTTTAATAGAAAGATCATAAGAATTTGCTCCACGCTCAAGAATGCAAACGATATCTGGTTCGATTCCGTTTTTTAGCAAAACACGAAAAGCTGATTCGGCACAAATAATGAGAGCCTTTCCTTTCACACTTTTGAGTAAAGGAAGCTGCTTGTCTAATGACGGGCCAGAGGCTACGCATATGATAGGCTTGTTCTTATATTTCTCTTTCAGCTCCGTTAGACGATGTGACTTTAAGGCAACAGGCACATTCTTTAATTCATTCTCCATACCCAACAATGTGTCTTCGAGAGAATTGCCCATTGAAGTCATATGATTACGCAGATGATTCACGAGTTCTTGAATGACCTCTTCGTAATACTCAGAGTCTTTACGGAATGTAGCGAAAGTCCGGAGTAAATCTGTCTGAAAAAAATAGTACCCAATTAGTGAAACAAACAATGTATTTAATACTGTCGACATATCTCCGACTGACTCAGTCAATATGATCAGCCTTTGCAGTTTGCCTTCCAAATATGGCGATAAATCAACGTCCTCCAGGAATTTCTTAACGAGAGCCGTATCTTTTTCTATGATTAAAACCCACGAAGCTTCGGTTTTGTTTTCTAAAATTTGTTTTACAATGGCTGTAGAGCCCATTCCCAATAAAACATACGCTGTATTATCAAAGTTTACTTTATCCAGAAATTGTGTTGCTTCAAACTGCGGATCATAAATGCTTCCAGAGTAAAATTCCATCCCCTGATGATCTACCATCTTATAAACATAATCTTGTCCTACTTGAATCGATTCGATATGATCTGTACGAACGGTTTCCATGTGCTTCAGGAGCCATTGATTATATTCCACTAAGTATTGAATGTTGCTATCATAGTAACTCATTCTAATCTCCTTTTAAGAAAGGCTATGACGCTTCAGCGAGTCGGGGCAGAAGCTCGTACTTTAACAAATCGGCAGCTATTATAAAGTCTTTATTTTCTACCGCTTTCAGAATCGTACTTAGGAGCAGATTCATTTCCGATAATTTCGTTTCCTCAAATTGGTTCTGAGCTATAATCTCCGTAAGTATGGAAACAGTCTGCTCTAGTTGAACAAGGCCAGAAGAAATCTCATATCGATAAAAAGCATAGCATACATTATGAACATTTTTTTCTAATACTAACTTGTCCTGCGTCAATGAAAATTTCACCTCCACTATAATTGCTGATTTTGAAAAAAGCCAACCTTTATAACGGTTGGCTTTTCCTTTACGACTCTTCTTTTTATTAACGAAGAAGTTGGAGAACACCTTGTGGCTGTTGGTTTGCCTGAGCCAACATAGCTTGAGCCGCTTGAGACAAGATATTGTTTTTTGTAAAGTTCATCATCTCTTTAGCCATGTCTACGTCACGGATACGAGATTCAGCGGAAGTCAAGTTTTCAGAAGCGGTGTTCAGGTTGTTAATTGTGTGTTCCAAACGGTTTTGGTAAGCACCAAAGTTAGCACGCTCTTTGGACACTTTGTTAATTGCGCTGTTTACGTTTGCGATGATGGCACTAAAGTTAGTTGCAGTACTGAAGGTGGAACCTACACCTTTAGAACCAATCAGAGAGCTTACGTCCATTTTGTTGATGGACATACCGATAATTTGACCGGAGTTTGCACCAACTTGGAAAGAAACAGAGATACCGCTTTTCAGCAGTTTTTTCGTGTTAAATTCAGTTTGAGATGCGATACGGTTGATTTCTTTTTGGAGTTGAACAACCTCAGCACCCAGTTTTGCACGGTCAGTAGTGGTGTAAGTATCGTTGTTAGCTTGAACTGCCAGCTCACGCATACGTTGCAAAATGGAGTGAGTTTCGCTCAATGCACCTTCAGCAGTTTGGATCAGGGAGATACCGTCTTGAGCGTTACGGGAAGCTTGATCCAGACCACGAATTTGTGCACGCATTTTTTCGGAGATAGCAAGACCTGCAGCGTCATCACCTGCACGGTTGATACGCAGACCAGAGGAGAGCTTCTCCATAGCTTTTGCTGCCATGCTGTTGTTAGCAGTCAGTCTGTTGTAAGTGTTCAAAGCTGTCAGGTTGTGGTTGATAATCATCTTTTCTTCCTCCTTGATTGTTGCTGTCACGTCCGTGTGACAGTTTACGATTCCGAAAGGATCTCAATCGCGCGCTTGAGTTTCCCTTCCATTAATAGTATCGGAAACGTGTTCCTACTTGTTTATACTAAATTCGCTAAAAAAAGAAAAAATCTGATGTTTATTCGACATCAGACGGATCTTGATTTTTGGGTACCAGTTGCTTCAGTACATCCCAATTTGGCTTTTGCATGGAGGCAAGCTGGTTCTCTTGCTGGATCAGTTCATAAACCTCTTTTCGATGTACCTGTACGGAACGCGGGGCCTCAATCCCGATCCGTACCATTTCACCCTCTACTGCAATAATTTTTATCTCGATATGATCGCCGACGATGATAGACTCATTCTTTTTGCGCGATAGCACAAGCATGACTTCACCTACTTACTTGTCCACTTTTTGCTGAAGCTGAAAAAGCGGCTGTCGAATGGGGTAGCGTTCATCATTTAATATAACCTGCTTCGCCATGCGATTTTCAATGTTTATTACGATGGGGGCCTTCAAGTTCACCGTTACCTCGCCCTCGGTCCGGATCGTAACAATATTAACAACCATCAGTGCAGTATCATCCTGTACACGAAGTTGTTCCTTTATCACATCATCCAATACAAATTCGTAGTCGGGGAAAATTGCAAAAGGGTTAATTAGTCCAAACTCCACCGCGGGATTTTCCAACGACGAAAGAAAATAAAACGGGGTGTCATTTTCTTGCTGCTGTAGTTGGAAGAACATCAGATCCGGAAAACCCGGTATCCCATCTTCAAAGTACAGCTTTGTCCCTTCGCTGATACTGGCCAATTGCATCTTTTCACCTACTTTATCGCTTCTTGTCCACATACAAACCCACAAAATCAATAGTCAAGCTATTCCACACTTCGATTTTGCCCCGCACTTTTCCAGGGGTATAATTCAAGATCGGCTTTTTAATCTCTGGGTCCATACGCACACCGCGTACTATGACGTTTATCTCAGGCTTTTTCGCTTCATATCGGATCTCAACACCGTCCCCAATGAGCGATCCAGCAGCGATGATTTCTTTTCCCTGATAGATCCCGCTGTCTTCAAAAGCAAGGTCGGCTATAGGATTCCCCTTATTTTCGATAGCTGCAAGGCGATCGCCTTCCATACTTATCTGGGCGATCGCCTCCAGCCATTTTTGGTAGCCGTATTCAGCATTATCCTGGATTCTTCTGCGAGGAGATCGCAAGTCCAGGTTAGCCTGCGCTTCACTGGTATCAATTGTCAATTCACCGCGCGGGCTGTGGATCTCCAAAATTGCCGGTTCTTGTCTCATGTTCAATTCCGCTTTTGGCTGCTGAATCTCCTGAACCGGTTTTTCAATCTCCAAACCCAGCTGTATAAATCGTTGCTCCATACGTATTTGAGGAAGACGCATCAGATAGCCACCATCCTAATTGACGAGTTAGCGCAGAAAATCAAGGAGGGTCGGTTGAATGATTTGCGCTCCTGCACCCAAAGCGGCACGGTGTACATTTTCCTGTGTTTTCAAATTGGTGATGACTTCCGCTACATCTGCATCCTCATTTTTAGACATGAGAGCGCTGATGCTAAGCCCTTGCTCTTGCAATCGTCCCTGTACCAGTTCAATCCGATTCATTCGGGCACCGAGAGTAGCCCGCTGCGCCAAAAAGTTATCGATTTGATCATCCAGCTCACCCAGGAAAGATGTGGCATCCTGTCCGTTTTCCAATTGTGTTGCCATCTTGTCAAGAAGCTGAAAGATGTTGTCCCCAGTGCCAGAGGCTCCCTTAAAATTGAAGGTGCCTTGTGGGTTTATATTAATGGGCACCAACACACCCTCAGACATTTCCAATTTAATCTCGTTTGAATTTGTGTTTTCAAATTGTCCAGTTGTTACATTATAAGGAGGAGTTTGGGTGTCTGTTCCTGCAAAAATGTATCTGGAACCCAGCATCTGGTTCGCAATCGTCCCCATCTGCTCCTTGATTTGCCGGATTTCCTTTGCCATCGCTTCAAATGAACTGCTTTCCAGAGCACCATCACCGGAATATACAACCAACTCTCGAACCCTTTGCAAGATAGAACCTGCTTCATCCATCGATTTATCAGTCAGTTCCATCCAGGACTGCGCTTCGTCCGCATTCCGCTGGTACTGATCATTTTCAGCAAGTAACGTGCGATAGTGAATACCCCTGGCTGCAATCACCGGATCATCGGAAGGTCGATTAATCAATCGGCCTGAAGATAATTGCATTTGGAGCTTATCCATTTGTCCCATCGAACGAGAGAGATTTCGGAGCATATTGTTATTCAACATCGTTTGAGTTACACGAACAGACATTGCCCTCACCTTTCTTTCCTTTACTCTCTACCAGCAAATTCTACAGCCCCACTCGTCCCATTCCGTTAATAATCTTGTCCAAAACTTCATCCATACTTGTCATGACTCGAGCAGAAGCGCTAAAAGCGTGCTGGTATTTCACCATTTCAGCCATTTCCTCATCGAGCGAAACACCCGACACTGATTGCCGCTGTGTATCCACTTGTCCAACAAGGATCTCCGAGTTTTGCTCCATGCGTTGTGCTTCCTGGCTATCGACGCCAAGTTGAGCGATCGTATATCGGTAGAAGTCATCCAGTGTCGTTGTCTCCGGCAGTCCAGAGCTGCCAATGGTCAAATTCAACAGCTTGTATTTAATCGCAGCAATATCAAGGGCATTTGTGTTATCCCCTTCAGAAGAAGTTCCGGAAGCATCTGGCTTTGCAGCTGCAATCGCATTCAAGCTACCAAGTATGGCCGGGTTTACTGCTATCTTGGAAAAGTCTTTCGGATATGCTTTCGTATTTGGATCTTTCGCTAATTCATCCGAATCCACGAAAAAGGGGATATCCTGCGCAGGTGCTCCAGAATTGCTTTTTTGATTCGCAATATCAAAAAGATTCAACCCATTCCGATGCAGATCATTGACTTCTGTTACGATATTGATTGCAAGTGTATTCAGTCTTCCCATCATCTGCGGAATAACACCTTGCACTATTGTATTCCCCGACGCATCTACCGTGTTCATACCGCGCGCTTCCATGCTGCCGAGAAGACCACCAGATGTCGGGACAAAAGGTGCACCGCCCAATGTAATATCATTAAGTCCGGTGATCGGATTCTTTACCGCTTGCATTTCTACCGCTTCTCGTCCTGTCACCAGAGCTTGACCTTCAACGGTGACATTCACCATCCCGTTTGCCCCATTGGTTACCTTCACTTCGACAAGCTTGGAGAGTTTGTCCAGCAACAAATCCCGTTGGTCATATAAATCATTCGGTTGATAGCCGTGAGGAACGAGGTCGGAGATCTGCTTATTGAGATTTGCCAATTGCTTTGCCATAGAATTAATATCCAATACTTTTGTGGACACTACGTTATCTAAATCGGTTTGAAGCTCCGTCAGAGATGTAGAAAGCGCTGAAAATGTTTCCGTCAGGGCAATTGCTCGCTGGCGAACAACCGCACGTGCAGACAAGCTTTCAGGTTCCTTGGCTAAGTCTTGCCATGATTGCCACAGCTGATCCATCACTGTTTGCAACCCGGTATCCGAGGGCTCATTCATGATTGTTTCAATTTTGCTTAATCCGTCCAGCCTGGCTTCCCAATAACCATTGTGTTTGTTTTCATTCCGATATTGTTGATCCAGGTAATCTTCACGAAGGCGTTGCATCGAGACTACCTCAACACCCGTTCCCAATATCCCTGGTTCTACATTCGCATTCATTCCCACATACGGCAGTCCCGTTGTCGCCTGCATATTGACCCGCTGCCGGGTATACCCCTCCGTATTCGCATTCGCAATATTATGTCCCGTTGTATTCAAGGCAGACTGTTGGGCAAACAGCCCGCGTTTGCTGACTTCTAACCCATGGAAGGTAGAGCGCATATCGACACCTCTTTACGCTTTTTTATTAAAAAAAGTCCGATTCGCCTGACGGTAGCCTTCGGCAGATGGGTGGCCGTAGATGAAGTCGTCCTCCGGCGCGTCCGTGATCAGGTCGAGCGTCATGTTTACAAAAGAAAGGGATTGTTTCAGCAACTGCTGATTCAGTTCGTTCGCATCACGCAGTTCGGAAACAATCCGGATCAGTTCATTGCGACAGTCAGTCAGTCGCGTTTTCTCTTCCGCACTGGTCGTCAACTTGATCAGTTCAGCCAGCGTGCCTTCCTGCAGGGAAAAGCCCTTTTCGTTTGTCAGCTCTCTCACTGTATTCAGGCGGGCTGTCTCTGCTGCCGTGATGCCTTTCATCAGCTTCTGCTCCTGGCGGGTGATCGCCACGAGTTCGTCCACCTTGCCTTTGATCAGCACTTCTTTTTTATGCGTTGCCAGTGTGTACAGGGCCTTGTGCAGCTGGATCAAATTGTCGAGCAGTTCGTAGAGCATCTCCATCTTTGTCATGTTTCTCCCTCATCTTCCCTAGAGAGCTTGATTATTTCCTTTGCCAGAAGGAGAGAAACTTCTCCGCGATTTTTTCGCTGGAGACGCGGTAGCTCCCCTCTTCTACCTGCTTTTTCAGCTGCTCCACCTTTTCCCTGCGCTGCGGCAAATCCGGGTCTTCCACGTGTTTCAGCATTTCCAATGCTTCCGTGGAGATGTTGACTTCGTCTTTCCCCATCGGGATCTTGCCTGTTTTGCCTATCTGGGGATTGTTCGTTTTGTTGTAGGCGTTAATCCTCCCGACTCGATTGGGCTCGTTAATCCGCATGTAAAAACCATCCTCTCAAACCACCGGACATGAATAATGGATAAACAAAAACCGATGATACCTCTTAGTAGTATCATCGGCAATTTTGTAGTATGCGATTAGTTTTTTTGTACAAAACTATTCGTCAGCATTCTGCCTTCTTTGATAAGCAATTGTCCGGCTTTCTGCCTGCTTTTCTTCTTTCAGGCGCTGGTCTACCTCCAACTGCTGAGTTATATCGTGCTTCAGGTTATTGATGCACGACTCGCACAGCGTCCCCGTCTGGATCAAGGCAGTGCCGCAGCCCTCGCATGGATAAGCAAGGTTCGGATTTCCCGCCACTGTGATGCGTCCCTCTTTGATGAATTTTGTGATTTGCTTGACGCTTACGTTCGTTGCTTCACTGACCTGGTAAATGTTTGAACCGCGATTTTCCCGTTTGCGCAAAAAGCGTGCACACCGTTCGTACTCCTGTTCCACTGTTTGATAACACTTCGGACAAATGTCGCGGACGGCTTGTACAAAAAGTGCGTCGCACCGTGAACAGTTTGCTAGTTTGCCCAAGGACATGCTGCCACCCCTTTTGTGATCTTAGTTGTTCTGACCGCGCGTTCACAACCTGTTGTATGTCTTCATCATAACCCATTTTTTCCATGCTGGCTATCGGTAGATCGTCAGGGAATAAATGCTGCAGTCCTGTCCTGCATGGGCAGCGATCGTTCGCGCACAGGAGCGCAGTGTCGACCCTGTCGTGTAAATGTCGTCGATCAGCAGGATTCTGGCACCCGCCATACTTGTTCCCATACGCTCCCCGCTCCATGAAAATGCCCCCTCCATGCTTTCCTCGCGTGACGCGCGGCCTGACTGCCGGCTCAGCTTGGCCGTATTTCTGGTGCGGGCGAGCAAGGGGCGCACAGGGATCTGCAGCGCGCAGCTCAAATGCAGAGCCAGCAGGTCCACCTGATTGAAGCCTCTCTCCTCCAGGCGCTGTGTGTGCAGCGGAACGGTAGTGATACAGTCAAACGAAGTCTGCCCGTGATAACGGTACAGCGCGATCAGCAGAAGCCGGGCAAAGAGAGCGGACAGCCGCTCCTCGCCGCGATATTTGTACAGACTGAGCAAGTCTTTTCCCCATGCATTATATCTGAGCAAGCTGCGGTTGCTGTGAAGCGGTTCTGCCGTAATTTTACGGCAGTCCCGACACACCGCTTCAGCCGGACTCGCCTTGTCCAGCTCGCGGCCGCATTGCTCGCAGATCGCCTCTCCGATGACGGGCAGCCGCTCGAGGCAGCCGGAGCACAAGGCAAGGTCGGAAACCAGCCTGTACATGACGGGGTAGCGCGTTCGGCTGGACAGCAGGCGCGTCAGGGTGCGGACGACAGGCTCCCTCGCCTGCGGCACGATGCGTCTCCCGCAGCCCGCGCATTCGGCGTTTTTTACGTTCATACAGTCTGCTCCCGGGTGCGCTGCAGTGCCGCCGCGAGCTGATTCATCCTGCTGATCTGCCGGACAGCCGCTCGGGGGGCGGCAGCGCGATCGGCCTGCAGGAACAGAACCGTGCCCGTAGGATCATCCGCCGAACGGCCTACGCGCCCGGCGATCTGCACCAGTGACGCCTCGTCAAACACCGGTGCCTCTGCCCCGATGACGACGACATCACTTCGCAAAATCGTGACTCCCCGCTCCAGGATCGTCGTCGTCACCATCAGTCGGCAGCGCCTCTCCCGGAATGCGCGTACCTTTTCCTCGCGCCCTGGATCGGCTGCGTGCACGCCAGCCATTCTCGACGCCTCGTCGGGAAAAAACTTCAGGAAATAGCCCAGCACGCGGTCTACATCCTCGATGCGCGGCACGAACACAAACAGCTGCCGCTCCTCCTGCAGGCAGTCCCTAACCAGCGCCAGCAGCGGCGCAACAGGACGAGCCGCCCGCAGGCGCCTGTGCAGCCCTACGACGGTCACAATCCGCGGAACAGGCAGCGCATTGCCGTGATAACGTCCCGGGAGCATCACGTGCGTGGGCGAGGCGAGCAGCGGCAGCGGTCGCCACAGACCAAACCTGATCGGCTTTTTGACCACCAGCTTCTTTTGCAAATACCGTGGTGGAGTCGCGCTCAAATAGAGCAGCTTGCCCCCGGGCAGCACCGCTCTGGAAACGGCTCTGTAGAGCATCGGGTTGTTATGGTACGGGAACGCGTCCGCCTCGTCCAGAACGACGAGGGGAAAGCGCCGGTAATATCGCATGACCTGATGCGTCGTCGCGATGGTAATATCCGCATCCTCCCATTTTTCCATACTGGAGCCGTGGACGGCGATGACACGGGCGCAGGGAAAGACTCGCTGCAGACGCGGCGCCAGCTCCAGCACCACATCTTTGCGCGGAGTGGCGACAAGGACCCTCCCTCCTGCCGCGAGCGCCTCCGCGATCGAAGGAAACAGCAGTTCCGTCTTGCCTGCTCCGCACACCGCCCAGATGAGAAATTGCTGCGGCATGCCGGGGCGCTGGTCGGCAACGAAGCGCCTGGCTTGCTCTGCGGCTACGGCTTGCTCTCGGGAGTAGGTGCCTGTCCATTGCAATCGGGCCGCTGGCGACTGACCTGTCCGGCGAAAAGGGACAGTAGCAGAGGCTGGCACCAAGGCATCGACAGCAGAGGCCCGGAACGAGGCACCCGGAGCGCGTGCTGACACCAAGGCTCCGTCAGTTCGGGATGGCACCAGCAAATACGGCGTGCAGCACTTGCTCCTGCCCATCCCCAGGCACACCGTACAGTAGGCGCAGCCTTGCCCGCAGGTGTGGCAAACCGTCAGCTCGATGTCCCTTCGGCTGCTGCCGCATCTGTCGCAGACGAGCTCCAGCCGATGCTTCCACCAGCCCTTTTGCACCGCCAGCCGTATACCTGGGCGCCACTCGGCGGCATCGGCCAATACCAGCCTTTGCAAAACGGCACTCAAATCCGGCACGGTCTCTCCCCGCTTCGCAAGCAATGTCTCGATCTCCTCCCAAAGCAGGGAGCGGCCTGCGAGAAGGGCAAAGATTCCGGATTCTGCAGCGGAATCCGCTGTGATTGGCGTCCCCAGCGCCGCTTCCCGTTCTTCTCCATGACTGCGAATCAGAACCGACCACTGTGCCTCCTCCCAGACGAACCATTCGCGCTGCAGCAGCCTTTCGGCGGTCGCCTCCCGCCCGTACAGGGCTGCTGTCTCCCGCACACGCGATACGGCCAATTGTCTCAGCTCCGTCAGCCCGTCCTCATTCAGCGGAATGGCAGACGCCTGACGCTCCTGCAGGCGGGCATTGACGGCCTCCCGCAAGGCAAAAGCGAGGACGAGCGACGGGCTTTTGCCAATGACGTGCAGCTGGCACCCCTCCCGCTCCTGCCAAAACGACTGGTCTACCGAAAAGCAAGGCGTGACGTACGCCTGGGCAGGCTGCAAGGTCCTGGTCCCGACTTTGATATAGAGCAAATACTCGCGCACACGATCCCCTCCCCGCTCGTGCTCTGTCTGATTTCAGTGTGCAAAAAGACAGGGAGGGGCCGCAAATATTTTGCAGGGGCCAGCCCGTTAAGGAATGGCGAGTGAGGGGCAAGCGCAGAATATGGCCTGCCCGTTGTAAAAAGTACACTCAGGTCGAAGCTTCCGCCGTCTCCTGCCGCAGGTCGATGACGATGTCCGTGTGAACATGCTCCTCTTGCCCATCCGCCTGCGCCGCGTGCAAGAAGTACGGGTATCGCTCATAGATGCTGGCGATCTGTCCGGTATCGTCCGTAGAGCCAGCGTCGATCAAGGATATGCGGACAGGCTCGCCGCTCCAGTAAGAGCGAAGCAGCAGGCGGCGAATGACTCGCTCCAGCACCTGTTCGGAATTGCGCACCAACAGGCGGTAGTGGATTTGCGGGAGATCGGCGCTCTTCCTCGCGCGGTCGGCCCATTTGTCGGCCAGCAGCACAAGCAGCAAGGAGAAGCCGTATGACGCAAGCAGCCAAATCAGCAAATCTTCCATCGCGGTCATACCTCCTCTGCTAACAAGGTATGCCGGATGGCTTGGCAGCGGTGCACTCCCGCTGATTTCCGCGAGATCGGTCAGCTTGCATGCCTACGAAAAAAGACCGCTGGCTGCCCTGCCCAACGGTCTTTCGTCTTCTTACAGCTTCACCCAGCCGTTTTTGATGGAAATGACGACGGCTTGCGTACGGTCCTGAACGTTCAGCTTTTGCAAAATGCTGCTGACGTGATTTTTAACGGTTTTTTCGCTGATGAACAAAAACTCGCCAATCGCCCTGTTGCTCTTGCCCTCTGCCATCAGCTGCAATACTTCGCGCTCCCGCCGCGTCAACGATTCGATCACCTTTGGATCGATTGTCTGCGATTCGTCAATGGCAAAGCTGCGCTCGGCCGACCCTTCCTGTTCGCTCAAGCGGCGGAACTCCTCGATCAGCTTGCCCGTTACCTTGGGATGGATGTACGCGCCGCCGCTGGCTACTACCCGCACGGCTTCGACGAGGTCGCTCGTCCCCATCTCCTTGAGCAAATAACCCGAGGCACCGGAACGGAGCGTGCGATACACATACCCTTCGTCATCGTGGATGGAGAGCATGATGACCCGTGTGCTCGGGCTGGCTGCAATCACGTTCTCGGCAGCAGATACTCCATTGATGTTCGGCATATTGATATCCATCAGCAAGACATCCGGCTTGTGCTCTTCAGCCAGCCGGGCAGCCTCTGCTCCGTCCGCGCCTTCTCCGACAACCTTGAAATCCTCTTCCATCTCTAAAATACGCTTAACGCCTTCACGGAATAGTTGATGATCGTCCACAATCACAATACGGAGCTCTTGCTGTCTCTTATCCATGACTCATCCTCCTGTGCAAATTCTGTAATTTTTCACATCTTCAGCGGTATTTGAAACATTACCCTGGTTCCCTCACCTGGCGCCGATCGCATCTCGACGGAACCTTCCAGAAGCTGGACGCGCTCTTTCATACCTAATAGTCCGAACGATCCTCCCGTCGCCAACCGCTTGTTCAAATCGAATCCGACGCCGTTATCTTTGACCACGAGACTGAGCGAGTCCGGGATGAACTCCAGCTTCACCTGAACGCTGCTGGCGCAAGCGTGCTTCTCCACGTTGTTCAGGCACTCCTGAACGAGACGAAAAATCGCGGCTTTCACCGAGCTGCGCAGTGGCGGCTCGATCCCGAACACGACCAGATCAATAGAAGCTTCGATGCGCTCCTCGCACGTTTGTATGTACTTTTGCAATGTCGGGACCAATCCCAGATCGTCCAGTGCCATCGGGCGCAGGTCGAAAATGATTCTTCTCACATCGGCAAGGCTCATGCGAACCATTTCTTTCAGCTCATGCAATTCCATTTGCGCTTCCAGAATCCGCTCGTTTGCCAGCATTTTCTCGACGATCTCGGAACGAAGCACGACATTCGCCATCGACTGGGCGGGGCCATCGTGGATTTCCCGCGCCACCCGCTTGCGCTCTTCCTCCTGGGCCTGAATGATTCTAAGACCCATCAACTGATGCTGCTTCGCCGATTCCAGCGCCTCCCCGATCTTGCTCAAATCGCCGGTCAAATACCCGAGTACCACACTCATTTGCGACACCAGCTTTTCCGCACGCTCGATCGTCACCTGCAGCGTGCGCAGCTGACGCTCCAGATCGTTGCGCCGGCTCTTCAGGTTATTTTCCCGCTCCCGATAAATCGATAGCTCTACCTGAATGCGGCTCGCTTCTTCATAGGCTACACGGATGTCTTCCTCCGTGTAATCATGAAAATTGCGGCTGACCATTGCCAGGCGATTGCGCGACTTGCGATACGCCAGCTCCAGCGCATCGACCTTTTCAATCACTTTGGAAATTTCCTGACGCAGTTCATGCAAATCCATCTTCAGCGAATTGCCTTGCTGTCTGGCATGTTCGGCTATATCAAATATTTGTGTTTTGCTTGTCTCTACTGTTTCAATTGTTCGTTTAATGACTCCATCAAGCATGCTAATGTCAATCGCCTGGTTCATGACTGCTCTCCTTCAAACACATTTTTCGATTTTGTGAACAGCTGATGGAGGCCCGTTTCATCCACATCCGCCATACTGCGTCATCGTGTGGATCTTTCTGGTTTGCCCGGCTTCTGAAGGCCATGACATTTGGCTTAAACAACCAATGCTTCTCTTATGATTATAGACGTACCTACATGGGGAAAAGGTTGCATTTGCACCCCATCTTTTTTCTGACTTTTCTTTCCTTTTTCTCCCATGAATAGCCGAACGGATAAAAAGATTGCAAACTTCAAAAGGAAGAGCCTCTTGTTCCGCAGAAAGCCCCTCCTTTTTCCTCACTAAATATTCGACATCGTCTTACAAAATCCTCCGTAAGCCTTTCCCCAATTACTGGACAAAGCTGTCCGAACCGGGCGCGCGGCGCCCATGCATCTGCCGCGAAAAACAAAAAAGAGCCTGATTGCGTAAACCAGGCTCTTCTCCGTCTACTGCTTCTTATTTTGTCAAAGCTGCCGCGTCTTGCTTCAGCGCTTCTGCCTTGTCTGTTTGCTCCCAAGGAACATTCAGGTCGTTGCGGCCGAAGTGACCGTATGCAGCTGTTTGTTTGTAAATCGGACGACGCAGGTCCAGTTGCTTGATGATGCCAGCAGGACGCAGGTCGAAATGCTTGCGAACCAGTTTCACCAGATCTTCTTCGGAAATCGTTCCTGTGCCGAAAGTATCGACCGCGATGGAAACAGGTTGCGCTACCCCGATTGCGTACGCCACCTGAACTTCGCATTTGTCAGCGAGGCCAGCTGCCACGATGTTTTTCGCGACGTAGCGAGCTGCGTATGCACCGGAACGGTCCACTTTGGTCGGATCTTTCCCGGAGAACGCGCCGCCGCCGTGACGGGCATAACCGCCGTAAGTGTCTACGATGATTTTGCGGCCAGTCAAGCCAGCGTCCCCTTGTGGTCCGCCGATGACGAAACGGCCAGTCGGGTTGATGAAGTATTTGGTGTCTGCATCCAGCAGTTCAGCTGGAACGACAGGCTTGATTACATGCTCCATCAGGTCTTGCTTGATTTGTTCCAGAGTGGTTTCCGGAGCGTGTTGGGTGGAAATGACGATCGTATCGATACGAACCGGCTTGTCGCCATCGTATTCAACCGTCACTTGTGTTTTTCCATCCGGGCGCAGGTACGGCAGCGTGTCGTTTTTGCGAACTTCGGTCAGACGACGAGCCAGTTTGTGCGCCATGCTGATTGGCAGTGGCATCAGTTCAGGCGTTTCGTTGCAGGCAAAACCAAACATCAGGCCTTGGTCACCAGCACCGATCGCTTCGATTTGCTCGTCAGTCATTTTGCCTTCACGCGCTTCCAGAGCCTGGTCTACACCAAGGGCAATGTCAGCGGATTGTTCGCCGATCGCAGTGATGACACCGCAAGTATCTGCGTCAAAGCCGAATTTCGCACGATCGTAGCCGATGCCGCGGATCGTATCGCGAACGAGCTTTTGGATGTCTACATACGTACTGGTAGTAATCTCGCCAGCAACCAGAACGAGACCCGTCGTCACGGATGTTTCGCAAGCGACGCGTGCATTCGGATCTTTGGACAGAATGGCATCCAGAATGGAATCGGAAATTTGGTCACAAATTTTATCCGGATGTCCTTCTGTGACGGATTCCGATGTGAACAGACGACGACCTTTTTGCAAAGCCATGAGAAAATACCTCCTTTGACCTCATACAAATAGTGTGGTAGCCGAGTCAGGATTTTATCGACGTAAACGCATGAAAAAAACCTTTTCCAACTTGCTGGAGGAAAAGGTTTGAGCGCTTTTTGCTTCCTTCATCCTCTTATCGGCCAGAACAGATGCCTGTTCTGCTGGTTAGCACCGCGCTCTCGTCGGTTGCCGGGCTTCATGGGGCCAGTCCCTCCGCCTGCTCTGGATAAGAGTATCCATTACGGATTATAGAATAATTGTTTTTGTCTATAGTGTCAATAGACTTTTATCGAAGAGCGTATTTGCCGCGAACCATCACGTGAGAAATGCCGTCGTAGCCCGGTGCGAGACGCAAGCCGCGGTTATCGGAACGGGCAATCAGCAGCAGATGGTTCGTGCCGACGACGGCTCCGCCCCGCAGGTCTACGCCCGCTGTCAGATCAGTCAGGCCGTCTCCCTTGTCGCCTGCCACAGCCTGTACCTTGCCGGTGCGCACGATAAACTCGGTCCCTTCAAAGCCGTACAACGTCTGCCCCGGACTTACCTCCACGACAGTCAGGGTGCTTCCTCCGCCGCTGGCTGCCTGAATCTGCTGGTCTACGTAGCTTTTCGTCACGACCGGATCGTCTACCGAGCCCGGCACGCCTCCTACCCCGTCTGCCATGGCCTGGGAGGCGAAAATCGCCGCCCCTCCAATCGCTGCGGCCAACAGACCTTTGGTGACTGGTTTCATCATCGTTATCCTCCCCAGTGGTTACATTTTATATGCCTTCGCAATCAATACGACGACCTCTGCACGAGTGGCGATCCCTTGCGGCCTGAACATCGAGCCGTAGCCGTTCAGCCAGTTTCTTGCGGTGAGCGCTTCAATCGCGGGCGATGCCCAGTGGCTGGTCGGAACATCCCGGTAGCTGGACGTGCTGCGCGTATAGAGCAGGACGTTATGCGCGCGGGCAATCATCGAGGCCATCTCGGCTCGGGTAATCGGCTGATCCGGCTTCATCTGCCTGTTCGGGTAGCCCTTCATGATGCCTACCTGATAAGCGATGCCCATGCTGTTGTAAGCCCAATGCTTTTTCGGAAGGTCGCGGAACGTGGATTTGCCCGTATAGGCGGACGGAACCGGCAGTCCGCTCGCACGCATCGCCTGAATCAGCATGGTCGCAAACTGTGCCCGCGTCACCGCCGCATTTGGCTTGAATGTCGCGTCTGCAAACCCTTTGACAATGCCCCGATTGCTCAAACGAACGATCTCGGCACGCGCCCAGTGGCCGGAAATATCCCGATACCCGCCGACGAGCAACTGCTGATTCACCGTCAGCCGATACGCATCGTATTTAAAAGGTACGCCACTATTCAGACGAATGTAATACTTCCCAGGTTTCAGACGAAGCCCCAAAATGTCTTTGCCCTGATCGGACAACTCCGCCACCTCGTTCGTGGACGCGAGCGCGTAGTTGAAATTGTCGCCGCTGTAGAGCGCGATCCGCACGCCGGAGGAAACCGGAATGAACGGAGCGCGAATCGTTACGTAAGATTCCGCACTTACGGTAAATTGGAACCAGTCTGAATCGGCAGCCGTCGGCAAAGTCCCTGTCATGACGGTTCCGCCTGCCAGATTCGATGCCTGACGATACGAATCATTCGGTTCATTCACATCTTTTTTCACCGGCGTAAAGGAAAGGTCCAGCCGGTATTCCCCATTCACCGCATTCTGCTCGTATTCGCTGATACGCAGGAAGTATTTCCCCGGAGAGACTTCCTTCTGCGCCCGCTCTGACGGATCGTCGCGGTCGCCGTCGTCGTACAGCGGGTCCCACGTGGTGCTTCTTCCCTGCTCCTGCCTGCCGATCGCGAGCACCGGGTCCATCCGCTTGTTGTCCGGCGACACGGTGACGCTCAGGCGGCCGTACTCCCGGACATAGTAGGAAAACCAGTCCTGATCTCCCTCAGAGTGGAAGCTGCCGTTCACGCTGATCTGGTTGCCCACGAGCGGTCTGGCCGTGCCCATCGTATCGTTCGGTTCATTGCGGTCCGGATTAATCGTGAACTTGCTGGTGAGCACGTAGGAAAAGGCGTTCACGCCCCCGTTGCGCACCAGCCGGATGTCCAACTGCCCGGCCTTCGCCGGCACCGTGATCGTATCGCCGTTCCCGATGTAGTAGGTGGCTGGCGTCCGGTTTTCCGAGTAAAACGTCGCCGCCATCGGAGCAGAGACGATACTGTTCACCGCCGCCGTCAGGCTGACCCTGCCGTCGTACGGGACGTCCATTTTGTACCAATCCGTCGTGTCGTTCGGTCCCAGATTCCCGCGGATTTGCGACTCGATCGGGAACGCCTTGGCGCTCGATTGCACGTTGTTCGGCTCCAGAAAATCACTGGACACGGCGGATGTGACCGCCTTCTCCACGTTGAGCAAGCCGTAGCCTGTCCGCCTGTCCCAGCCTTTCTCTCCCAAATCCGTCGCCGTCTGGTAGAGCAGTTGCCGCACGTCAATCGGCCGCAGCTTTGGATAACGGGCCATAATCAGGGCAGCCGCTCCGGCTACCTGGGGTGCTGCAGCGGACGTGCCGCTGAACGATCCGTATGTACCTCCCAATCTGGTCGTAAAGACATTCAGGCCCGGCGCCATCAGATTCAGCTCGGGTCCCGAATTGGATTCGTAGATGGGTTCGTTGTTGCTTTTCACTCCGCCGACGGCAATCACAGTCGGATACGCGCCCGGATACGCGACGCGGTTGCCTTCGTTTCCGCTTGCCGCAATCAGTACGGCCCCGCTCGCCTCTGCGCGGTTCACCGCGTTGGTCAAAGCGCGCGAGTAGGACATGCTGCTCACCGACATGAGGATGACTTTGGCTCCCCTGTCCAGAGCGGTATTGATCCCTTTGGCTACGAGGTCGAGATCGGCGACGGCCCGGCTGTCCAACACTTTAATCGGCAACACTTTGGCGTTCCACAAGACACCGGATACCCCGATCCCGTTGTTCCCCCTGGCGGCCAGTACGCCGATGACCTCCGTCCCATGCCCGTTGTCATCCTGCGCCGAGCGGGCTGTCGGAACGAGATTGATGCCTGGCAGCAAGTTTTCTTTCAGGTCGGGATGGTTGTAGTCCGCTCCCGTGTCCAGCACGGCTATGGTGATGGCAGTATTGCTGTTCACTGTTTTCCATGCTTTGTCTGCCTTGATCTGGGGCAAGTGCTGCTGATTGCCGTAATAGTGGTCATTTGACCCGCTTGCGGCAAACGATGGTCCTGCATCCGCCAGCGTCATCGAGATGGCTGCAACGAGCGCAAATGCTGTCTGTATCCATTTTCTCATGAAAAACAGTCCTTCCCTCTCTCCCCTGCCGTACGTGCAGGCCAAAAGGAATTCAAAGTATTTATATCATAGCATAGCGGAACAGAAGGGGGACGCGCAAGATTTAACATCCAATATTTGGAATGTTCAAGCGGCAGCAAGGCCCTTTTCACCGTGGGCAAAAAGGGCCTCTCCATTATTGCAGCAATCCTTTGTTGTTATCTGCCACAAGAGTAGCGGCAGGTTGTCTTTTGCTTTGTCGCGCTTTCGGAACGACAGCGGTCAGCTTCGTCACATCCAGCTCTTCCTGCTTGATGGAGGTGGACGGAATGTCGAATGCCCACACCCGGTTGCTCTTCGCCTCGACCTTCATGTTTTGCAGCGTATACTGGACGCGCGCCACATTGTTGCCTTCTTCGTCATTGACGATGATCGGCACTTCTGTAAATTCCAGCCGCTTTTCCAATCCGTTGCGGAACGCCACGACTACGCGAAGCCCGTTCTCTGCGCCCTGCACGATGTCGAGCACTTGCAGATCGACCTCGCCCGGTGCCACAGGCGCAATCTTTTCCGCCAGCTTCAAGTATTTCTCGGTTTCTTCCCTGGACAGCCCCTGGTTCAGCTCCTGCCCTGCTTCTTTCGGCGCTGCCGGTTTCTGGTAGGTGAGCGTCAGCGGCACTTCGCTCTCCGGCAGTTTGCTGAATTCATCCCAGCGGAACAAAAACTCGAACGGGCGGCTGCACATATCGCCGATCGGACCGGACGGAATCAGGTCGAACGTCTTTCTTGCCACCACTTCGCCATCGGCCGTCATCAACGTCAGCGGCAACTTTTGCAAAAGGACGTTGCGGTTTGTGGCGTTGCGAATATAGGTCAACACCAGGTATCCTTCATCCGTTACTTGCGTAAAGAACGGCACGATGCCGATCTCGTCCCGCACCACCGCCGGCAGTTCGTCATGAATGTATTGCAAAAGCTCTGCTTCTGTCTCGTCCAATCGGCTGTCCCACGGACCGTTCAGCAGCAACTCCAGCTCTTTGGAAGGAATGCGCGTCGAGGACTGCTCCGGATTGTCGATCCCCGAAACACCCAAATAAAATTCTTTGTGCAAATGTTCCTGGATATCTTCACGCACTTGCTCCAGACTTTCTTTCGATCCAAACCAGTTTTCCAACAACCAACTCATAGGTCAACCTCCTCAACCCTACTGCAGAAGTATCTCTGTCATGCGCTATTCTACATCCAGCACCCATCTGCGCAGGTTCGCATTTGGTTTTTTCACGGCGCTTGGCGGGAAGACGATCAGCCACGGACGGCTGTGCCCCGGCTTTACGCGAACCACGCTCGCATCCACGGTCCCTTTTGCCACGACATCTCCATCCGTATCGGAAATGGTGATCCGCACCTTGTCCGGCTGATACATTTCGCGAAGCCCATTGCGGAACAGCAGGCCAGCTACGAGGCGGCCATCCTTCGCCATGGCGATGTCAAACCCGGTCACCTGAACCGTATTCGCAGGAATGGGCGGCAGCGAGTGGGTCAACGCTTCCAGACGGTCCTTTTGACGCTCCGTCATGCGCTTTTCCATCTCCGGGTCCAGTTCCAGATGGTTCGGCCATACGTGCGAGCTTTTGCCTGCTTTCATGACGACCTTCCAGCGCTTGAACGTGAAGTTGTCATGCAGGAAAGTCTCTTCCGGGAACAGCAGCTCCCACGGGCGGCTCGAACGCGGCGGAATCGCCCCCATCTCGGACAGGTCAACTCTCATGCGAGCAAACGGCTTGTCGTCCAAATAGATCGCCAGGCGCAGATTTTTGAAGCGGACCGGATGATCCAGCGAATTGCGGAAAAACATCGTCACCGTCAGACCGTTCGGCTGCGGAATCATGCTAAAGCCGGTCACGCTGATCATGCCCCTGACCATATCCGGCAATTCAGCCTGCAGGAAGCGCAGCGTGTACTTCTTCTCTGCATCCAGCTCCTGCTCCCACAGCGGATGCAGGGACAGCTCGGTATGGACTTTTCCGCTGCCCGCTGCCTGCGGACTTGCACTCTTTTCTACATCGGCTTCGGCATCGCTCAACTCATTGATGTCGATAGCCGCCTCTTCCTGAAGCTCCTGTTTCAGCTCCCCTTGCTCTTTTCCAAACCAGTTCTTGAAGAATGAAAACATGTGTGTTACCTCCTCACACGTCCGGACGCGACCGAAGCTGCATTATTTCTATCATAACGATTTCCACCAACGCGGGCAAATGGCTGCCCGCCTGCCAGCTCTTCCTTATGCCTGCGGCACGCTGACCTTCCAGCGGGAAAAGTCCGGCTCCGCCTTTTGCACGCTCTCTGGCGGGAAAATAAACAACCACGGCTTGCTCGTACCCGGATTCACCGTGAGGCCCTCCAGCTTAAACAGCCCCTGGGCCACGATCTCACCGGTCGCGTCGTAGAGCGCCAGCGGCAGCTGCTCAATCGAAAGCGCCCGCGCAGACCCGTTGCGGATCAGCAGCAACGCATTCAAGGCTCCCGACTCATCCCGGCGAATCTGCAAGCTCTGGACGTTTACTTCGCCTTCCGCAATCGATGGCAGTTTCCTGGCCAGCTCGATCAGCGCCTGCTTCTGCTCGTCTGACAGCGCCTTGATCCACGATTCCTCCAGCTCCAGCTGCTGGGGCAGAACCATTTTCTTCTCCGCCATTTCAAAGGCGACCTTCCAGTTCACCAGCAGGACGTCCACCTGCAGGAAGTGCTCCCGCTCAAATACAAACGACCACGGTCTTGCAGAACGCGGCGGAATCTCACCTATTTCAGCCATGGGAAAGCGTTGACGGGTAAACAACTGCTGGTCGCCAAACAATACGACAAGCGTCATCTCTCCCAAGGTTACCGGCCGCTCCGAGCTGTTGCGGACAAACGCCGTCACTTCGATCCCGGCATCATGCGGGACAAGCGATATACCCGCAAGAGATATGTTCCCTTCTGCGAGCGGCTCCAGCTCCTGTGCCATAAAGGAAAGGGCGTATTTCTCCTGTGCGCTCAGTTTCGCTTCCCAGGACGGGTGCAAGGAAAGAGAGGTCACGACGCCATGAGACGCCTCTCGATTCTGATCGGCGGTAGATGCAGGCAAAATCGATTCTTCCTGTACCTGCTGTCTGACTTCTTCCGGTGTGGGAGTTTTCCCCAATAAATTTTTCAAGAAGGATAGCATATCGTCTCTCCCAACTTATCTCTACATCTATAATAGAGTTCTGTTCGACATTCACTATAGCATAGTGGCATCCTTTTGCAACATCGAAAACTTGGCATCCCGCATCGGCAGACGCCTGATCCCGCAAGGCAGCGGCACTGTCCCCATCCCGCTGACAGACGGGGAATATTTGTTAGAATACCTGTAAGCACAGGCAATGTCAAGGAATGGCAAAAAGGCGCGGGAAGCAGAGCAAAATGCCAGACAGCCTCTCATTTGTCTGGCGTTTTGCGATTTGACCCTCGCTGCTTTTTCGTTTTCATTTGTGTGTCTGTCAACAAAGACGTAGATGGATACGTTTACGAAAGTTTTGCAGCGAGTTCTGGACAAAAAGAAAATGCCTACCCTTTAAGAGGTAGGCTCTGCCAATCTGTTGTTTCCATATGACAGGTTAGAAGAAAAGCGTTGTCCCATCATTCAGATAAATATCGATTCGCATTGCGTAGTTAGTGTGAGGTATCTTTACTGTAAACGTGACAACACCATTCGAGTCAGTTGGTGCGAGTGCTGTAACTGGGAATACTTTCAGTTCATTTGCCGTACCAGTAAATGTAACATTATCCACTTCGACCGTATCAACCGAATTATCTAAATCTTCAATTTGGGTAATGTGCTTGAATACGTAGTTTGGAATTGGGTTTCCATACTGATCTCTTGCAGTCAGCGTAATCACATTTTCGACTGGCAAATACTCTAATTGAACTGGGTTAGGAATCAAAGTTGCTGTTGAAGTATCTAATGAAATTGCCCCTACATTTACAGTTTGTAGTACTTGAGTTGGAGCATACCCTGTTGCCTCAATGACAATTGTGTGATTTCCGGGTGTGCGAATGACTCCTTGGTTAATCGTCAATGTTCCAGCGGTCAAGCTGTATTGACCAGATGTCAAAGGAGTACCATCAACGCTAACCGCTGTCACTTTCGATCTCCAGTCCGGATTATCTGTGAATGTGAGATCTAATGAATGATCCACGTCGTTCGAGGTAGTATCCGCTGTTACGATTACGCTATTCTCGTCTTATACCGTACATCTCACGGCTTTCGATTCGAGCCTACACCGTGCGGGCGACTTTCATCGCACACGGCGTTCCGTCAACGAAAAAAAGTGAAAAACATTACAATGGGCAACTAAATTATACAACAATCCAATCTTTTTTTGCTATATGCTAAATAAACTCCTTGAAATAATGGCCGTTATTTAAAGTTAGCCTCCATAAACCAAAAGAATGAAATGGGCCTGCCTCTCTCGAAACAGACCTCTTGGACAAACTTCGGGAGGTAACAGGCTGCGCTTCAAGTTTTTACGCATTATTATATGACTGGCTTTTTATCTACAATAAAAAGAGGCAAAACAAGCTCATTTCTGAACCTATTTCGCCTCTTCCTGTTCTGAATACATTTAGAAAAATGATCTATTTTTTCCAAAAATTTTCCATGCCTAGAAGCTATTAGTTAGAAGTATTTGCATTCCAAGCTGCACTGACCCCTAATCCTCCATCTTTAGGCGCAATATACTCAAAACCAGTATTAACATTGAAAGGACCATCTGACATTAAAGTTCCGTTTTCAGAGAATGTAATATACACTACATCATCATCAACGTCATCACCTGATATTCCAGTTCCTATCGCGTAAGTACTGTGATCAAATGAGCCTATAATCCACAAAGCCAATATATCTATTGAGCTGTCATCAATATCTTTATTAAATGTGAGTTTAATAGCATCTACTTGTCCATTTGAATCTCTGTCAACTCTTTCTACAGAAAGAACTCTTAAAACGCTATTCTCGTCTTATGCCATACAATATTATTTCATGGCTTTCGATTCGAGCCTACACCGTGCGGGCGACTTTCATCGCACACGGCGTTCCATCAACAGATAAAAAAGGTATAAAAATATTACATTGAGAAACTCCAACGCCCATTGTAAGTTCTCTCATCCCTCTTATCCGCTGACTGGGTTCCTTCGCTCCGGCCAGATTTCCCCTCCCCGCCTGTGTTACCACTACGGGTGCAAACGGCAGACCATCTTCACTACTACGAACCCGCCGCCATCTTACCAGCCTCACTGGTGCTACCCCACCTCTTCTGGCAAGACTTCAAACGTTCCACCTTGTCTATCCCTTCATTTGCTGACCTTAGGTCCCCACTATACAATACGAGAAAAACAGGTTTAACAGCCTGAATTGTTCCTGTTTCGTCTGTACGATCTCGCGTACACCGACTGTCGCCAAACCCCTAGCGCTTAACTACCTAGCAACAGTTATCTCGTATTGGGTCACCATGGATTCGTCGCCTGACCATAGCCAACTTTTAAGGAGCCCCGCCTTGCTTATGTTTTCACAAGTACGACTTCACCTGACTTCAGAGGGCTCAACGGGTTAGGTTGAACACCTTTGCAGGAGGATTAGGCTCATGAGAATACAGGCTGTTTCTCATGGATTGGGCTTTCACCAATCAATTAGAGAAGGCAGTTAGAGAAATTCTACAGTCTTGTCGGCAGCAATTTCTCCACTTACTTCACTCAAATGAGCTTATAAAGTAACGTTTCGTTATTTTTTTAAGGGGTTGGTGAACCATAATAACCATCATTACTATTCCTGCCTAACCACATAATTATGGTTTTCGGTCAGGCCTACACCGTGCGGGCGACTTTCATCGCACACGGCGTTCCATCGATTACAAGTAAAATGAGTTATGTATAGTGGACAGAGTTAAAATAAACAAATTCAGCTCTGTCCACAACATACAGATTTCTAAAATTACTTATAACCGACTGGGTTCCTTCGCTCCGGTCAGTTTTCTCCTCCCCGCCTGTGTTACCACTACAGGTGCAAACGGCAGACCATCATCACTACTACGAACCCGCCGCCATTTCATATGGATCACTGACGCTACCCCGTCTCCCCCTATGAAACTTCAAACGTTCCGTCCCATCTATCCCTCTTTTTGATGACCGTAGGTTCCCACTGCTCATTAGAAAGTTCAACCGGTTTAACAGCCTGAATTGTGCCGGTTGCCGCTACATCATTTCAGATGCACGGAACAGTGCTGAACTGCTAGCATTTTGACAGCATTGTTCTCTTTCTAACACCTCAACATGGGTTCGTCTCCTAACCATAGTCACCTTTTATGGAGCCCCGCCTCTTTCGAGTACGACTTCACCTGACTTCACCCCTTCGGCTTAGGTAGAGCCTCACTGGATGCAGGAGGATTAGGCACACGACTGATTGGCTGTTGTCGTGAACAGACATTTCATCTGTCAATTCAATGGAACGGTTAGAAAAGACCCCATACACATTCATAAGTATGGGGTACATTTTCCACTTCTTTTGCTCTAGCTGAGCTTATAAAGTGACGTTTCGTTCAATTATTCAACAGTTACAGATTTGAAGTTTGCCACGTTTCCAGCATCATCTTTAACGTCAAAGCCACTTGCTGCTTTAACAGTGAGGTTAGCAAGATCAGAAGGTTGGAACGTTGCTCCACCCGTAAGAGTCAATACAACCTTATTGCTGTCAGCAGTAGTATCAGTGTCTTCTGTGAATGCAGTAGCATATTTTACATTTCCAACGTAAATCTCAAAGTCTGCAACTGCAGTACCTTCTTTAACCGAATCAGCTTTTACAACTTCGCTGAAAGTAAGTGTAATAGTGTCACTATCAGTCAAAGTAGCAGAAATAACCGTAGGACGTACGTTTTCAAGCAAATTCTCAGTTGTTGTTACAGGGTCCATTGTTACACCAGTTTCAGATTTAACTCCAGAAACAGTAACAGTTTTGACGCCAGTAAATGTGCTGGAATCTTTAGCCAGTGTCAACTTAACAGTTGCACCACCAACCGCATTTGCAGTCAATTCAGCTTTCTCAATAGTGGAACCTTCGATGGAATAGTTAGCTTTGTTTGTTGCAGAAGCGCCATCCACCTTAGATTTGAAGTAAACTTCTACAGTGTTGGAATCAATTTGTTTGATACCATTTGTATCAGCCGTAGTAAGTTCAGGCTTATCACTAACAGCATCAGAGCCACGCGTTACAGAAACGCCAGTTTTTTCTTCGCTTGCGTTACCATTCAAGTCGTTAACCAATCCAGCAGGAAGGTCCACAGTATAGGTAGCTGCATCAGTCAGGTCAGTCAAAGCAACTTTGACAGAAGCAGACTTGTCACTTACCTGTTTGTAAAGAGTAATGTTGTCGCTAGAACCGCCCGTTGCCACAAGAGTTACATCTACAGACTTAGAAACAAAATCTTTTACATAATTAGGGTCTGCTGAATAGATTAAAAATCCAGTAACCACAAGGATTTTGTTTCGTTTTTATCGAAATCATGTGCAAGGAAATCAACAATTTCCCCTCAAATTCTTTGCATATGGTGCTGATCGGGATGTACTCATCCGTCTCTCATCGTGAAAACCAATTGCTTCTTCCGGTCGACCAGATTTACCGTACGCGGGAGAATCGAGCCTTCTGCAAGGCACATGACATTTGCTTGAGCGGTCCTACGCTTGGTCGTCCACCACAAGGCGAAGAGGCAGCGGAATAGCGGCTAGTCGAAAGGCAAGATGGGAGTGTACGCAATGCCATCGAAGGCAATTTCGGCGAGGGCAAGCGCAAGTATGGGATTGGCCGTATTCGAGCCCGACTTGCAACGATGAGCGAAGCCTTCATTGCGCTGCAACTGTTGGTGATGAACTTTGAGCGCAGGCTTCGAGTTCTTTTTTTCTCGTTGATGAAACAACTGTTTGTTGTGAGATGACCAGACTTCCGAACACTTTTTGACGTCTATGAATCGTTCAGCATACCCTAATTAAAAGTAAGTTTTTGTCCATCTGCAGCTGTAACATCGACATTTTCATTAAAGGTAATTACCAAATACTCTACACCATTGATTTTCTCTACCTTAGTAGATGCAACCACAGGTTTAGTAGTGTCAACATCGAAGTTTACTACTTTACTGAAAGTAGTACCTGCATTTCCACTCTTGTCGGTGAAGGCCGAAACTACTACTGTTTGCAATCCAGATGTTCCGGTTGCAAGAGTTGCAACGTATTTGGTTTTATCTGTAGCATCTTTTTTAAGGGTAGTTGCAGTGCCACCAATTGTAATTGTTGGGTCAGCACTCAGTTCCTCAGAGAACTTAACTTCAACTGCTTTGTTGCTCAGAGCAGTTACAGAAGCAACTGTTGGAGCAGTTGTATCCTCAGTGGAATACTTAATATTTTGTGTGAATGGGTTTGGAGAGAGCACCAGACCAGCATAATCAACTGCACCAACTACTGTAACTGTGATATCTTTGTTCTTCAGGTTATCGTTCAGGTTGCTCAGATCAATCTTAATACCCTCTGCTGTCAAGTTCGCAGTTACAGGAGGATTGGAGCCGTCTTGACCATTAGCTGGAAGTGCAGAGCCATCAGCAGCCACTTTGAAAGAAACAGTTCCCTTATCCTGCAATGGCTCGGAGAAGGTCAATACCGCTGTTTTGTTGTCACTGTACTTAACACTTGCGAATGTAGGTCTTACAGTATCTTTCGCATTAAACAGTTGAACTGTTTCTTCCAGTTTGTTGCCTTCTTCATCCTTAACTTGATCTTTAATAAATGTGATAGCGTAGGAACCATCGAATACTTCAGAAGAAGGAGCAGTAATAGTCAGAGTCTTTCCGTCCTTGCTAAGTTCCCCAGTTGCATTTGCACCACCGCTGTTATCACCAGTTGGATCTACAGTGATTGTATTGGTGTTAGAGCCAGTGACGTCAATTTTAATGCTATTCCCAATCAATCCGTTATCATTTGTGGTGTCAATCACAGAATCTTCGTCAACTGCAACGCTAAATTTAACTTCAATTTGTTTAGCGTTAATAGCACAAAACCCACTAGAAATTCCCAATTTTCTGGATAGCCTAAAAACCCATGCAACTCAAGGATTCCGGCAATCGGTTCGTCAGGTAGCATAGGAAAAGCCGAGTGAAAGCCGAGTAGTTTGTTGCAGAGCTTAGGAAAAAACGAGAAAAAGTAGAACGAGAAAAAACCGAAAAACTCCCCGCAAAAACCGCAGAAAACCCGAATGTAGAAACCCCCCCTTTTCTTGCAACAGATCAAAACCCCGCAATTCCCGTAACTCCCGATCAAAAAAAGAGATACTCAAACTTCCCTCACAACCAAATAGAGAAAAGGCACAGGTAGAAAGGAGAAGGACAAAAAAGGAATGGAAGGAGAAGGAAAAGGGATAGCAGGAAGAGCACGAAAGCCACTCGTAGAGAACGACTGATCGAGGAACCCTCCACCCCCAAAACGGTTAACTCACTATCTCCGTACTGTAGGTGGTGGTGTTTTCGTTTTTTAGAGACACCCCCTTTCGGAGCGGGAAAACGGGTTTTGCGGGAAACCCTTGTCCAGACTGCAACGAAAAGCGGGGAGTTTGTCCCGCTCCCCGCTACGCTTGCAACACGCTGTTCAGTTGTTCTTCGTACCCGTACTTTCGGAAAAACTCAGCCAGTGCCACTTCGAGGATGTCCCTCTGGGTGACATTGTATTCCTTACTGAAGTCGCTCAGGAGTGTCAGCACAGACGTCGGAAAAGCCAGTGTTTTGTTTGCTTTGGCCCCTCGGAACTTGTACCTGGGCAGGGTACCTTCGTTTTCCGTATCCAGAAGAGCGAACAGCTTTTCTTTTCGGGACAACAGGTAGTCCAGCAGCTGTTGGTAGTCTTCTAGGCCCTCCACAGGCTGAGAAGCGACCTGTGACGCAGCCGTTAGCGTGTCCCTCTGCTTTTTGCCGACACTCTCGCTGTAGACGTAGTTTTCTTGCTCGCTGTTCCAGACGTACCCTTGCCCTTTCATGTACTCGCCCATCTCGTCCACGGTGGCAAATCCGTTCTTAAGGGCGACCTGACGAATGTTTGCGTGGCTTTGGCTGAGCTGTCGGATGATCTGACCTGCTTTGCTGTTCAGAAAAAGGGCATCCTCTGCAACGGATGGTGTGTCTGTTTCTTCCGGTACGAACGTGTTGCCGTTCCAGCGGAATCCTCTCCTGCGAAAGTACTGGTCTACCGTGAACCATCCTTTGTGGCCAAAGTATTCGGTGATCTCCTGCTTGCTCTTCCCTTGTGCCAAGAGCGCAAGCGTTGTCTTGATTTTCTCGTCTTCGTACACGCTGGGATCGAATGGTGCCATGTTGTATCCCTCCTTAGAAATCGATGCGGTTTACGGCTTCCTGCAGGTCGGTCTGCTGGACGTGCAGGTACACCGAAGTTGTCTTGAGGCTGGCGTGTCCCAACAGGCGCTGGATGACGGCCACATGGGTATCCTTCTTGACCAGGTAGCCACCAGAAAATCATGCGCAGCCAGCCTATGATTGCGGAAGTGAGAAAAGAGAGAAGCCCAAGTGCAAGGGCAATCAAAATGCCAAAGAACAGAAGATCAGTCATGTGTGATTCCTCCTTGAAATGGAAAACGGCATCCTCCTTTTTGTGGGAGAATGCCTGTTTAGAGTAGGTTTACTGCCAGTTCCTT
>NZ_JBHUJW010000019.1:0-1310 GCF_042683565.1 Brevibacillus sp. GCM10020057
CGCGCGTAGAAGGTTCCCTTCACCGCTATGATTAACTTGTGGGGGTGAACTGAGATGCCGACGGCATTGGGAGATTTGTGCCGACAACTCCGGTTGGCGCATGTCGTGGACTATGTATCAACTCAGCAGAATGAACAAATACGTAGCATTGTGGAGCAAATCCTTGTTGCGGAACTGGACGGTCGCCGCCGCGCCAAGCTGGGGAAGCTTGTCCAGCAGGCAGGGTTCCCGCATATTAAGACTTTCGAGAGGTATGTGTATGACCATATCTCTTTCCCGAATGGCAGTAGTCCAGAGTTGCTTCGGGAATTGGATTGGCTCGAACGTAAAGAGAATTTACTTTTAATGGGAGCCGTAGGCACAGGAAAAACCCATATGGCAACGGCACTGGGCGTGGAGGCTTGTCGCCGGGGCAAGGCGGTACAGTTCTACCGGGCTTCCGATTTGGTCGCTGTGCTTCAAGAAAAATTTGCTCTGGGAACAGTCAGCCGATTTCGAGAGAAATTGAAAAAGATAGATTTACTCATTCTTGATGAAGTTGGCTACGTGCCGTTCAGCCAAACCGGATCTGAGTTATTGTTTAACGTGATCGCGGATTGCTATGAGCAACAGAGTGTGATCGTTACGTCCAACCTGGAGTTTGGCCAATGGACGTCGGTGTTTGGAGACACGAAGCTCACATCGGCGCTCGTTGATCGCTTGATCCACCACGCTCATATCCTCTCATTCACGGGCGAAAGCTTCCGTTTCAAGCAGGCAATGGATAGAATTCCTCTGTAGTTACAAACGGCTGGCAAGTGCTTAGGCAATTTTGGCTGCAAAACTGAGCATTTTCTACTTGCAAAACACAACCAGGTCACTGTGACGGCATAGTCTTCGCGCGCGGAGTCACGGATCAGGTAATGCATAGACTCCAGTTCATCCTGCTCCAGCGCTGGCATCTGCACCAGCCTCTCGTCTTCTTGCATCAAGAGTTAAAGCTCGCGTTGCTGAGGCAATACAAAACGACCTATAGTTGGATTGTCTAGCTTGCTGGTTTTCATGTTGCTCGCCTCCAAACAAGAACGTTTGTTCTGTATTGTACGCGAACAACATCCGAACATGCAACTATTATGTTACGAAATCTTGAACATATAGCACTTTCTAAAGGCGGAGGGTTAATGTAAATATTGTACAGATTTACTAATCTGGAGCTCTTCACCGTAAAACGTGCTTGATCTCCCTCTATCGCAGTTTTTCGTAGTTATGTAGCCGGTTTACACTCCAGTCTAATGCGAATCTTGAATCTCTCTAGATTGCGGTAGCCGTAG